>DATEJU010000117.1:0-2785 GCA_035277805.1 Paraburkholderia sp. | reverse complement strand
GCCAAGGAAGATCGCGCCCGCGTGGCGAATTTCGGCGCCCCACTTCTGCGGCTCGAGCGCCGAGATTTCGAGGTGCTCGGGCGCGATGTCGTTGGCGATCGCGCAGGCTTCGGCCATGTCGCGCACCTTCACGAGCGCGCCACGGTTCGTGAGCGACGTGGCGATGACTTCGGCGCGCGGCATGCTGGGCAGCAGCTCGTCGATGGCGTCTTCCACGCGCTTGATGAACGCCTCGTCCGGACACAGCAGGATCGATTGCGCGAGCTCGTCGTGCTCGGCCTGCGAGAACAGATCCATCGCGACCCAGCGCGGATCGGTCGTGCCATCGCACACCACGAGGATCTCCGAGGGGCCGGCGATCATGTCGATGCCGACGGTGCCGAACACGCGGCGTTTGGCCGAGGCCACGTAGGCGTTGCCCGGGCCGCAGATCTTGTCGACGGCCGGGATGGTGCGGGTGCCGTAGGCGAGCGCGCCGACGGCCTGCGCGCCGCCGATGGTGAACACGCGATCGACACCCGCGATCAGTGCCGCCGCCAGCACGAGCGGGTTCTTCACGCCATCGGGCGTGGGCACGACCATGATGATCTCGCGCACGCCCGCCACCCGCGCGGGAATCGCGTTCATCAGCACGGAAGACGGATACGCTGCCTTGCCGCCGGGCACGTAGAGGCCCACCCGGTCGAGCGGCGTGACCTTCTGGCCGAGCACGGTGCCATCGGCTTCGGTGTACTGCCAGCTATGCGAGCCGCACTCGATACGCTGCTTCTCGTGATAGCCGCGCACGCGCGCGGCCGCCGCTTCGAGCGCCGCGCGCTGCTTGGGTTCGAGACTCTCCAGCGCCGCCTCGAGCTCGCTGATCGGCAGCTCCAGCGCCTCGACGCTGGTGGCGGATAGCCGGTCGAAGCGGTTCGTGTAGTCGAGCACGGCGGCATCGCCGCGTGCCTTCACATCGGCGAGGATCTGCGCGACCGAGCGCTCGATGGCCTCGTCTTCGCTCGCCTCGAAGGCGAGCACCGCGTGCAGCGCCGCCTTGAAGCCTTCGGCGCTGGAGTCGAGTTTGCGCATCGTGATAGCCATGCTGATATCCATCCGTAACGGTTATGTGCGCGTCGCACCCGGTGCACCGCGCGGGCGTCGCCCGGCTCGCTCGTGCGAGCTTCTTCAGGCCACCCGATCAGGTCGACTGCGAGGCCGACTGCGCACCGCGCGACGCGCGTTCGAACGCGTCGAGGAACGGCCGCAGCGCAGCGCGCTTCAGCTTGAGCGCCGCCTGGTTCACGACGAGGCGCGAGGAGATCTCCATGATCTCCTCGACCTCGACCAGATTGTTCGCGCGCAGCGTGCCGCCCGTGCTGACGAGGTCGACGATTGCATCGGCGAGGCCGACGAGCGGCGCGAGCTCCATCGAGCCATAGAGCTTGATGAGGTCGACGTGCACGCCCTTGGCCGCGAAGTGCTGACGCGCGGATTCCGTGTACTTGGTCGCCACGCGCAGACGTGCGCCCTGGCGTACCGCGTTCGCGTAGTCGAAGCCCGATTTCACCGCCACCGAAAGGCGGCAGCGCGCGATGTCGAGATCGACCGGCTGATAGAGCCCGCCGCCGCCGTGCTCGAGCAGCACGTCCTTGCCCGCCACGCCGAAGTCGGCCGCGCCGTACTCCACGTAGGTGGGCACGTCGGTCGCGCGCACGATGATGACGCGCAGGTTCGGATCGGTCGTCGGCAGGATGAGCTTGCGCGAGGTTTCGGGGTCCTCGGTCACCTCGACGCCCGCGGCAGCGAGCAGCGGCATCGTCTCTTCGAAGATGCGGCCCTTCGAGAGCGCCAGCGTGAGCGGCGCACCGGCTGCGGCTGCCGGCGTGGGCTTGGACTCGACCGTGCTCATGCCGCGTTCCCCTTGATGCGCTTCACGTTGGCGCCGATCTTGTTGAGCTTCTCTTCCATGCGGTCGTAGCCGCGGTCAAGGTGATAGATGCGGTCGATGAGCGTCTCGCCGTCGGCGCACAGCCCGGCGATCACGAGGCTCGCAGAAGCGCGCAGATCGGTTGCCATCACCTTCGCGCCCGAGAGCTTCTCGACGCCGGCAACCAGCGCCGTCTTGCCGTCGATCGTGATGTGCGCACCCAGGCGGTTGAGCTCCTGCACGTGCATGAAGCGGTTCTCGAAGATCGTCTCGACGACCTGCGAGGTGCCATCCGCGATCGCGTTGAGCGCCATGAACTGCGCCTGCATGTCGGTCGGGAACGCCGGATATTCGGCGGTGCGCAGGTTCACGGCGCGCGCGCGCTCGTGCATGCGCACGCGCATCCAGTCGTCGCCTTCTTCGACCGTCACGCCCGCTTCGCGAAGCTTGTCCGTGACGGCGTCGAGGATGCGCGGACGCACGTGGCGCAGCGTGACGTCGCCGCCCGCGGCCGCGACCGCGCACAGGAATGTGCCCGCCTCGATGCGGTCGGGAATGACGGTGTGCGTCGCGCCGTGGAGCTTGTCCACGCCCTGAATGACGAGACGGTCGGTGCCGATGCCCTCGATCTGCGCGCCCATCGCGACCAGCAGATTTGCGAGATCGCCCACTTCGGGCTCGCGTGCCGCGTTCTCGATCACCGTTTCGCCTTCGGCGAGCACGGCGGCCATCAGCAGATTTTCCGTGCCGGTGACCGTGATCATGTCGGTGACGATGCGCGCGCCCTTCAGGCGCTTCGCGCGCGCCTCGATGAAGCCGTGCTCGATGTTGATCTCGGCGCCCATCGCCTGCAGGCCCTTGATGTGCTGGTCCACGGGG
>DATEJU010000116.1:0-34743 GCA_035277805.1 Paraburkholderia sp. | reverse complement strand
GTGAAATCCTTCGGATGAGAGAACAGAATGGCCCAATGATCGCCGATCCATTCGTGAAAACGGATCTGGCCTTCGGTGGTTTCAGCCGTGAAATCGGGTGCATCTTCTCCTAGACGAATCGTCATCTCGAGCCTCCATGTGTGGTTGCAATGCAGCGATCTGCCGCCGTACGAGGCGCACGCTATTGCATTTTAGGAAGTCCAGCGACCGGGTTTGCGATTTGTTTTTCATGTCGGATACTTTCATTTTGCATTCAATTCACTCTTATTGATGTGAAAAATACTGCATCAGCACGATATTGCAGCTTGACATTCACACCGCATAAAGCGACTATTAGTCGGTTCGATAAACGAAACAGTGTTCGTATTTCGAACTATTAATAACCAGAAAACGGGCCCACCCGCACGAGCACGCCTATCCCGCCGGCCCCGGCCAGTCAGCAGCCACACGCTGCGAGAGCAAAAACAGCATGAAAAGAGACAGTCATCAAACCATCCGCGAGGACAACCGCAGCCACGCATCCGCGCGCGCCTCGAACGGACGCGGCGTCGTTGCCGCCCTCGTCTATGTCTTCGAGCGGGTCATGCCAGACCCGTTCGTCCTCTCGATCTGCCTCACCGCCTTCGTCGCGGTGCTCGCACTCGCGATCGCCCCGCAGGGCCACATCCCCACGTTGTTGAGTGCCTGGTACGAAGGCACCTTCGGCATCCTCGGCTTCGCGCTGCAGATGATCCTGATTCTCGCGACCGGCTACGCCATCGCCGAAGCGCCCATCGTGCAACGCGGCCTGCGCGCGCTCGCCGCCGGCGCCCAGACGCCTGCGCGCGCTGCGCTGCTGGTGTTCCCGGTCGTGGCCGTCGCGGCATGGCTGAATTGGGGCTTGGGTCTCATCGTCGGCGCGCTGCTCTCGCGCGAGATCGCGCGGCGCGTGAAGGTCGATTTCGCCTGGCTCGTCGCCGGCAGCTACTCGGCGTGGTCGATCTGCAATAGCGGCCTCTCCAGCTCGATCGCACTTTCCCAGGCCTCGCATGGCAATGCGCTCAATCTGGTCGAGAAAGCCACCGGCCAGGTCGTGCCGCTCTCGCAAACCGTGTTCGCGCCGTTCGTGTTCATTCCCACCGTGCTCGTGGTGGTTGCGATGACGTTCATCTTCATCCGCATGCACCCGAAAGCGGAGGATGTCGTGGCCTTCAACGACGCCGCCGAAAGCGAGGACACCGCACCGGGCGACGATCCGCACGCGCGCGCGAGCAGCGACACGCCCTCGTTCGCCACGCGGCTCGAGCAGTCGATGCTCGGCACGCTGCTGCTGATTGTGCTGGGCGTGGGCTATCTGGCGATGCAATGGCGCGCGAAGGGCTTCGATCTCGACATCAACACCACGATCCTGATCTTCCTGCTGATCGGACTTGCGCTGCAGCGCACGCCCATCGCCTATGCAAACGCGATCCGGCGCGCGGCGCGCCAGACCGGGTCGATGCTGCTGCAGTACCCCGTGTACGGCGGCATCATGGGCATCATGAAGGGCACCGGCCTCGCATCGATGATCGCCAAGGCTTTCGTCACGATCGCCACGGCTGCCTCGCTGCCGGTCTGGAGCTACCTGAGCTCGCTCATCATCACCTTGCTGGTGCCGAGCGCGGGCGGACACTGGGCCGTGCAAGGGCCGTTCGTGCTGCCCGCCGCGCTGAGCCTGCACGCCTCGGTGCCGCGCACCGCGATGGGCGTCGCGATGGCGGAAAACGTCTCGAACATGCTGCAGCCGTTCTGGGCCGTGCCGATCGTCGCGATCGCGGGCATCCGCATCCAGCGCGTGATGGGCTATACGGCGGTGACGTTCGCGGTCTCGCTGGTTATCTACGCCGCCGCGCTCTGGCTCGTGCCCTGATGGCCTCGCGCGGGATCGGCACGGCGAGTCCCGCACGGCGAGTCCCACGCGCCGCCCTGCCGAGCGCTACCCGCACGAATCGGCGACAATGGCAGACGACCTTTCCAGGCTCACCGCCCGGCCCTTTCGAAGGAGTCTGCCGTGACCGCAAACGTACCGCCAGCCGCAGATGCCGACCCACGCCTGATCGAATTCGCACGCGAGGTCTTCGATACGGCCCGCCGCGGCGAAGCCGCGACGCTCGCCTCGCTCATCGACCAGGGCCTGCCGCCCAATCTGCGTAACGAGAAAGGCGACAGCCTCGTGATGCTGGCGAGCTATCACGGCCATGCCGATGCGGTACGCGCACTGATCCAGCGCGGCGCCGACCCCGATCTGCGCAACGACAACGGCCAGACGCCACTCGCAGGCGCGGCGTTCAAGGGTTATGCCGACGTGGTTGGCGCGCTGCTCGATAACGGCGCCGACGTCGAAGGCGCCTCGCCCGATGGCCGCACCGCCCTCATGATCGCCGCCATGTTCAACCACGTGGACGTCGTCGAGCAGTTGCTGGCGCGCGGTGCAAGTCCGCATGCCCAGGATGGCGCCGGCAACACGGCGTTCGATGTCGCGAACGGCATGGGCGCCGCCGACGCCGCCGCGCGTCTCGCGCGCGCGAGTGGCAAGACGATATAGGGCTTGACCACAGGGTTGGGCCACACCAACCTGGACAACACCGGCGCGATCTTGCGCCGCGAGACAGCCACCCGCTTCATGCAGGTTATGTGCAAATTGCGCGCATGCGCCGTGCATGGCGCTGCCTGCACGGTTCATTCGCTATCCCTGGCACTCCTGCGCCCCTCCGCTGCCGCCCTGGTGTCAGCCCTGGTTTGCATACCACCCGCAGCCAGGCGACGCTATTCCCGTAGCCCGCGTATGCGGCACGTGTATTGCTCCGGCGAGTTTAAGCAACCCGTGATATCGTCTAAATACCGGAGTCGTAGCACGCATGTGTCCGTCAATCGAACTCTGTCATCTTCGCGAGCGTCGCCATGAGTGATGTACGCCACCATCTGAGTCCGCGCGACCGCGTGGAACTGCTCTGCTGGCTCACCTGCGGGAGCCTCGGAGCGTACTACCTCAACGAAACGTGGCCCAACGCGGCTTTTCACGTGCAGGCAGCGCACAAGTGGCTCGACCGCCATGCGCGTGAAGCCGACTGGCTCGCCATCGCACGGCTCACCGCCATCGCCCAGGAAATCGCCAAGCAGCACGCATGGTTCGTCGACGCTACATGGGCGCGCGACGCCGTCGAAGAAATACTCGACACCGACGATCTCAACTATCAAGCCAAGCTCGTCATGCAGGTGCTCAAGGACTGCGAGCTTGCGCTCGCAGACCGTAGTTCCCCCGACTGATTTTGCACGTCAAGACTGCGGCGCGGGTGGCGTGGCCGCCCGCGCTTGCGGCGTCCATCCATAGCCGAGCGCCTTGTAGAGGTTCACGACCTGCGCGAGCCGCTCGTCCTGCAACTGCGATTGCTGGATCTGCGCCGCGAAGAGGCTGCGCTCGGCGTCGAGCACTTCCAGATAGCTCGTGTAGCCGCCCTCATAAAGATCGCGCGAGAGCGACGCATACTGCGTGAGCGCGCTCACCTGAAGCGTGGTGGCGTCGAGTTGATCGTTGGTGCGCGCGGCACCAACCAGTGCGTTCTCCACATCCGCGAATGCCTGCTGAATCGCCTGCTCGTAGCTCAGGAGCGCCTCCTGATGCGCCGCCTCCGCCGAATGCACGGAGCCCGCGATGGCGCCGCCTTCGAAGATCGGCTGCGTGATCGCCCCCGCGAACGACCACACTCGCGCAGGCCCGGTCCAGAGTCCCGAAAGCGCCGTGCTGGCCGCGCCGAACATGCCGGTGAGCGAGATCTGCGGGAAATACTGCGCACGGGCCGCGCCGATCTGGGCATTCGCCGCAATGAGCACCTGCTCCGCCTGCTGAATGTCGGGCCGCCGCTCGAGCAACGACGACGGCAGGCCCGCCGGTATCGCCGGCACCGAGAGCTGCGAGATCGACTTGCCGCGTGGAATCGGCCCCGGGTTCTGGCCGAGCAGCAAGGAAATCGCGTCCTCCTGCTGCGCGATCTGCATCTGGATCGAGTAGACCGAGGCCTGCGCGGACTCGTATTCGGAGCGTGCCTGACTCAGTTGCAGTTGCGACACCACCCCGCCGCCGAAACGCGCTTCGAACAGCTTGACGGAGTCGTCGCGGCTCTTGAGCGTCTCCTGCGCAATCGTCAGTTGATTGTCGAGGTCGCGCAGTTGCAGATAGCTCGTCGCCACGTTGGCGATCAGCGCGACACGGGTGGCCTGCTGCGCCGACTGCGTGCTGAGATACTCGGCGCGCGCAGCTTCCGTCAGGCGCCGCAGGCGCCCGAACAAATCGAGCTCCCATGACACCGTGCCCTGAAGCTGCACCTGATTGCCGACCAGCGGCGGATAGCCGGGCGCGGGCACGCCGCGGCTGCGCGAGGCGCCAAAATTCGCACCCACCTGCGGAAACAGGCCCGCTCGAGCCACCACGTAGCGGCCGTAGTATTCCTCGACACGCGCCGCCGCAATGCCAAGATCCTTGTTCTGCGCAAGCGCCTTCGTGACCAGATCGTCGAGAATCGGGTCGTTGAACTGCTTCCACCAGTCGAGCGACGTATCGACCACCTCGGCGTCGGACGCCGCGAAGCGGTAGGTGGACGGCGCGTCCACCGTGGGCCGATGGTAGTCGGGGCCGACCGCGCAGGCCGCGAGCCAGACCGTGCTCGCTGCGAGAACGAGCGGCTTCAAGGCAGGCTTCAAAGCTTGCTTCAATTTCGGGCTCATGGCTTCAATCCTCCTGTGCGGGAGGCGCCGCCGGCGGCGGCAAGTCCGGTTCGGTCCCGGGTTTCTTGCGCGATGAGAGCGTTTCGAGGCCCCAGAAGAACATCGGAATGAAGAAGAGCGCGATGAGCGTGGCGCCCAGCATGCCGAAAACCACGCCCGTGCCGAGCGAACGGCGGCTTGCCGCCGATGCCCCGCTCGCGATGGCGAGCGGCACGCAACCGAGAATGAACGCGAGCGAGGTCATGATGATCGGCCGCAGACGCAGCTTCGCGGCGTGCAAAGCGGCCTCGTACGGCGACATGCCCTCTTTCTCCCGCATTTCCACGGCGAACTCGAAGATCAGAATGGCGTTCTTGGCCGCGAGCGCGATCAGCACCGTGAGGCCGATCTGGAAGTACACGTCGTCTTCCATGCCACGAATCAGAATGCCCACGAGCGCGCCGAACACCGCGAACGGCACCGCCAGCAGCACGCCGATCGGCAGCGACCACTTCTCGTACTGCGCGGCGAGAATCAGGAACACCATCAGCAGCGCGAAACCGAACACGAGCCCCGCCGTCGAGCCGGCCGTCTTTTCCTCGTACGCCTGACCGCTCCACGAGAAGCTGTAGCCATCGCCGAGCACTTCGTGCGCGATCTCTTCCATCGCCGCAATCGCTTCACCCGAGCTGTGGCCGGGCGCGGAGTCGCCCGTGATCTTGGCGGCCGGGAAGTTGTTGAAGCGGCTAACGATGTCCGCGCCGTTCACGAACTTGTAGGTCGTGACCGCCTTGATGGGCACCATGTCGCCGGCGCGGTTGCGCACGTAGAGCTGCTGGATGTCGTCCGGGCGCGTGCGGTACTGCGGCTCGGCCTGCACGATCACCTGGAAGAGACGGCTGCCCTTCGGGAACTGGCTCACGTACGAAGAACCGAACATCGTCTGCAGTGCAGAATAGACGTCCTGCACCGCCACGCCCTGCGATTCCGCACGCTCGCGATCCACTTCCACGAGCAATTGCCGCGAGTTCGTGTCGATGGTCGAATTGACGCCGCGCAGCGCCGGATTCTGGCGCGCCTTCGCGATCACCTGGCGCACCTTCTCTTCGAGCTGCTGATAAGTGCCGGAACCGGTGCTCTGCACCCAGAACTCGAAGCCGCCCGTCGTGCCGAGGCCAGGGATGGACGGCGGATTGACCGGTATCACCACGCCATCCTTGAAGCCCGCAAACGCGCGGTTGGCCGCATTGATGATGTCGGCGGCCGTGCCGTTCTTGCCGCGCTCGCTGAAGTCCTTGAGCGTGACGAACAAGGTGCCGGCGTTGGCCTTGTACTGCGAGTCGATCAGACTGTAGCCGATCGGTGCGGCCACCGCCTTGACGGCAGGCTGCTTCATGAACCAGTCTTCGGCGCGCTTCGAGAGAGCTCCGGTGCGGTCGAGACTCGCGGCGTCCGGCATGATGACCGCGCCGAGCAGATAACCCTGGTCCTCGACCGGCACGAACGAAGTGGGGATCTTCTTGAAGAGCATGCCGGTGGCGGCGCACATCACGGCGATCAACAAGACCGAGAGCATGACGCGGCGGATCGCCGACTGCACCGTCCTGCCGTAGCCTGCGGTCAGCCGCTCGAAGCGCTCGTTGAACCACATGAAGAAGCGGTTCTTTTTCTTCTCGCCCGGCTTGAGCAGGATGGCTGCAAGCGCCGGCGAGAGCGTGAGCGCGACGATGCCCGAGAGCACCACCGAGACCGCGATGGTCACGGCGAACTGCTTGTAGAGCTGGCCCGTGATGCCCGAGAGAAACGCCACCGGAATGAACACGGCGAGCAGCACGAGCACGATCGCCACCACGGGGCCGCTCACTTCGTCCATGGCGCGCTTGGCTGCCTCCTTCGGCGGCAACTTGAACTCGGTCATGTTGCGCTCGACGTTCTCGATCACGACGATGGCGTCGTCCACAACGATACCGATCGCGAGCACCATGCCGAATAGTGTCAGCATGTTCACCGAGAAGCCGAACGCCAGCATGCCGATGAACGCGCCGATGATCGACACCGGCACCGCAAGAATCGGCACCAGTGTGGCGCGAAAGCTCTGGAGGAAGATGAACACCACCAGAATCACGAGTATGACCGCGTCGCGCAGCGTCTTGACCACCTCGTTGATCGATTCGTGCACGAACTCGGTCGTGTCGAGCGCGATTTCATACTTGAGCCCGGGCGGGAAGCTCTTGCTCAACTCCTCGAGCGTCGCGCGCACCTGCCTGGACACCTGCAGCGCGTTGGCGCCGGGCTGCTGGTAGACCGCGAGCAGCGTGGCCGTCTTGCCGTTGTAGCGGCCCCGCATCGAGTAGTCCTTCGCGCCGAGTTCGGTATGGCCGATGTCCTTGATGCGCACGATCGCCGCGTCGCCCGACTTGGCGCGCAGGATGATGTTGTCGAAGTCGGCAGGCTCGGTGAGACGGCCCTTGGTCGCCACCGGGAAGGTCTGCAGGACAGGCGAGCTGGTGGGCGACTGGCCGAGGCGGCCGGCGGAGAACTGCTGGTTCTGCGCGCTGATCGCGTTCTTCACGTCGTCCACGGTGATGCCGAGCTTGGCCATGCGGTCAGGCTTGACCCATACGCGCATTGCATAATCCGCGGAACCCAGGATCGCCGACTGGTTCGCACCCGGCAGGCGCTTGATCGCGTCGAGCACGTACACGTTCGCGTAGTTCGCGACGTACTGCTGGTCGAACGTGTTGTCCGGCGAATAGACGGCGATCACCATCATGAACGCCGACGAACGTTTCTGCACCGAGACGCCCTGCTGCGTGACCGCATCGGGCAGCGTGGGCAGCGCGAGGTTCACGCGGTTCTGCACGTCCACCTGGGCGAGCGACGGATCGGTGCCGATGTTGAAGTACGCGGTGAGCGTCATGTTGCCCGTCGAGGAGCTCGACGAACTCATGTACATCATGTTGTCGGCGCCGTTCACCTGCTGCTCGATCGGCGCAGCGACGTTCTGCGCGACGATGTCGGCGCTCGCGCCGGGATAGGTCGCGCTCACCGTGATCTGCGGCGGCGCGATGTCGGGGAACTGCGCGATCGGCAGGTTGAACATGGCCACGAGACCGGCCAGGACAATGATGATCGACAAGACCGACGCGAAGATCGGCCGGTCGATAAAGAAGTGGGATAACTTCATCGCTCAGCCTCCCGTTGCGGGAGAGAGCGTCACGTCCACGCGGCGGGACTTGTCGGGCGGGTCGGTGGCGACGATCTTCGCGGGCTTGCGCATCTCGATGCGGGCATCCTGCACGCCCGCGACGATCAGCGCCGAGCGCACCGTCGTGGCGCGCGCATGGGCGAGACGCTCGTTCTGGGCGTAGGAGCCGCTCGAATCGGTATAGCCGGAAATCACGACGCGCGTTGCGGGCGACGCGGCAAGACGCTGCGCGACCGCGGCGAGCGCCGTGGCCGAGTGCGCGTCGAGGCTTGCGCTGCCCGGCGCGAAATAGAGCTGGTCGGGCCCGGACGCGCCCGCATTCGCCGTGGTCGCCGGCGCCGCGGTTGCCGCGCCTGCGCTTGCCTTCGCGTTCGCATTCGCGGTTGTTCCGGCGTTTGCCGGACTGGCTGCGCCGGCCGCGCCGGTGCCGCCGTTTCCGGCGCTCTGCGCGCCTGCACCGCCAGCATTCGCCGCGCCGCCCTGCCCGTCGATCTTCACGCCATCGGCGGACGCAGGCACGAGCTTCGCCTTGACCGGCGCGCCCGGCATCAACTTGAGCGTGTTGTCGATCACGACGTGATCGCCCGCGTGCAGCCCCGAGCTGATGACCCAGTCGTTGCCGTTCCATTCGCCCGTCTCGACCGCGCGCTGCTGCGCCTTGTCGTCCTTGTCGACGGTCCACACGAAGGCGCCGCGCGGCCCTTGCTGCACCGCGACTTGCGGCACCGCCACCGCGCTCGTGCGTTGAGCGCCCAGCAGCTTGATGCGCACGAACTGCCCCGGCCGCAGCGTACCGCTCGGGTTCGGCACCTCGGCGCGAATCAGATAGGTGCCGGTTTCTTCGCTTAACGAAGCATCGGCGAACTTGATATGGCCGCGCTGCGGATAGACGCTGCCATCGGCCAGCACGATCACCGCCTCGAGCTCGCCGATTTGCGGCAGCTTGAGCGCGCCGCTCTTCGTCTGCGAACGCAGGTTCAACATCTCGTTTTCGGAGAGCGAGAAGTTGATCCACATGGGATCGAGTTTCGCGACGTAGGTAAGCAGGCTATTGGTGGCGTCGATATAGGAGCCGTCCTGCTTCTTCGCGAAGCTCGACAGTCCCGTGACGGGCGCCGTGATCGTCGTATAGCCGAGATTCAGCGTCGCGCTGGTGACGTTCGCGCGCGCCTGCTCGACGGCAGCCGCCGCTGCGCGCTCCTGGCCGATGGAATCGTCGAGGTCCTTCTGGCTCAGGGCGTTCTTGGCCGCGAGCGGACGCACGCGGTTCAGGTTGGCCTGCGCGGTATCGAGCCGCGCCTTTTGCTGCGCGTACTCGGCTTGCGCGGCGTCGAGCGCGGCCTGGAACGGCTTGCGGTCCATCTGGAACATGACGTCGCCTTGATGAACCATCGAGCCTTCTTCGTAGACGCGCCGTTCAAGGAAGCCGTTGACGCGCGCACGAATTTCGACCTGCTGAGAACTTTCGGTCTGCCCGACATAGTCAAAGACCACGGGTACGTCGCGCAGCGCGACGTTGATC
This sequence comes from Paraburkholderia sp., assembly GCA_035277805.1. GTDB lineage: Bacteria > Pseudomonadota > Gammaproteobacteria > Burkholderiales > Burkholderiaceae > Paraburkholderia. The sequence continues at coordinate 25,294 of DATEJU010000116.1, read as the reverse complement.
ACGTCCACATTCACCGGTGGCCGTACCGACGCCACAGGCGTCTTGTCATGACACGCAGCAACCCCGAACGCCATACCCAGGGACACGCACAACTGTGCCACCCTATATCCACTTGTCATGCTTTTTCTCCGTTGTCGACGATCTGCGCTGGACCGACGAACTCAAGGCGAATCCGGTCACGCCGGAGGTGCTGCGTCGCCTGCAAGCTCGGAGCAAAATCTTACAGCGATTCCCTTAGGTGCACGATTAAGTGTGCCGTCAAACAACTCATTTCTGCTGGCAATCAATATTCGCTACTCATGGCGAAATAATTAGGTGAAAAGTTGCATTTATAGCAACGAATCAAAAAAATCGAATTGCAAACATTCGAATCTGCTTGATAGGCGCTCGTGCCGCCGCGTGCCCTGGCTTACCTGCTTCGTTCGAGCCGCCTGACGGTTCCGAACTCTGCGCACGGCAGCGTGCGACGCCTCGCGACGCCAAAGCGCGGCGCAACCGGCATGGGTGCCGGAGAGGAAGCGAGATGATGCGGAGGAGCGATGCCATGTGTCTGGTGCGCGCCGCCATCAAGGCATGGCGCGCGTCTTGTTGAACATGGACCGATTCCAGGGAGCGGCGTGCAAACGCCGCGTCAAGATATGCGCGGCGCGCGCCAAAAATATGTAGCGCGCCGCGCGGACTGTGCTGGCCTGCCACGTTGATCTGCGCGGCCGGCCGATAAAGCCGGCCTCAGTCGAGCGGCCGGCCCGCCGGTTCGCGAATCAGCGGCAAGGCCAGCAGCGATACGGCTCCACAGCCGATCAGATACCACGCCGGCGCGAGCGGGTCGCCGAGCAACTCGATGAGCCAGGTCGCGAAGAACTGGGCGAAGCCGCCGAAAATCGACACGCCCACGCAATAGACGATGGACATGCCCGTCACGCGGATCGACTGCGGGAAGAGCTCCGGCAACATGACGATATTGGGCACCGCGGTGAACGCAACGATGGCGCCCAGCACGGCCACGACGGCCAGCACGGTGGACACCGTGGGCACGGCGTGGATCAGCATGAATGCCGGATAGATCACCGCGATCAGCAGCACGCGCGAGTAGCCGAGCACGCGCTTGCGGCCGATGCGGTCGGACAGGATGCCGGCGAACGGCGAGCACGCGGCCGTGACAAGCGCGGCCACGAGCGCCGCGCTCATGCCCACCGACATCGGCAGGCCGAGAATCTTGATCGCGTAGGTGGACATGTAGAACAGCACGATGTAGTTCGCCGCCGTGCCGCCGATGGTCGTGACCACGCCCGCGACGAGCGCCGCGCGATGACGCGAAAAGATCTCGCGCAGCGGACGCGCGGTCTCGGTGACAGGCGCGGCCATGTCCACGGGCTCGGCATGCTTGAGCGTTTCGTCGAGATGGCGGCGGATATACACGCCCACCGGCACGACCAGCATGCCGATCACGAACGGCACGCGCCAGCCCCAGCTCTGCAACGCCTCGTGCGAGAGCGTCGACGAAAGCGCAACGCCGAGCAGCGCGCCGCAGACGGCGTTGAGCCCCTGGCTCACGAACTGCCAGCTGCCATAGAAGCCGCGCGTGCGGTCGTCGGCGTATTCGAGGAGCATCGTCGTAGAGGCCCCCACCTCGCCGCCCACTGCGAAGCCCTGCACGAGCCGCGCGAGCACGATCAGCGCAGGTGCAGCAAGGCCGATCTGCGCGTAGGTGGGCGCGAACGCGATCATCGCCGAGCCGAGCGCCATCAGCCAGAGCGTGAGTGTCATGGCCGCCTTGCGGCCGGCGCGGTCGGCGAACGCGCCGATCAGCACGCCGCCCAGCGGCCGCACGATGAAGCCCACGCCGAAGCTGCCCACGGCGAGCAGCAGTTGATTCAGCGCGCCGTGCACCGGGAAGAACAGCGTGCCGATGGTCGTCGCAAAGAAGCTGTAGACCGTGAAGTCGAAAAACTCCAGGCCGTTGCCGATCGTGATCGCAGCGATGGACTTCGCACGCGATGCGCGCGTGTGCGGCTGCGCGGCCGCCTGTGAGCTCAGCGAGGTGGCGTTCATCGTGGGTCTCCTCATGTTTTGATCGAATGCGCTTTGGGCTATGGACCCGCTCAGGCGCGCAAGAAGCGTTCGGCGAGCTTTACCCAGTACGCGGCGCCCGTCGCGAGACAGTCGTCGTTGAAATCGTAGCCGGGGTTATGGACCATGCAGCCGCCTTCGCCATCGCCATTGCCAATGATCAAATAGCTGCCCGCGCAACGCTCGAGCAGGAACGAGAAGTCCTCGCTGCCGGTGAGCGGTGCGAGATCGTCGATGAGGCCGTCAACGCCGAGCCAGTCGCGCGCGACGTCTTGCGCAAACGCCGTCATTTGCGCATCGTTCACGAGCACCGGGTAGCGGCGCTGGTAGTCGATGCGCGCCGTCGCGCCATAAGCGCTCGCCTGTGCGTGCACGAGCGTCTTGATGCGCTCTTCCAGCAGGTCGCGCACCTCGGGACGCAGCGCGCGCACCGAGAGCCGCATCTGCGCGGTTTGCGGGATCACGTTGGGCGCCTCGCCCGCGTGAATCGCGCCCACCGTGACGATCGCCATGTCGAGCGGCGGCACGTTGCGCGACACGATGGTCTGGAGCGCGAGCACCACGTTCGCGCACACCACCACGGGATCGATCGCCTTGTGCGGCATCGCACCATGGCCGCCGCGACCGTCGATGTCGATGATCACCGTGTCCGACGACGCCATGAACGGCCCCGCGCGAAAACCGAGCTTGCCGGTGGGGAAGCCCGGCATGTTGTGCATGGCGAATACCGCGTCGCAGGGGAAGTGCTCGAAGAGGCCTTCGTCGAGCATGCGCCTGGCGCCGCCAAGGCCTTCCTCGGCGGGCTGGAAAATGAGGTGCAGCGTGCCGTCGAACGAACGCGACTGCGCGAGATGCCTGGCCGCCGCGAGCAGCATCGCCGTGTGGCCGTCGTGGCCGCATGCGTGCATCTTGCCGGGCACACGGCTCGCGTAGTCGAGCCCCGTATTCTCGTGGATGGGCAGTGCGTCCATGTCGGCGCGCAGGCCGAGGCGCTGCTTGCTCGTCCCCACCTTCAGCGTCCCCACGACGCCCGTGCCGCCCAGCCCGCGATGCACTTCGTAGCCCCATTCGGCGAGCCGCTCCGCAACGAGATCGCTCGTGACGAACTCCTCGAAACCGAGCTCGGGGTGCGCGTGGATCGCGTGGCGCAGCGCGATCATTTCCTCTTCGATAGCCGCGATTGCGGGGGGAATCGCCATGGTGTTCATTCGTCGTCTCCTGCGTTCAAGCCATCCATTACGTGACGGCTCAGGATAATCACGCCGTTTTATCGCCGACAGTCCTAAAATGGTTAGCCCGCCAACCGCAGGTTCTCACCCGGGTTTCCCCTTATGAAGTTCCACCAGTTCAGGGCGCTCGTCGCCATGGCCGACACCGGCAGCATCCGCGCGGCGGCACGCGCGCTGGGCATTTCGCCGGCCGCCGCGACCAAGGCCGTGCGCGAGCTCGAGGCGGAGCAGCAGATCGCGCTCGTGACGCGCAACGCGAACGGCATCGCGTTCACGGAGGCCGGCCAGGCGCTGCTCGTGCACGCGCGGGCCATCGTGCACCAGATGTCGCGCGCCCAGGACGAACTCGATGCGCGGCGCGGCCACGGCGGCGGCAAGCTCTCGATCGGTGTGACGCCCTGGCTCGCGCTCTCGTTCCTGCCCGACGCCGTGACGCGCTTTCGCGAGCGCATGCCCGGGATGCAGCTGGAGTTTTATGAGGGACTACTTAATATCGTGATGCCGCGTCTGCGCGACGGCACGCTCGACTTCTCGCTCGGCAAGCCCGGCCTCGCTTCGCTGCATGCCGAATTCTCGCAGACGCCTATTTTCGCCACCGAATCGGCCGTGGTCGTGCGCAAGGGCCATCCGCTCGAACACGCCCAATCGCTCAAGGAACTACAGGACTGCGAATGGCTGCTCAACTGGGACCCGGCAAGCAAGGAGATGATCACCGATGACATCTTCCGCCGCCACGGCCTGCCGCTGCCGCGCACGGTGCATCTCGCCCACTCGTTCGTGGTGGCCATGGGGCTCATCATGAACACCGACATGGCGAGCATCTTTCCGTGGCCGCTCGTGGAGACGCGCTTCGCGCGCGATAACCTGTGCGCGCTTGCGCTTCAGGAGGAAGTGGACCGGACCGTCGTGAGCGTGGTCGCGCGGCGCGGCGTGCCGCTCTCCGCCGCCTCCGAATGCTTTCTCGCCTGCCTCAAGGAGGCGATCCACGCGGGCGAAGCCTCCCAGGACCCCGAGCGGCGCCGGCTCTATCACTCGCTCGAACTGCTGATTTGAAGCGCCAGCTCCCTGTGCTCGTCCACGCTACAATGCGGCTGCCGTTTCACTGCCCCAATCGACATGCAGAATTCTAATCGGGCGTTCCTGCTCGGTCCGTTGCTCAAAGGCGTTTCCCGCTCGTTCTACCTCACGATGCGCATTCTGCCCGCCGGGATGCGCGACCCCGTGGGGGAGGCGTACCTGCTCGCGCGCGCCGCCGACACCATCGCCGACACCTCGCTGATCCCGCCGCCCCAGCGGCTCGCGCTGCTGCTCGCGCTGCGCGAGCGCGTCAACGACACGGCCCCGGACGCCGCACGCGACGACGCCTTGCAACGCATTGCCGGCGAAGTCGCGGGCCAGCAGGCGCAATCGGACGAGAAACTGCTGCTCGAATCGCTCGGCGGCGCGCTCGACGTGCTGGCGCAACTCGACGAAGCCGACCGCACCGCCGTGCGCGAGATCGTCACGACGCTCACGCAAGGCATGGAATTCGATCTGAACACCTTCCCCGACGAACGCTCGGGCAAGGTGGCCGCGCTCGGCACATGGGACGCGCTCGACCGCTACACGTACCTCGTTGCGGGCTGCGTGGGCGAGTTCTGGACGAAGATGACCTATATGCATCTGCCCGGCACGCTCGCCCCTGCGCTGCGCGAGACGATGTACCAGCGCGGCATACGCTTCGGCAAGGCGCTGCAAATGGTGAACGTGCTGCGCGATTGCGGCAAGGACCTGCGCATCGGCCGCTGCTACCTGCCCGCGACGATGCTCGTGCAGGCCGGTCTTACGCCCGAGGACCTGCTCCACCCCGGCACCTCCGCGCGCGCGCGGCCGCTGATGTTCGGGCTCGTGCGCATCGCCCTCGATCACTTCCGCGCAGCCATCGACTACACGTTCGCGCTGCCGCGCCTCTCCGTGCGCCTGCGGCTCGCGTGCCTGTGGCCGATCCTCATCGGCCTCGAGACGCTGGAACTGCTCGTCGACAATGAACACTGGCTCGATCCCGCGCGCCCGTCCAAGCTCACGCGCAACGACGTCTATCGCATTCTCGCGTGCTCGACGCTCATGGCGCCTTCCAATGCGCTGCTCAACGGATGGTTCAAGCGGCTGCTCGCGCGCATCGAAACCCGTATCGCCGCAATCGGGAAGGCATGAAAGAAAACGGCGCGTGCCGTTGAGCGCACGCGCCGGGACACTACGCGGCGAGCCGCTTTAGCCCTTCTCCTTCTCGCCGCGATACAGCTTGATGATGGCCGAGAAGTCGAGCTTGCCGTCGCCGCGGCTGCTCATTGCCTGATAGAGTTGCTGCGCGAGCGCGCCCATATAGGCGGGCTGATGAACGCTCTTCGCGGCGTCGGTCGCGAGACCCATGTCCTTGAGCATCAGGTCCGTGCCGAAGCCGCCCGTGTAGCCACGCGACGAAGGCGCCGTCTCGATCACACCCGGGAACGGGTTGTACGTGTCCGAGCTCCAGCAGCGGCCCGTGGACGTATTCATGATGCCGCCCAGCACCTTCGAGTCGATTCCGAGCGCCTCACCCAGCGCCATCGCTTCCGCCACACCCGCCATGGTGACGCCGAGCACGAGGTTGTTGCAGATCTTCGCGACCTGCCCCGTACCCGTCTCGCCGCAATGGACGATGTTCTTGCCCATCCCGGAGAGCACCGGCTTCACGCTTTCATAGAGCGCGGCGCTGCCGCCCACCATGAACGTGAGCGTGCCCGCCGCCGCACCGCCCGTGCCGCCCGATACCGGCGCATCCACGAATGCGTTGCCGTTCTTCGCGGCGAGCGTGCCGAACTCCTTCGCGCTCGCGGGATCGATCGTGCTCGAATCGATGATCGTCACGCCCTTCGCAATGCCCGCCAGCACGCCGTCCTCGGCGGTGAGCACGGTGCGCACGTGCGCGGCGGCGGGCAGCATCGTGACGACCCACTCGGCGCCCGTGGCGGCCGCCTTGGGCGAAGCGGCTTTGGTTGCGCCCGCATCGACTAACGTCTGCAACGCCTCGGCGCTCAGATCGAACACGGTGAGCGCGTGCCCCGCCTTGATCAGATTGAGCGCCATTGGCGCGCCCATGTGACCCAGCCCGATGAAAGCGATTTTCATGAGCGAATCTCCCTTTATGGTTAATCAGGCGCGGCGGCGCTTCAGTGCAGATTGATCGTCGTGTTCACTCCGGTGTTGACGGCTGCGTCGTCGAACCAGCGCGCCGTCACGGTCTTGGTCTGCGTGTAGAACTGCACGACCTGCTTGCCGTACGGACCGAGGTCGCCGAGTTTCGAGCCGCGCGAGCCCGTGAAGCTAAAATACGGCACCGGCACCGGAATCGGAATGTTGATGCCCACCTGGCCAATATCGATTTCGCTCTGGAACTTGCGCGCCGCCGCGCCGCTTTGCGTGAAAAGGCCCACGCCGTTGCCGAACGGATTCGCGTTGACGATGGCGATCGCCTCGTCGAGCGTATGCGCGGTCAGCACCACCAGCACCGGCCCGAAGATTTCACTCGTGTAGATATCCATATCGGTTTTCACGTTCGTGAACACCGTCGGACCAACGAAGTTGCCGTTCTCGTAGCCGGGCACCTTCACGTCGCGGCCGTCGAGCGCGAGCGTGGCGCCCTGCTTCACGCCCGACTCGATCAGGCTCAGAATGCGGGCCTTCGCGGCGCGCGAGACGACCGGACCGACATCCGTCTTCGGCTCCTTGCCGGCGTTGACCTTCAGCGCCTTCGCTTTCTCGACCAGATCGGGCACCCACTGCTGGGCCTCGCCCACGAGCACGACGACCGAAGTGGCCATGCAGCGCTGGCCCGCCGCGCCGAACGCCGCGCCCGCGAGCGCGTTGAGCGCCTGCTCGCGATTGGCGTCGGGCAGTACGACCGCGTGATTCTTCGCGCCCATCATCGACTGCACGCGCTTGCCGTGCTCGCTGCCAAGGCGATAGACATGGGTGCCCACGGCGGTCGATCCGACGAACGAAATAGCCTTGACAAGCGGATGCGAGCAGATGGCATCGACGACTTCCTTGCCGCCGTGCACGACGTTTAGCACACCTTTTGGAATGCCCGCCTGGACAGCGAGCTCGACGAGCTGCATCGTGGAGAGCGGATCCTGCTCGGAAGGCTTGAGCACGAACGTGTTGCCGCAGACGATCGCCATCGGGAACATCCACAGCGGGATCATCGCAGGGAAATTGAACGGCGTGATGCCCGCGCACACGCCGAGCGGCTGCTGCAGCGTATAGGTGTCCACGCCGCCAGCGACGTTCTCCGCGAACAAGCCTTGTTGCAGCGTGCCGATCGAGCATGCATGCTCGACCACTTCGAGGCCGCGGAAGATATCGCCTTCCGCGTCGGGCAGCGTCTTGCCCTGCTCGGCCGTGAGCGTCTGCGCGATGCGCGACATGTTCTCGCGAATCAGCGCCTGCAGCTTGAGCATGATGCGTATGCGCGCTCCTGGCGGCGTGTTCTTCCACGACGCGAACGCGGCATGCGCGCTCTTGACGGCCTTGTCGACTTCCTCGACGGTCGCGAACGGCACGCGCGCCAGCACTTCCTGGGTGGCCGGATTGACGATATCGCGCCATTCGGTGGTTTTCGATTCGACGAACTCGCCGTCGATCAGCAGCTTGACGGTCGAGACATGAGCGTTGGATGCCTGGGTGACTGCGTTCATCTTGAACTCTCTCTGAAAGGTCTGAACGGGCCGGCCTGAGCCGGATATGCAGGATTACGATCTAATTTGTCGGGTGTGTCGGTCGTGGCACGGGCGCACCAGGATGCGGGCCGGCGATGGAGTTGCGCGTGGGAATGGGAACGGCCATTGCCGCCCCTACGTGGGTCGACTGCATGTGCATCGTTTGTCTCCATCTTTGTTATAGACGACCGTGTATTGCAGAGGTCTCTAACCGAGTATAGTTATTCGAATATCCACGGTATAGAGACGAAAAAGCCCATCCGATATGCAAAAAAGCACAACGAGGCAGATGGAGACACTGAACTGGGACGATTTACGCTATTTCCTGGAGGTGGCGCGCACGCAGCGCGCCAGCGGCGCGGCACGGCGCCTTGGTGTCGACCACACGACGGTCGCGCGCCGCGTGCGCGAGCTGGAGGCGGCGCTGGGCACGGTGCTGTTCGACAAATCGCGCTCCGGCGGCTTCGTGCTGACCGCTGAAGGCCAGCGTCTGCTGGCCTATGCGGACACCATCGAAAGCACAGTGCAATCGGCGAGCGAGCAATTCGCGCTCGGCGCGCAATCGCTCTCGGGCCACGTGAGGGTGGGATCGACCGAGGGGTTTGGCTGCTTCTTTCTCGCGCCGCAGCTAGCGCGCTTCACCGGCAAGCATCCCGATATGTCGATCGACCTGCTGCCCGTTCCGCACTTCGTGAGCCTCTCGAAGCGCGAAGCCGATCTGGCGATCATGCTCGAGCGCCCCGAGCGCGGCCAGTACGTCTATACGAAGCTGTGCGACTACCGCCTGCGCTTATATGGAACGCCGGAGTATCTCGAGCGGCACGCGCCCATCCGGTCGGCAGCGGACCTGCGCCATCACGCATTCATCAGCTATGTCGCGGATCTCGCCTTCAGCCATGAGCTGCTCTACCTCGAACGCACGGCGCCCAACGTCACGGCGAGCCTGTGCAGCACAAGCGTGATCGCGCAATATCATGCCGCGCTGCAGGGTAGCGCGCTCGCCATCCTGCCCTGCTTCATGGCCGAACCCGATCCGCGGCTCGTGACGATCCTGCCCGAAGAGATCGTCGTGACGCGGCGCTTCTGGCTGTGCAGCCGAGAAGATCTGCGCAAGCTGCGACGTATCACGTCGCTCTGGGACTATCTGCGTGCAGCCGCCGATGCGAACCATGCGCTCCTGATGGGCGAGTCGCCGCAGATGCACTATATCGAGCCCTGACTGCACTGGCGGCGCCAATTAAAAAAACCGCACCTGCAATCCCGTTCGCGCATTGCAGGTGCGGCTTCCAGAGTGGATCCGATTTGAACCCGATTGCACCTGGGCCGGTTCGCGCCCGCTCCAGATGCAATGCAGTTGCGCTTCGTGCGACACATGCCAGCCACCCAAGGCGCCGGGCATGCGTCGAACTGCGAAGATCAGGTCCCGACCGGACGGATCGTCAGTGCGTTCTTGACCGACGTCACGCCAGCCACGCCCTTCGCCACGTCCGTGGCGTGGTCGACCTGGCCCTGCTCCGGCACGGTGCCTTGCAGGACGATGGCGCCATCCTTGGCGCGCACGGTGATGTTGGCCACGCTGATGTTCTTGTCCTTGGCGAGCGCTGAGCGCACCTTGCGCGAGAGCGCACGGTTGGCGGCGCGAGCCTTTTTGAGCTCTGCCTTCGACTGCTTGACGTTGGCCTTGGCGGCGTCTGTCGCCGGCGCGGTGGCGGCGGGCGCAGCGGCGGGAGCGCTTGCGGCGTCCTGCGCATAAACGTTGAGCGAAGCGGCAACCAGCATTGCGCCGGCTGCCAATGTGAACGCCTGAATAGCCTTCATGCGGTTTCTCCTGTTGTCACAGTTTTTTGATAGCCCTCGAGGGACCCGTGCACTACACCATTCACTACCGGTAAACAGACGCTGCCAATGCGGCCGACCTCGCCGCGAAGATCGCATTGCGGGGTAACGATACTCCATTTATTTCAAACCTGATCCGAAAGGTGTCGCCGCCGCCATTTCGTCCGAATGCACTTCACCTCCACTTCAGTTCATCCGGCAGACGATTCGTGCTCCCTGAAACCCGCACCGGCACGCCGCTTCACGTGCTGAAGCATATCCAGATGATGAAATGCTATTGAATAGCATTTACAGCAAACCCATTCCTTTCATGCGCGACCGATGCCACTATTTCGGCATATGAGCCAATCAGGTGCATGCGGTGTGAATAACAACCGCATTCACCCAGATTTGCCCATTGAATTCACGCCGAATTGTGCTCCCTTATCGACGAGCAACGCGCGTCAATCGGGTAGCGTTGACAAGCGCGAACACAGGTTTTACCCGCATTTACTCATGAAAGAAAATAGCGCTTGTCAATTGGCGAGCTGGGCTTTCACCCAGCGATAGAACTGCTGGATCGCCGCTTCGCGCGGATGGCCCTCGCGCCACGTGAAGTAATAATCCAGCGACGCGGGAATGCGCACCTGCCCCAACTGCACCAGCTCACCGCGATCGATGTAGCCGCGCGCGAGCTGCAAGCGCGCCGTGGCCGCCCCTTGCCCGGCCACCGTGGCCTGCAGCAAGAGGCCGGCGTCGTCGAATACCGGCCCGCGCTCGGGCTCGTCTCCCGCCACGCCTGCCGCATCGAAGAAGTCGCGCCACGAGCGGCGCGAGAATCGCAGCAAGGGCATGGATGCGAGATCTTCGATACGAAACGCCGGGTAGCGCGCGAGCAGAGTGGGACTGCAGACGGCAACCACCTGGTCGTCGAGCAGCTTGCGGATCTGAAAGCCGGGCTCCTCCACGCGCCGATGCCAGATGCCGATATCGAACGGATAGGGATCGGGCGGCGTGACGTCGGCGTGCATGCGCAAAGAAAGATCGACGTTGGGATGGCGGTCGTAGAAGTCGCCCAGACGAGGAATCAGCCAGACCGAGGCAAAATCGGACATCACGCTCAATTCGAGCCGCGTCACCCCGCTCACGCCCGGACGGGTGGCGTCGAGCGCCTCGCGCAGTTCTTCGAGGCTGCGCCGCACGCGTTCGGCAAGCTGCGCGCCGGCCGCCGTGGGAATCATGCGGCTGCCCGCGCGGCGAAACAGCTCGACGCCGAGCTCCGCTTCGAGCGCGCGCAAGTGATGGCTCACGGCACTGTGCGTCAAATGCAATTCTTCCGCCGCGCGGCTGAAACTGCGCCTGCGCGCCGCTGCTTCTAGCGCGCGCAGGGCTTGCAAAGTAGGAAGCGATCGTGACATGACGTCAAATTCTACTCACAATCGCGGCTGAAATCTCTCGCTGGCCTCGCGGCCGGCTTCTCGCCAATAATCGTGACCCAGCCATTCGATCCGCATTCGGGTCTCGCTCGCATCATGACCGCACTCAGACTGCGCGTATTCGCCGTGTTTGCGCTCGGCTACTTCATTTCGTATCTTTTCCGCGGCGTCAACCTCGGCTTTGCGCCGTTCCTGACACACGAAATGGGCCTCACCGCCACCGATCTGGGCACGCTCACGAGCCTCTATTTCCTCGGCTTCGCAGGCGCGCAGATCCCGGGCGGTGTGCTGCTCGACCACTTCGGCCCGCGCCGCGTGACCGCGTGCGTGATGCTGGTGGCCGCCGCCGGCGCGCTCGTGTTCGGGCTTTCGCACAGCATGGGCGCGATGATGGTTGGGCGTCTGCTGGTCGGCGTGGGCGTGTCGGTGTGCCTCGGCGGCGCGTTCAAGGCCACCGCCCAGCACTTCCCGGTCGCCCAGCTCACGCTCGTCAACGGGCTCGTGATGGCTGTGGGTGGCCTCGGCGGCGTTGCGGTCGGCGCGCCGCTCTCCTGGCTGCTCACGATCGCGCCGTGGCGCACCGTAAGCGTCGGACTCGCCGTGTTCACCGCAGCCGTCGCCGCCATCATCTGGATCTGCGGCCCGCGCACGCGCGACACGCACCATCAGGCGAGCGTGCTCGAGCAGTTCAAGGGCACCGCGCACATCCTGTGCAGCCACGCGTTCTGGAAGACCGCGACGTTCTCCGCCTTCACGCAGATCGTGTTCTACGCGATGCAGTCGCTCTGGGTGGGCGCATTCCTGCGCGACGTGACGCCCGCCGGCACGACCGATGTGGCCTCGCGCGCGGCCTCGCTGGTTTCCGTGCTCGGCGGCGCGTTCATCGTCGGCAACATCGGCTTCGGCGCGCTCGCGCGCACCTTCGAGCAGTACGGCGTGAGCGTCGCGCGCTTTTCCGGCGTGACGATGGCGCTGTTCGTGCTTGTCCAGGCGCTGCTCGCGGCCCGCGTACCGTTGCCCGCCGCATTCCTGTGGGCCGCGTACGGCGCGCTGGGCGGCACCGGCATCCTCACCTACGCCGTGCTCGCCGAATACTTCCCCCCGCGCCTGATCGGCCGCGTCAACACCACGTTCACGCTCGTCATCTTCATCGGCATCTTCGTCGCGCAGATCGCGATCGGCGCGGCGCTTGGCCATTGGAGCGCCGTGGACGGCCACTATCCAGTGATCGCGCATCAAGCGGTCTGGACCGGCCTGATCGTGCTGCAAGTGATCGCCGCCGTGTGGTATTTCATGCCAGGCCGGCGCGCCAGCGCCGCACATCACGCCATGGAATCCTGAAAACGCATCGACGCGCGAGTGCCGTTGCGTTGCGATGGCCTCCGCGCGTTCTCGTTGCCACCGCCGCGTGCCCTCCGCGCGCTGCCCGCGGACACGCTCATTCACCAGGATTTAACGTCGTTCCTGTTCGTCAGTTGGCGGATGCCGCCACGCAAATCAATTCGATATCCGAAACAAGATCCGACGGCATGAAATCGGCCCACGAAATCGATCAAGCTGCGCGCCGCCGAACCCACGAGCCTCCGGCATTTCCCTGTGGCCCTCTCGCATATAGGTGTGCGTCGAGTACAATGCTGCCCCGCCGGCTTCGGGTGGAAGCACACCTTCGAGCCCCGGCGCGGCTCGCGGCAGCGAGGCCAACCGACTGGTCGGTCGTATGACGAATAAGGCACACCGCTCGGCGCGCTGAAGCACGGTATTTCGACTCCACGCGACATGCCTCGCGCGTGAGAGACTACCTATTGAAGACCGCCAGAACGGGAATGCGCAGTAAGTTCGTGTACAACACCGTGTTTTACGCGCAGATGTCCGCGCGTAGATGCTGCATGTGACGATCGGAAATCGGGAAAACGTACGCTCGGACGGAACTTTCCGAACCGAAACACGGTGGCCGAACGCAACTAAGCGTAAACTGCCGCTGTTGCCTTTCGAATGTGTCGATTCATGATAAAGAGAGAAACTTCCATGCCAGACCGTACCCACTCGCACGACAGCCACTCGGAATCGTGCGGCTGCGATTTGCTGCACCTTCTCAACGGCGTGGATGAGTTCGCTCGTAACGTGTTTCCTGGCGACAAGGAGCTGTTTCGTAGCCTTGCCAACTTCCAGGCGCCGCACACGCTGTTCATCACCTGCGCCGATTCGCGCGTCTCGCCCGAACTGATCACGCAGACGCGCCCAGGCGAGCTGTTCGTCTGCCGCAACATCGGCAATATCGTGCCGGCCTATGGGGAAATGCTCGGCGGCGTTTCGGCGGTGGTCGAATTCGCCGTGCTTGCCCTGAACGTGCGGCAGATCGTGCTGTGCGGCCACACCGACTGCGGCGCCATGAAGGGCCTCGCCGACGGCCCCGGATCCACGGCGGACATGCCTACGGTCCAAGCCTGGTTGCGCAACGCCGAGGCGGCGCGCAGCGTCGTCCAAACGCGCGGCCTGAGTGAAGATGAGATCGGGCAGGCGCTCGTGGAAGAGAACGTTCGCCTGCAACTCACGCACCTGCGCACCCATCCGGCGGTTGCGGCGCGCGTGGCGCAAGGCCTGCTCCAGGTGCAGGGCTGGGTGTACGACATCGGCCACGGCACGATTTCCGTATTCGACGACACGCACGGGCGCTTCGAGTCGCTCTCCTCGGCGCGCGCCCGGCTGCTCAAAGACACCACGGGCTAAACCGCTTCAGCGCGCCCAGCCTCCCCCCGCTCGCGAAACACCGATGAACCGGACCACGCCGACCAGGCGTCGTCCGGCATTTGCGCTGGATTGCATCGAGTTTCGCAACAATGATTTGACGCGTCCGCATCAGGCAGGTGTTTAACCTGATTCAGGACGTGCCTATATTTGCGTCCGTGGTCACTGCCCGCAAGCCGCCCGCCAAACTCGAAGTCAAGCTCGATGAAGCGTAGACGCCTTACTCCGGAACACTGGCCCGAACCGTGAACTCCTGCTCGAGGTCTGCTTCGAATTCCTCGTCGTCGCGCGCATGCGCGGCATGGAATTCCGAAGACAGCGGCTCGACGGGATAGCCGTGGCGCTCCCACGCGTCGAGACCGCCCTTGAGCGCGTGGGCGTGATAGATATGCTTGCTGCGCAACTGACTCACGATGCGCTTGGCCGTCGCCTCGTTCGGGCACACGCAGTACACCACGATGGGCCTCGCGAGCAGTTCGGGCGCGAGCGCTTCGGTCGAGTCGAGATTGAGCGGACGCGCGCCCGGAATGCGATACGCCTCTTTCTCGCGCACGCTTTGCGGCCGCGCGTCGAACACGATCGGCGGCGCGAACGACTTCATCATCTCGTCGAGCTGATCGGGCGAAATGCGATGCGTGGCCAGCCAGCGGCGCAACTGCAGGCGGCGCACCCAGCGCCAGGCGAGAAACAGCAGGCCCGCCAGCGCGAGCACGTCGAAGATGGTCCACCCATTGGCGCGCACGACCATCGCGAAGCGGGCGATTTGCGCGTGCATGGCCGCGCCGCCGATGAGCCACGTGCCGGCCCACAGCGTTGCCCCTACTGTGTCCCAGAGCAGAAAGAGGCGCACGTCCATCGACGTTGTGCCAAGCAGCGGCGCGGACATGAGACCCAGGCCGGGCACGAATTTCGCCACTGCGAGAATGGGCGCGCCATGGCGCTCGAACACGTTGCGCGCGACCCGAATCGTGGTATCGAGAGACAGCGAAAAGCGCACGAGCGAATTGAGCAGGCGGCGTCCGCGCATGCGGCCCGCCGTGAACCAGAGCGAATCGGCGAACAAGGTTGCAACGACTGCCGCCAGCAGCAGATTCACATACGACGCCTCGCCGCCCGCCGCCATCGTGCCCGCCAGTATCAGCACCGGCGCGGCGGGAACCGGCACGCCGAGCTGCGTCACGAGCACGCTGAAAAATACCGCCCCGGTACCGAAATCGGGTGGAATGGCGGTGGGAAGCGTCCACATATCGGGATTTCCTGCGCGAAGTCGTTTTGATCAGAAAGGAAATTTTTGTGCGCCTGCAGCACGAATATAGAGATTACCCTAACTGGACGGTTTCTTGCTTGCCGCTCGACGGCTGGCTCACGCCAAACGCTCGAGCATCGATCCAGCCCCTTGTCGCGTCCAGGCGGCGCTCTGGAAGGCTTACGCAGGCGAGCGAATCGGTGCTACTCTCGGCTGTCCTGCCGTTGCAGCCGATTTCAGCCGTTTTCCCTTCAGAAACATGCGTCACTGGCGTCTTGACCGACCGAGACAAGCGGGCCAATTCGACCTGTCTCGCGTCACCAGCCTCATCTCCGCGATTGGCCGCGACGACACCGACGCGCTCGCCGCCGAAGTCCTCAAGATGCTCGGGCCGGCCACGTCGGTCTCACAATGCACGGTGTTCGCGTACGAGTTCGGCAATCGTCCCCGCACTGTCTCGGTAGCCGACCATCGCGGCGGCCGCTTTCTGTGCGACGTCGCCGACACCTATTCGCGCCTCTTCTACGCGCTCGACGGCAATCAGCAGATCGTGGGCGGCGATGCGCCCGACAGGCCGGGCTCGTCGCTGATACTGCACTGGCAATCGAGCGAGGACATCGCGCACGATGGCTATCGGCACGCCTGCTACGCCACGCCCAATGTTTCCGATCGGCTCTCCTTGCTGCTGCAGCCCGCCACCGACATCTGGCTCTCGGTCAACCTCTATCGCGAGCGCAATGCCGGCAATTTCCAGCCGGCCGAAGTCGAACTGGTCGAGTCGCTCGCGCCGCTGATCGGCGAGGCCACCAGGCATCACTACGCCCTGCGCGGCCAGAGCCAGATGGGCATTCCGCAACTGATGCTCGCGCGCTTGCGCGGCCTGTGCCCGGCGCTTTCGAAACGCGAACTCGATGCGCTGCGCGGCGTGCTGGAAGGCAGAAGCGCCGCCGAAATCTCCGAATGCATGGGCATCAAGCCCAGCAGTGTCGTGACTTATCAGAAGCGCGCGTATCAGCGCCTCGGCATCTCCAGCCAGCGCCAGTTGTTCGCGCTCTGCCTCGCCAACGTCGCCAACGACCAACGCTGAACGCGTCACCGCACGCTGCGTTCGCAGCGCCTGCCGGCGCGCTGTACCCAAAATGAGGACAGCGCTGCGCCTGCCACGCTCCATACTGCATGCATCGCCGCCGGGCTTCGATTGCGCAGCGGCCCACGCGGCGCGCCTCGTATGGCGCGCGAGAAAAAATTTCCAGTCGGAGACGCATTCCCTCATGCCTCGTTTCGCCCTTTCCCCAATCGGCAACGGCCCGGCCACGCACGCAGGCGCCGCACCATGACCATTGAATTCAAGCCCTATCCGTTCGAGGCCAGGCAATACGACGCGCGCCTTCCCGAACTCGTCGACGGCCGCGAAAAAGCGCGCCATCCGGTCATGATCGTCGGCGGCGGCCCGGTCGGCTTCGCCATTGCGCTGGGACTCGCGAAGCACGGCGTGCGCTCGGTGCTGATCGAGGCCGACGAGTCGGTCTGCTACGGCAGCCGCGCAATCTGCATTTCACGGCGCAGCCTCGAGATCATCGAGCGTCTCGGCGCGCTCGACGGCTTTCTCGCGAAGGGACTGCCATGGACCGGCGGACGCAGCTTCTATCGCAACGACGAGGTCCTGCACTTCACAATGCCGCAGGACGAGAACCAGAAGCTGCCGCCGATGGTGAACCTCGCCCAGTACCACATCGAGCAGTTCCTGCTCGATGCGGCCGAGCAGCATGCCGAGCTGATCGACATTCGCTGGCGCACCAGAGTGACGGCGGTGCAGCAGGATGCACACGGCGCGATGCTTACGCTCGCGACGCCCACAGGTGAATACGAGGCCCGGACCGACTGGCTCGTCGCCGCGGACGGCGGGCGCAGCATGGTTCGCGACGCGCTGGACCTGAAACTCACCGGAACGAGCTACGAGGGCCGCTACGTGATCGTCGACATTCTGCTCGACAGTGCGCGCCCCACTGAACGCCTCGCCTACTTCGACCCAGCCTCGAACCCCGGCTCGACGGTGCTCGTGCACAAGCAGCCCGACCACGTCTGGCGCATCGACTATCAACTGCGTGACGGCGAGGACGCCGACGAGGCCGTCAAGCCGGAAAATGTGATGCCCCGCGTGCAAAGTCTGCTCGACATGATGGGCGAGAGCGCGGCGTGGTCGCCCATCTGGATCACGATCTATAAGGCCAACGCCCTCACGCTCGAGCGCTATCGCCATGGCCGCGTGCTGTTCGCGGGCGATGCGGCGCACCTCGTGCCGATCTTCGGCGTGCGCGGCGCGAACTCGGGCATCGACGATGCCGACAACCTCGCATGGAAGCTCGCCTGGGTGGTGCAGGGGCGCGCGGGCGCGCGGCTGCTCGACAGCTACTCCGACGAACGCGTGTTCGCGACGCACGAAAACCTGAGCTACGGCACGAAGAGCACCGAGTTCATGGCGCCCCCCTCGTTCGCGTTCGAGTTGATGCGCACCGCCGTGCTGAGCCTCGCGCTCAAGCATTCCGGCGTGCGCTCGCTGATCAATCCGCGCCAGACATCGGCGATCGCCTACACGGCTTCGCCGCTGAACGCGGTTTCCGATACGCTCGCCAGCGGCCCGGCGCCCGGCGCGGTGCTGCCCGAATGCCCGTTGTCGATCGTCGATCACGGCTCGAAGGACGACGGCTATCTGACCGATCTCGTCGGGCCGCGCTTTACGGCGTTCTATTTCAGCGCCGATGGCTCGGTGCCGCCCGCCGTCGACGCGCTCGAGGCAGCGTTCGCCGCGCGCGATGTGCCGTTCGCGCTCGTGCCGCTCGCGCAGCACGAGCCCGCCGATGTCACGCGCCGATGCGGCTGGGACCGCACCGGCCGGCTCTTCCCGATGTACGGCGCGGCGGCGGGCACGCTCTATCTCGTGCGCCCCGACGGCCACGTGCTCGGCCGCTGGCAAGGCAACGACGACACGCTGGCACAACGTGCACTCGACGCCCTCGACCATGCACTGCGGCCCTGAGGCGCGCTGCCTACACGACCGAAAACGATGAAATCAGGACTGGAGAATGCCATGACCGACAGCGAACTCGACATGGTCTACACGCGGCTGTGCAAGACCATGACTGAACTGGGCGAGGCCAATGCCCCGCTATTCCTCGCGCGCTTCGCGCTGCTCGCGGTGGAGCGGATCGGCAACGCCCAAGCCTCGCTCGGCCTGATCGACGCGGCCCGCGAGGGCATGTCGATGCCGCAATAAGGCCCGGAAAATAACGGCATTCCGTGCCACGGCAAGCACGGCCCGTTTCCGATGCGCAACAGCCGGCTCGCTCAGCGCCGCACCAACTGCAGCAGCCAGGCGAGCCGAGAACGATTGTTGATGCCGAGTTTCTGAAATGAACGATCGAGGTGCGTACGCACGGTCGTATAGGAAATACCGAGCCGCTGTGCGATCTCCTTGTCCAGCAGGCCCTCGGCCGCGAGACCGACCACCTCGCGCTCGCGCGATGTGAGACGCCCGAACACATCGCCCTCGGTTTGCGTCATCTGCGCCGGCAAGCCATTTGCGGACTCGTCGCCCGTCTTCGCCATGCCGGCTTCGCTGCGCGCCCGCGCGAGAGCCACCGTGAAAGCCGGACGAATCAGTTCGAGCAGTGCAAGTTCATGATCGGAAAAATTCTCCCGATGCTTGCCGCGCCAGATCCGCAGATCGCCGATATTCTCGTCGCCGTCCCAGACGAACAGGTTCAAGCCCCAGTACAAGCCGTCGCGGCGCAGGAAATCGTTGAAGAATTCGGTGCGCACGAGCGCTTCGTGCGGCATCACGTCGGTCACGCGCACCGCCTCGCGGCGGCTCTGCAATGGCGGCGCTAGTGGATCGCAGTACTGGAAGTGGCGCTCGTAGTCGCCGAGATTGTCCGCAGACATGTTGACGGCCACGCGATGCGCAAACTTTTCCTCCACGCCATCCCAGACGTAGGAGCCCAGATAATCCGCGCGCAGCAGATCGAGCATGCGCCTCCCCACTTCGAGCCGCAGGACGTCCTCCGGCAACGTGCGGTCGGCCAGCAGCTTGAAGACGTCGGCGAGCAACGCCAATTCGCGGCTTGTGAGTTGCATGCGCGGCGTGAATGTGCATGGGTTGAAAAGCGCCTGCGTGGCCGCTGGGTCGGGCCCGTTGCCGTTGCGTGCGCAGACATTCGGACAGCCGCAAACATTAGAGCGTATTTGACGTGCCCGACACATTCAAGAAAACCCGCGAGCACACCAACGAGACCGGAAAAGAAAAATGGGCGGCCAGAGCCGCCCAGGAAAACACACGCCGGCTGGGCTTTCACGCCGCCGGAGCTTGCATACTACGCGACGACCCAGGTCGCCGAATCCTCATTAAAGAGGACAAGATGCCTATAAACGTTCATCACATGCGAGCTTTGCACGCCTGCGCCCGAGACGCCGCGCACCGACCCAATTTCGGGAAAACTGGGTCGGCATTTATTTCTTGTCGGCAACATGATTCGCAACCCCGAGGGGGTGACGGCCGGCAAACTCTACCGGCCCGTTCGTCTCAGGTCATTGAACCACGCGCGTCACGCCGCGTCCGCGCGGATCGGCTACCGCCTCCGGCGTATCGCCGTCGATGCGGATCGCCTGAATATCGCCGCTGAAGTCCTGGCCCTTGAGCACATAGCCCTTGGCCTCGACCTGCTTGGCGAGCTCGCCGTCGATCGGATGGTACGGCTCCCAGAAGATCGTATTGGGCGGCAGCAATTGATGATGGAAGCGCATCGCGGCAACCGCGTCCTTCAACGGCATCTTGAAGTCGTAGATGTTGTTGATGACCTGGAAGATCGACGTGAAGATACGCGAACCGCCAGGCGTGCCGATCACGAGCGCCACCTTGCCGTCCTTCGTGAGGATCGTGGGCGTCATCGACGAGAGCGGGCGCTTCTTCGGCGCAATCGCATTCGCGTCGCTGCCCACCACGCCGAACATGTTCGGCACGCCGGGCTTGGACGAGAAGTCGTCCATTTCGTCGTTCAGCACGATGCCCGCGCCCGGCACCACCACGCCCGAGCCGAAGTAGCCGTTGATCGTATAGGTGTTCGACACCGCGTTACCCCACTTGTCGACCACCGAGAAGTGCGTCGTTTCCGCCTTCTCGGGCATCTTGTTGCCGTGCTGCGCCTCCGCCTTTTCCGGCATCGAAGTGCCGAGGCCGGGCTGCACGCTCTTCGTGTCCGACGGCTTGTCGGGATCCACTTCGGCGATGCGCCTGGCGAGGTAGGCGTCGTCGGTGAGCTGCGCGACCGGCACCTTGTAGAAGTCGGGATCGCCGAGATACTGCGCACGGTCGGCGAACACGCGCTTCTCGATCTCCGCAATCAAATGGATGTATTGCGGCGAATTGAGCGGCACGTCCTTGAACTGCGGCGCGAGCATCGCCTTCATCTTGAGCAGCTGCACGAGGCCCACGCCGCCCGAGCTCGGAGGCGGCGCGGTGATCACTTCATAGCCGTTCCACCTGGCCTCCACCGGCTGACGCCAGACGGCCTTGTACTCCTGCAGATCGCGCTTCGTGATGAGGCCGTGGCCCTTCATTGCCGCCGCGATCAGGTCGGCGGTCTTGCCGTCGTAGAAGTCCTTCGCGCCCTGGTTCGCGATGCGCGTCAGCACGTTCGCGATATCGGGCTGCTTGAACGTCGTGCCCTCCTTCATCTCGCCGAAGTACTGGTCGAAGTTGGTCTTGCCGCCGAATTCCTTCGACGCGTCTTCGCGGCGCTTGGCCAGTTGCTCGTCGACGACGAAACCATCGCGCGCGTACTTGATCGCGGGCTGGAGCACCTGCTTCCATTGCAGCTTGCCGAAGCGGCGCTGGGCTTCCCACATGCCCTCGACGGTGCCCGGCACGCCCACGGCGTCATAGCCATAGAGGCTCTTGCCCGGGATCACGTTGCCCTTGTCGTCGAGATACATATTGCGCGTGGCGGCCAGCGGTGCGCGCTCGCGATAGTCGAGGAAGTACGGCTTGCCGTTCACATACAGCGTCATGAAGCCGCCGCCGCCGATGTTGCCGGCTTCGGGATAGGTAACGGCCAGCGAGAAAGCGATGGCGACCGCCGCATCGACGGCATTGCCGCCTTCCTTGAAGATCTGCTCGGCGGCGTCGGCGGCGTACTTGTCGGCAACGGCAACCGCCGATGCATTCAGAATAGCGGGACGTTGCTGCGTGTCCTTCGCAAACGCAGGTGTGACTTCGAGAAAACCCGCGGACAAGGTGGAGAGCGAGACGAGCGCGAGAGCAGCGGTGGAAATTTTCGTTCTATCGACCAGCTTCATTGAGTGACCTCCATGATTCGGTTCATCGAGCACCTGCTTGTGACCCGGCGTTTCAAACGACTTTCAGTCCGGATCCTGCGCTTATAGCACGCGCAGAAATCGTTTGCGATCAGGCCATCCGCCGATAGCCTTCGAAAGACATCCAGAAGCGAAATCGGGTGAGCCGATCAGGTTTGTCCGCGCCGCCCACGCGCGATCTCTTCGCCTGCATTGGCGGGCAAACGCATCGTCACCGGAATCGAGGCCACGGAAAAGAGCCCCACCACGAAAAACGCCGGCCAGAAGTCGGACCACACGATGGTCGGATGCCCCTGTATCCGATGCGAAACTTGCAGCACGACCCCTGCGATGGTCACGCCGAGCCCAAGCGATACCTGCTGGATCACACTGGCGACGCTCGTTGCGCGACCGACGTCCTTGGTGGGGATATCGGCGTAAGCGAGCGAGTTGAGGCCGCTGAACTGTAGCGAAGGAAACACGCCGCCCAACAGCACCACGAGCCAGATGAGCCATACGGGCGTGCCCGGCGCGAACAGCCCATACACGGCGATGGACGCGCCCGCAAGCGCAGCGTTGACGATCAAGGTGCGGCGAAAACCGAAGCGGCCGAGCACGTGCGAGACGATGGACTTCATGAAGATCGAGCCGAACGCCGACGCACACGTGATGGCGCCCGAGACGAACGCCGTCATGCCGAGCCCTTCCTGCAGTGTGAGCGGCAGCAGGAACGGCACGGCGCCAAGTCCGATGCGAAACAGCGAGCCGCCCGCCACGCTCGCGTTGAAACTCGGGATGCGCAAAAGTTTCAGATCGAGAACGGGCCGTTCGGCGCGTTGCGCGTAGAGCCAGTAGCCGCCCAGCAGGAGCGCGCCGACCACGCACATCGTCACGGCTTTCCCATTGGAAACCAGCTCGCCGCCCACGAGCGACAGCCCGAGCATGAAGAGCGACGCGCCGCCCGCGGAGAGGATGAAGCCGAACCAGTCGAGCGGTCCCGGATGCTCCTCGTGCATGTTCGCAATGTGCCGGTTCGCGAGCCAGATGCCGAGCACGCCGATCGGAATGTTGACGAAGAAAATCAGCCGCCAGTGCAGGTACGTCGTGATGAAGCCGCCGAGCGGCGGCCCCATCACGGGACCGAGCAAGGCAGGCACGGTGAGATAGTTGACCGCGCGAATGAAGTCCGACTTGGGCAGCGAGCGAAAGATGATGATGCGGCCCACCGGCACCATCATCGCGCCGCCGATACCCTGCACGAAGCGCGCGGCGACGAACATTTCGAGCGACCTGGACGCGGCGCACAGCAGCGAGCCCGCCATGAAAATGCCGATGGCGGTGCGAAACACATTGCGCGAGCCGAAGCGGTCGGCCACCCAGCCGCAGATGGGAATGAACACACCCAGCCCGATCACGTAGCTCGTGACGGCGAGTTTGAGGGTGATGGGGCTCTGGCCGAGATCGCGCGCCATCGCCGGGAGCGATGTGACGATGACCGTCGCGTCCACGTTCTCCATGAACATCGAGCACGCGACGATGAGCGGAACGATGAAAGTGCCGAGAGCAAGAGGCATGGGCAGGAACGACAATCAGCGTGGCTGATGGCGTAAAGCTGTCATTATGGCACCGTGTTGCCGAAAACGGTGAGGCCGCAACAGATGAAGCAGAGCTTAAAAATACAAGGAGAGCGCCAGAAAAAGCACGAGGGCCGCACAGCCCGCCGCCGCACTCGCGCGGCAACGGACTTCACGGCCCTTTCGGAGCGCGGGCTGAAACCGCGCTTCAGGCTGCCATCAGACCGCCGTCTGCTTCATGCGGCTCACGACCGGCGCCAGTTGCGGGAGCACCTCTTCGGCGGCGCGCGTCACGTCATTCGGAAAGTCGATTTCGATCCACGGAGCACCCGTGACGTCCGCGATTTCGAACTCGCTGCCGCGTTCGAGCAGCAGATCGCGCAGCGCTTCTTCGTGCGGCATGTTCGCGCGATCCGTATCGACATAGCCCTCGACGATCTGCGCAAAGCGACGCGCCGTCGCTGCGTTCAGGCGGAAGAAGCCAACCGATTCGCCGATCGTGTCGTACTGCAGCCCGACCGCGAGTTGCTTGCGCAACTCGACGGGCACGCCTTCGCGCAGGCACAGCTTCACGGGCTCGTCGCCCGCCTCGAAATCGCGGTCGATCAACAGGCGGTTGGCCGGCGCATCGCCCGCCACGAGCGGCGCGAATACGCGCTCGTCGTAAAGCACGTCGGCGTCCATCAACAGCACGTCGCCGCCGCGCGTGAGCGCTTGCGCCGTGCGATGCACCGTGAGCACGCTGCCCAGGTCGAAGCGCGGATTGAGCATCACCTCGACCTCATGCGGCCAGCCGATGCGCCTGAGCTCGGCCTCGACCAGTTCCGGCTGAAAGCCGAGCGCGAGCACGACCTCGGTAACGCCCGCCGACTCGAGCATCTGCAAATGGCGCTCGAGCAGCGTCACGCCCTCGAATTGCAGCAGACATTTCGGAAACTGTTCCCCAGCGGGCTGCTGAAGGCGCAGGCCGAGGCCTGCCGCGAGAATGATGGCGCGCATGCGTTCCTTGGGAGAAAAAGATCAATCGGCGACTTCGACAGCGGGCACGCGCACGGCGCGCCGGCGTTGCCAGCTACGTTCGCTGATATGCAGATAAAGCAGGCCCGGCAATCCGAGCAGGATCTCTCTCGCACGCTTGGCGAGCGAGAGCGCGAGTGCCGCGTCGGGCGGCAGGCCGACAAGCGGCGCGAGCAGCAGATAGCCGCCCTCCTGCACGCCGAGCGAGCCGGGAATGGCAAAAGCCGCGCCCCGAATGGCCTGGCCGATGCTTTCGAGCAACAGCGCGTCGACCCAGCTGACGGGGTGGCCGAGAAAGCGCAGCGCGAGCCACACTTCCACGGTCCCGACGAGCCAGCCCACGAAACTGAGCGCGAAGCTGGCCGCCGCGCGGGCGCGATCGGCATAGAGCGCCTTGACGGTGGCGTCGACGGCGTCGGCGCGTGTGGTGAGCGCCGACCAGTCGCGCTTGCCGAACACCTTCGAAGCGACACGCAGCACGCGGCCGAACAGCCCGCGGCGCTGCGCAAAATAGAACAACCCGATGAGGCCGCCGAGCACGCCGGTGGCGATCAGCGCGGCCACGCCGAGATCGCGCGGCGCGCCGTTCGCGGCGTAGACGGAAAAGAGCGCGATGCCGAACACCGCGAAGACGATTTGCGCGAGCGCCTGAAGCGTCGTGCTCACCGTGATGGCCGCCGCCGCGTCGCGCATGGGCATGCCGCGCTGCGCGAGCTGACGCACCATGACGACCGGACCGCCGATCTGCCCGGCCGGCAGCAGGCTGTTCACGGATTCGCCGCTCCAGCGCGCGAGCAGCGCATCGCGCTGGTCGACCTGCTCGCTTTTGCGCAGCAACACCGCGATCGCGCCCGCGTCGAGCGCGAGCGGCACCACGTGGAACGCGGCAACCAGCGCCAGCCCCCAGCCCGCTGCCGCGAGCGCGCCCGTCACCGAGCCGAGTCCCTGCCATGCGAGCAGTGCGATGAAGAGTGCCGTGCCGATCGACAACAGCAAAATGGCAGCACGACTCACACCGCCCCTCCGGCCTTGCCGCCGCCTGAGCGCGCAGACTGGAGAGCCTTGCGGAACACCTGGC
>DATEJU010000115.1:0-2451 GCA_035277805.1 Paraburkholderia sp. | reverse complement strand
CACCGCGACGACGAGAATGCGCACCAGCGCCCAGACAGTGGGCCATGCCACGCCGAGCAGCTGGCTGCCGCCTGCATTGATCGTATCGAACAAGCTCATTTACGCCTTCTCCACCAGCAGTTCACCGAACAGGCTGCCGAGTTGCGCGGCGGCCGGCGTCGCCGCCGACACACGCACCACCGTCGGCGCAAGATTCGCATCGCGCGTCGCGGGCGCGGTTTCCGAGAGCTCGCCCTGGCGCACGCGCACGGCGTCGCCCTCCTTCAGGCCGAGCTGGTCGAAGAGCGCAGCCGGGAGGCCGATGGCGTTCGCCACGCGAGCCGCCGTCGTGAGCTGCAGCGCTTCACCGCGGCGCACGAGTTGATCTGCGCGATAGATGGGCACATCGGAGATGCGCTCGAAGCGGCCGTCGGCTGCCTTCGCGAGGCCGCCGCGCGCGACCGTCGCGCCGGCCTTGTTCGACAGACGCGCTTCGAAGCTGCCGTTGCCGAGCGCCTTGCGGCGCACGTCTTCCGAAGTCTCGTACTCGAAGCCCTTCGCACCGAGCAGCGTGCCGAGCACGCGCAGGACCTTCCAGGCCGGACGCGTGTCGCCGAGCGGTCGCACGACGCCATTGAACGTCTGGGCCGTGCCTTCGGCGTTCACGAACGTGCCCGAAGTCTCCGTGAACGGCGCGATGGGCAGCAGCACGTCGGCGTAATCGAGGCCCGTCTTGAACGGCGAGAACACGGCGACCATCTCGGCCTGCGCGAGCGCGGCGCGCGCGGCGGCCGGGTTGGCCGTGTCGAACTCGGGTTCGAAGTTGAACAGCAGATAGCCCTTGCGCGGCTGCTCGAACACTTCGCGAGCGTTCAGGCCGTCGCGGCCAGGCAGTGCGCCGACGAGGTGCGCGCCGACCGTGTTGGCGGCCTCCGTGAGGAAACCGAGCGTGGCGCCCGTCGTTTCAGCGATGAACTGCGCGGCAGCGTGCAGACGCGAGAATTCCGGATGCTGGACAGCGGCGTTGCCGAGCAGCACGAAGCGGCGCTCGCCATTCGCGAGCGATGCGGCGATCTGCTTCGCAGCGTCGGTTGCCTGAGCGCCTGCGAAGCCTTCCGGCAGCGCGGCGCCCTTCGCCTGGGCGACAGCGGCGGCGATCGAAGCGAGCTCGTCGAGCCATGCCGAAGGCGCCGCGACGATGCGCTGCGCGTTCGGGATCAGCGAGCCGTCGGCCGTCGCCTGCAGGAACGACACCTGCGCGCCGCCCTTCGCGGCCTGGCGCAGACGCGCGGCAAAGAGCGCGTGATCGCGGCGCAGGAACGAGCCGATCACGAACGCCGAGTCGGCATACGAAAGCTCGGCGATCTTCGTGCCCAGCCACGGCGCACCTTCAAGCGGCGCCGAGAAGTCGTTCTGGCGCAGGCGGAAGTCCACGTTCGGCGTGCCGATCGCGTCCGCGAACTGCTTCGCGAGATAGAGTTCCTCGGTCGTGCTGTGCGGGCTCGCGAGCAGCGCAAGCTGGTTCTCACCGTGCTCGTCGCTAATGCCCTTGATGCCCTTCACCACGTACTCGAGCGCAGTCTGCCAGTCGGTCTCCACCCACTGGCCGCCCTGCTTGATCATCGGGCGTGTGAGGCGGTCTTCGGCGTTCAGGCCTTCATACGAGAAGCGGTCCTTGTCCGAGATCCAGCACTCGTTGATGGCTTCGTTCTCGAACGGCAGCACGCGCATCACACGGTTATTCTTCACCTGCACGACGAGGTTGGCACCCGTTGCGTCGTGCGGGCTCACCGACTTGCGGCGCGACAGCTCCCACGTCCGCGCGGAGAAGCGGAACGGCTTGCTCGTGAGCGCACCGACCGGGCACAGGTCGATCATGTTGCCCGAAAGCTCCGAGTCCACCGTCTTGCCGACGAACGAGGTGATCTCCGAATGCTCGCCGCGGCCCAGCATGCCGAGTTCCATCACACCGGCGATCTCGTCGCCGAAGCGCACGCAGCGCGTGCAGTGAATGCAGCGCGTCATCTCTTCCATCGAGATGAGCGGACCGACGTTCTTGTGGAACACAACGCGCTTTTCTTCGCTGTAGCGCGACGCCGACTTGCCGTAGCCGACCGCCAGATCCTGGAGCTGGCATTCGCCGCCCTGATCGCAGATCGGGCAATCGAGCGGGTGGTTAATCAGCAGGAATTCCATCACGGCTTGCTGACCCTGCACGGCCTTTTCCGACATCGTGCGCACGACCATGCCCTGCGACACCGGCGTCGCGCACGCGGGCACGGCCTTCGGCATCTTCTCGACATCGACGAGACACATCCGGCAGTTGGCCGCGATGGACAGCTTCTTGTGATAGCAGAAGTGCGGAATGTACGTGTCGACCCGCTGCGCAGCCTGGATCACCATGCTGCCCTCGGGCACCTGCACCTTCTTGCCGTCTATTTCAAGTTCAACCATGATGGTTAATCGTCCCTA
>DATEJU010000114.1:0-3000 GCA_035277805.1 Paraburkholderia sp. | reverse complement strand
CAGGTGCGCGACCTGCGCATCTACGACGCGACTTGTCCGCTCGTCACCAAGGTTCACATCGAAGTCGGGAAGATGCGCCAAGAGGGGCTCGACATCGTCATGATCGGGCACAAGGGGCACCCCGAAGTCGAGGGCACGATGGGGCAGTGCGGCGAGGGCATTTATCTGGTCGAGGATATCGGCGACGTGGAGCAGCTCGCGCTGCGCGATCCGCAGCGCGTGTCGTTCGTCACGCAAACCACGCTGTCGGTAGATGACGCCGCTGAGATCATCGCCGCGCTCAAGGCGCGCTATCCCGAAATTCGCGAGCCCAAGAAGCAGGACATCTGCTACGCCACGCAGAACCGCCAGGACGCGGTCAAGTTCATGGCGCCGCAATGCGACATCGTGATCGTGGTGGGCAGCCCTAACAGCTCGAACTCGAACCGCCTGCGCGAAGTCGCTGAAAAGCGCGGCATCCCCGCCTATATGGTGGATGCGCCCGATCAGATCGATCCGCGCTGGCTCGAAGGCAAGCGCCGCATCGGACTGACGGCAGGCGCATCGGCGCCCGAGGCACTCGCGCAAAAGATCATTCAGCGTTTGCACGAGCTTGGTGTGCGCAATGTGCGCGCGCTCGAAGGTATCGAAGAGAACATCGCATTCCCGCTGCCGCGTGGGCTCGGACAAGCCGCCTGAACGCAGGGTCTGATCTTCAGTTCCAAAAAAAAGCGCGCCGATGGCGCG
This sequence comes from Paraburkholderia sp., assembly GCA_035277805.1. Classification (GTDB taxonomy): domain Bacteria; phylum Pseudomonadota; class Gammaproteobacteria; order Burkholderiales; family Burkholderiaceae; genus Paraburkholderia. Next base: position 2,274 of record DATEJU010000114.1, on the reverse strand, counting down.
CTTTTTTTATGGCCGATGAGCACTGCAGCGCGCATTTGCGTCATTTAAATAGGGTTGCATCGCGTGAGGCGTGAGGTAAACCACGTTGCTACGGCCTCGTCTTATTAGTGTTTTCGCTATAGGGCAGGGTCGAATTTCATGGTGTGACCCCGTTTTGTGGGCAACCTAAACCCCCTCAAATCTCCTCGCACCGTTTCGGTGCGAAATCTCAATATTCACTTCACTATGCGTGGTCGTGCATGCGATGCCCGCCCGATAAGGCATAGCGCCACGCCGAAACAACAGTTGGTGCGAGCCGCGCCAGATTTTGGTGCAACTGATGCGCGAGAATAAGGCGCAACCATGGGTGCAACCATGTTCGCTGTCTTATTTCAAAAAGTGGTTGCAATGCAGGAAAACCCTGTCGGTTCAACAATATTGCCTGTCGCATAATTGGCGTTACAATGCGCGCGTTCTGGGGGCCGAACGTACTCGCGAGGCCCTACAGGCAAGCAATTCGGAAGGCGCAGGAGACCTGATTAATGCAAGTCGAGTTTGCTTTTGCCGCGTCTTCGGCGGCTGCGGTTGCAACGCACCAAGGGTGGTTCGTCCGCAGTGCTGAAACGGGCATGAGCGCAGCATCGATGATCGTTGCGCTCCCGGAGGAAACCGATATGCGTTCCGGACACGACCACGAATACGGCTGGGCGCGCCTCAACAGGGCGCGCTCGACGCAAGTGGGGGCCGCAGAGCCGGCCGGAGCCACTATCGCCTCTGCTGTCATGAAAATTGGCACGCATGTTGCCTATGTTGGCGGCGGCACGAAAGCGGTTTTCGTGGCGGACCAAAAGGTTCTGGCCGATGCTGCCGTAAACGGTAACGCGGCAGGAACGCAGGGTCCGTCTGCCGGTTTGTCCGCAGCTGTGCGCGGCCAGGCGGCGTCTTTGGACGCCGCCGGCCGTGCCCACGCCAAGGGCAGCCCGAAAATGGGAGTCATGACGTATGACGTGCGCAGGGCTGGCCGCGAGGCCCGCCGTGCAAACGTCGTCGCGAATGTGACAGGTAGTTGAACCCGACGGCACCGAACCATCCGACGGTGCCGTTTTTGCATCCGCTTCCGGCGAGTCTGCAGCTGCAACACAGCGGCAACGCGAACTGGACGTGGCCAACCTTTACCGGTCTTTTATTTCAGTACCCGAGAGTGTCGTTGCGGTTCCGTAAAACATCGCCCACCGGCCGATGACGAGCGCGAATCCGGTCGCACGGGCAAAGGAGCATTAAATGGATATTTTCATCCAGCAGATCCTGAACGGGCTGGTGCTTGGCAGCATCTACGCCATCATCGCGCTGGGCTACACGATGGTGTACGGGATTCTGGGCATCATCAACTTCGCGCACGGCGACGTGCTCATGGTCGGCGCGATGGTTGCGCTCTCCGCGATCAACGTGCTGCATAACCATTTCCCGGGCCTCGGGAACATCCCCACGCTGTGCATTGCGCTTGTGGTTGCCGCGATTGTTTGCGCCTTCGTCGGGTATGCGATCGAAAAAATCGCGTATCGGCCGCTGCGGCGCGCTCCGCGTCTCGCCCCGCTCATCACCGCCATTGGCGTGTCGATCCTGCTGGAGACGCTCGCGATGATGATCTGGTCGCGTAACCCGCTGGCCTTCCCGCAACTGATCTCGACCGATCCGATCAACGTGATCAAGGCCACCGACACGAGCGTCGGCGCCGTGATCTCGCCGACCGAGATCGTGATCATCGTCGTGGCGTTCATCATGATGGGCGCGCTGCTGCTGCTCGTGCACAAGACCAAGCTCGGCCGCGCGATGCGTGCCATCGCCGAGAATCCCTCCAATGCATCTCTGATGGGCGTCAATCCGAACTTCGTGATCTCGGCCACTTTCATGATCGGCTCGGCACTTGCTGCCCTGGCCGGCGTGATGATCGCCTCCGAATACGGCAATGCGCACTTCTATATGGGCTTCATTCCCGGCATGAAGGCGTTCACCGCGGCGGTGCTGGGCGGTATCGGCAACCTGGGCGGCGCCATGGTGGGCGGCGTGCTGCTCGGCCTGATCGAACAGCTCGGTGCGGGGTACATCGGCAGCCTGACTGGCGGGGTGTTCGGCAGTAACTATCAGGACGTGTTCGCGTTCATCGTGCTGATCATCGTGCTCGTGTTCCGTCCGTCGGGGCTGTTGGGCGAACGTGTCGCGGACCGCGCATAAGAGGGGGTAGCACAACATGACTTCCATTCAACCGATCGAGCCGTCGACGACGCTCATCCCCGA
>DATEJU010000113.1:0-8824 GCA_035277805.1 Paraburkholderia sp. | reverse complement strand
CGCCTGGCGAGCCGAGTGCGGCCGTCGCCGCGCGTGTAGCGGCGGCGCGCGAGCGCCAGATCGCCCGCCAGGGCAAGACCAACCGCGAGCTGAGCGGGCGCGAAACCGACGCGGTCTGCCGCCCCGACGCCGCAGGCGAAGCCCTGCTGCGCGAAGCCGGCGAGCGCTTTGGCTGGTCGGCGCGCGCGTATTACCGCGCGCTCAAGGTGGCGCGCACGATCGCCGACCTCGCAGGCACGGCCATGCCCGAAGCGGCGCATGTCGCGGAAGCGGTGCAGTATTGGCGCATATTCAGCGATCAGTAGTGCGCAATAGCGGTGCGGACCGACGGCACGGCAATGGCGCAGCTGCCGCGCGTGATCGCCATGGTCACGGGTTACGGACGAATCGCACACGGCCAACGCCGAAACCAGAATTTCAACCTTCAGATGGATCAAAAAAAGGAAGTCAAGACTTGACTTATGCACACTTCGTCGTGTTGGGGGCAATTTCTTGCACGATTCGCATTTAGCTTTGACTCAAAATGCAAGTCTTTGATTCTTAACGAATTAACAATTTCCCGAGCAGCGCGCAAAACTAACAAAAAGCCCACAGCACGGCCATTTGCGGGCGATGAACGGGCTTTTTCCACAAAGTTACCCACAGGGGCTGTGGGTAACCTGTAAACCCTCAATGAAATCCGGGTATTAGCTGGTAAACCCAGGAGAACACATTCACTTCCGGTCGCAATCGCCTGTCGCTCCGTAATCCTAAGAGGCGGTTAATGAAGCTTGAACGATTGGAAGAACTGATCGACCTGCTCGGGTGCGGGCTGCTCGCGGCCCACGATCGCCAGCTGGTAAGCGTGCGTCCCCTTGGCAACGAGCCGCGCGTGGATCGTGCGCTGCTCCTCCTTCGCGCCCGCCTTGCCGGCGAGCTGCATGTCGATGCCCTCGACGGAGCCTCCGGCCTCGACCGGCACGGCCACCGTGTGCGCCTCGGGCGCCGCGCCCACGTTGCGCGCGAGCCCCGCGCGCAGGAACGCCAGCGCCTTTTGCTGCGTGGCCGGCTGCGCGTCGGGCAGATCGAGCGTACCGATCACGAACACCGCGCCGGCCACCTCTGCGGTCTGGACCCGCATGCGCATCGGCGTGCCGTTCACGTCGATGCGGCGTTCGTCGGCGCCTGGCTTGGCCGGCAAATCGACGCTATAGCCGCTCGCGTCGTTCGAGATCGTGCGCCAGTCGTAGGTGGGCGAACAGGCGATGAGCGGCGCGAGCGAGCCAGCAAGCAATGCCGCCGCGGCTGCACGCGCGAGGCGCGTACGCAAGGACGACGGCAGAATCTGCGAAAGACGGGTGCGGGAAAGAACGTTGAGGACCATGAGACGCGAGCGTGACGGCTAAAAAGTGTGAGGAAATGGCTGCACGGAACATTATCCTTTGCTTATGCTCACCCGTGCCGCCGCAACCGCTATGCCGGGAAATTCGGCGCTACAATAGTCCGGCTCATTTCCGCGCCAAGAGGCGCCCGAGGCTTCATCCATGTCCGCATCCCCGACTCCCCCGAAGGCGCGCTCCAGTGCGATCCGCAATATCGGCGCCGTCGTCGTTGTCGCCGCACTGGCGATCGCCGGCTACTTCGCGTTCTTCGGCAGCCAGCAGCGCGTGCCCGACGCCACTTTCACGCTGCTCTCCGGCCAGAAAGTCTCAACCGCCGATCTCAAGGGCAAGGTCTATCTCGTCAACTTCTGGGCGACGAGTTGCACCACCTGCATGAAGGAAATGCCGCAGATGGTCCAGACCTATAACCGCTTCAAGGGCGAAGGCCTCGAATTCGTCGCCGTGGCGATGAACTACGACGCGCCCATGTACGTCGTCAATTACGCGCAAACGCGCCAGCTTCCGTTCAAGGTGGCGATGGACGACGGCTCGGCGGCCAAACAGTTCGGTAACGTCCAGCTCACGCCCACCACCTTCGTGGTCGACCGCAACGGCAAGATCCTCAAACGCTACGTGGGCGAGCCGAAGTTCGCGGAGCTCGACGCGCTGCTGCAGAAGGCGCTTGCGACCTGACCTTCACAGCACCAGGCGGCATCCCAATCGCAAACAGCAGCGGAAAAATCCGCTGCCGTTTTTGTTTCCACCGCTTGATCGCATGCGCCATCAGCCGCGCGCTTCGTTCTCCCCTCGCGCCACCAGTCCGTAGCGGCGCATCTTCTCGTAGAGCGTGGCCTTCGCCATCTGCAGCCGCTCGGCGGCCTGGGCGACCGCTCCGTGCGTCTGCTGCAGCGCATCGGCAATCAACGCGCGCTCGTACTGCTCCACGCGCTCCTTGAGCGGCAGCGCGTCGTCGGCGCCGCTCGCGGCCTGCGGCGCGATATCGTCGGGAATGCCAAGCACGTAGCGCTCCGCCGCGTTGCGCAGCTCGCGCACGTTGCCCGGCCAGTCGCGCTGCGCAAGGCGCATGCGATCGCGCTCGGTCAGGAGCGGCGCGGGGCGCTGATAGCGCACCGCCGCGTCCAGCAGGAAGTGCTCGAAGAGCGGCACGATGTCTTCGCGGCGCTCGGCGAGCGGTGGCAGCGCGATCGTCACCACGTTGAGCCGATACAGCAGGTCGCGCCGGAAGCTGCCTGCCGCGACGTGCTCGCTCATGTCGCCCTTGGCCGCCGCGACCACGCGCAGGTCCACGCGCACCGGCTGGTTCGAACCGAGGCGCTCCAGCACACCGTCCTGGAGCACACGCAGAAGTTTCACCTGGAGCGCGAGCGGCATGCTCTCGATCTCGTCGAGAAAGAGCGTGCCGCCCGTGGCGTGCTCGAGCTTGCCGATGCGCCGCCTGGCCGCGCCCGTGAACGCGCCGGGCTCATAGCCGAACATCTCCGATTCGAACATCGGCTCGGGCAGCGCGCCGCAGTTCACGGCCACGAATGGCTTGTCGCGGCGCGGCGAGAGCTCGTGCAGGCTGCGTGCGATCAGTTCCTTGCCCGCGCCGGTGTCGCCATTGATGAGCACGGATGCGTCCGTGGGCGCGACATTCGCAATGAGCCTGCGCACCTGCTCGATCGCCGGGCTCTTGCCGATGATGCGCGGCGCGAGCGTGTTCTGCCCCGCCAGCTCGCGGCGCAGCGCGAGGTTTTCGAGCATCAGCGTGCGCCGCTCCAGCGCGCGCCGCACCGTCTCGATCAGGCGCTCGGAGGCGAAGGGCTTCTCGATGAAGTCGTAAGCGCCGTCGCGCATCGCCTGCACGGCCATCGAGATGTCGCCGTGGCCCGTGACGAGGATCACGGGCACGTCGGGCGCGCGCTCGTGGCACTGCGCGAGCAGATCGAGCCCGCTCATGCCGGGCAGCCGGATATCGCTCACCACGACGCCGGCGAACTCGGCGTCCACGAGCGGCAGCGCGGCCTCGGCGTTCGCGAAGCCGGCTGCGTCGAAGCCGGCGAGCTGCAGGCTCTGCACGCCGGCGCGCCGCACCAGTTCGTCGTCCTCTACGTAGAGCACCCGGCCGGGCATCGAGCTGACCATATTCGTTCGCCTTCCTTATTTCAGTGGCGCGCGCCGTTCGCGCTCGCCTTCGTGTTTCCCGCCGACGTGTTGCCCGCCGTATTCCCATTGGCAGGCGGCGTCGCGCTTTCCGTGGTGGCTGAGCGCGGCACATTCACGCGCGTGCGGCGCAGCGTCAGCACGAAACAGGCACCGCCATCCACCGCGCTTTCTGCCGCGCTTTGTGCCACATTGTGCGCCGCAAGCGTGCCGCCGCAATCGCGCGCGATCGACGAGGAAATCGCAAGCCCCAGGCCGAGACCCTGCCCCATCTCCTTCGTCGTGAAGAACGGCTCGAAAAGGCGCGGCATGACATCGGCGGGAATGCCGGGACCGTTGTCGCACACGGCGATCTCGATCGTCGCGGGCTGCGCGCGCACGTCGATCGCAATGCGCGGCGCGTGCTTCCCCGCCACCGCGTCGAGCGCATTGCCGATCAGGTTGATGAGCACCTGTTCGAGCCGCAGGTCGTCGCATTGCGCGACCAGCTCGGGATACTCGCCTTGCGGGTCGAGCGGTGCGCTCGCGGCATCGCCATCGGTGACGGTGAGCACCACGCGCACGCCTTCGAGGCGCTTGCCGAGCAGCGCAAGCGCGTTGCGCAATGCGCGCGCCACCGGCGAGCGCTGGCTCTTCGGCTTCGCGCGCCCCACGAAGAGCTTGAGCTGATTGACGATCTTGCCCATGCGCTCGGTGAGCGAGCCGATCGCCTCCAGATTCTCATGCGCCGCATCGTACTGGCCGCGCTCAAGAAACACGCGGGTATTGTCGGAGAAGCTGCGCAGCGCCGCGAGCGGCTGGTTCAGCTCGTGCGTGATGCCCGCCGCCATCTGCCCGAGCGCCGCGAGCTTGCTCGCCTGAATCAGTTCGTCCTGGGTCGCGCGCAGTTCCGCTTCGGCGCGCGTGCGCTCGGCCACTTCGCGCTGCAGACGCTCGTTGGCCTGCGAGAGATCGGCGGTGCGCTCGGCCACGCGGTCGTTGAGCATGGCGTAGGCCTTTTGCAGCATCGCGCGGCTGCGCAGCACTTCCCGCACGCGCGCGCGGCGCATGCGCCAGTAGAACGCCAGCAGGCATAGCGAGACGTAGCCGAAGCCCGTCATGATCGTCGCGTTGCGCGCCGCGTCCAGCACCGGGTCGACCGGCGACATCGTCACGAGATGCCAGTCGGGCTCGCCGAGCGCGCGGCGCGTCTCCAGATAGCGAGGCGCGCGCAGGCCGCTGCCGATGCGCACGATATCGGCGCCGCCCTCCAGCACGCGCTCCACGCTCACGGGCAGCGGCGCGATGTCCTGGCGCGCGTACTGGCGCGTCTCGTCGATGGACGCGACCACGTCCGCAGGCAGCGGGCGCACCGTGCGGTACTTCCATGCGGGCACCGAGGAGAGAAAGATCACGCCGTGGTCGTCGGTGACGAGCAGCGGCTCGGAGGCGTCCGAGCCCGGAAACCATTCGAGATTGAGCTTGACCACCGCCACGCCGACGATCTTGCCGTTGCGCCGCACTGGCTGCGAAATGTAGTAGCCCGGATCGTGCGAGATCGTGCCGATGCCAAAGAAGCGCCCCACGCCGCCCTTCTGCGCCTCGATGAAGTACGGCCGGAATTGGTAGCCCACGCCGACGAAGCTGTCCGGATCGCGCCAGTTGCTCGCGGCAATGCACAGGCCGTCGGCGCGGATGATGTAGGTCGTGGTGGCGCGCGCGTGGCGGTTCACGTCCTCGAGATAGCGATTGGCCTGCGCCACCCAGTCGGGTTTCGGATCGGCGAGCACGTCCTGCACGAGCGGATGCGCGCCCACCAGATACGGCAGCGATTCGTAGCGCTCGAGGGTGCTCTTGAGCGCGGCGGTCGTGCGGTCGTTGCGTACGGCGGCGTTGCGGCGCAGCGTGTCGATGCCGGTCTGCCAGGCGAGCGACCATGCAAGCGTGCACACCGCCGCGAGACCGACGGCGAGCGCGAACAACAGGATGAGGCGGCGCGTCACGAATGAGGCTTCCGGATGATCGAGCGAGGATGGTTGGGATTGTGGCACACGCCTACCGCGCGAGGCGGCCTACGGTGGGGGGGCGGGAAGCGCCGGAGAAAAACGGAGGGAAGAGGTGGGCGACGCGCCACCGCGAAGCATGGGACCAGAGCAAACAGCGCGCCGCGAAAGCAGGTACAGCAGTGTCTTGCGAGTGGCCGCGCCACAGGATGGAGTTGGCCCATCGGCGAAGATGGGCCAACCAGCGGGCTTCAACGGGCTTCAGCGGGCTTACACGCCCGCGCCTTGCTTCACTTCTTCGACCTGGCCCGAAAGCGCCGCACGCAGCTTGTTGCGGTCGAGCTCCTTCTCCCATGCCGAGACCACGACCGTCGCCACGCCGTTGCCGACGATGTTGGTGAGCGCACGGCACTCGCTCATGAAACGGTCGATGCCGAGGATCAGCACCATGCCCGAAAGCGGGATGGTCGGCACCACGGCCAGCGTCGCCGCGAGCGTGATGAAGCCCGCGCCGGTCACGCCGCTCGCGCCCTTCGAGGTGAGCATGGTCACCGCGAGCAGCGTGAGCTGCTGGGTGAGCGTGAGGTCGGTGTTGGTCGCCTGGGCGATGAAGAGCACCGCCATTGTCATGTAGATGTTGGTGCCATCGAGGTTGAACGAATAGCCGGTCGGCACGACGAGACCCACGACCGAGCGCGAGCAGCCGAGACGCTCGAGCTTTTGCATGAGCTGAGGCAGCGCCGACTCCGACGAGCTCGTGCCCAGCACGATCAGCATCTCTTCCTTGATGTAGGAAACGAAGCGGATAATCGAGAAGCCCGTGAAGCGCGCGATCGCGCCGAGCACCACCAGCACGAACACGATGGAGGTGAGATAGAACGTGCCGATCAGCTTGAGCATCGGGATGAGCGAGCCCACGCCGTACTTGCCGATGGTGAACGCCATCGCGCCGAACGCGCCGATCGGCGCGAGCTTCGTGACGATCTTGACGACGCCGAAGAGGACGCCCGAGACGCTGTCGATGAACTCGGTCACCACGCGGCCGCGCTCGCCCAGTTGCGTGAGCACGGCGCCAAAGAGCAGCGCGATCAGCAGGATCTGCAGGATTTCGCCTTGTGCGAAGGCCGAGAACATCGTGTCCGGAATGATATGCATCAGGAAGTCGACCGTGCTCTGGCCGTGCGCCTTCGCCGCATAGCTCGCCACGGCCTTGCCGTCGAGCGTGCTGACATCGACGTTAAAGCCCGCGCCCGGCTTGAGCACGTGCGTGGCGATGAGGCCAAGCAGCAGCGCGAAGGTCGAGACGATCTCGAAGTAGAGCAGCGCCTTGCCGCCCACGCGGCCGACCTTCTTCATGTCCTCCATGCCTGCGATGCCGCTCACGACGGTACAGAAGATGATCGGCCCGATCACCATCTTGATGAGCTTGATGAAGGCGTCGCCGAGCGGCTTCATGTCGATGCCGATGGCCGGCGAGTAGTGCCCGAGGATCACGCCGATGACGATCGCCACGATCACCTGGACGTAAAGGACTTTGTGCAGAGGTTTCTTCACGATTGAATCCTGCAAATAGGTTAAGCCGATGGCCGCGCAGGGCCGCGACGGGTCTAAACGGGGGAAATCAGCGAAACCGGAAGTAGGGATCGGACATCGGCTGTCTCCTTGCTGTTTTTATGTGCCGCGGCCGGAGTGGCCGCGCGATCTATTTCGCAAGGTTGATGCCAGCTTTGATGCCGAGCTTTAGCCTTGATTTACAAGGCTTTTCCATCTTGAAAGCGGGCAGGGAATCTGGATTTCCAGAAATGCGGCCTGGTGGCGTCCGGGTTTCTGGAATGAGGGAGAAATGCGGGAAACAGAACGGCGGACGAAAAAAAAGCCCGCTTTCCAGCGGGCTCCTTGATCGCGGTGACAGCGTGCGATACAGCGGCGGCGTATCAGACCACGCCCGCCCCATGCGCCTGCACATCGGCGTGATAGCTCGAGCGCACCATCGCGCCAACGGCTGCGTGCGTGAAGCCCATCTTGTACGCCTCTTCCTCGTACATCTTGAACGTGTCGGGGTGCACGTACTCGCGCACTGGCAGGTGATGCTCGGAAGGCTGGAGATACTGGCCGATCGTCAGCATGTCCACATCGTGCTCGCGCAGGTCGCGCATGACCTGGAGAATCTCTTCCGGCGTCTCGCCAAGCCCCACCATCAGGCCCGACTTGGTCGCGACCTCGGGATGCAGCGCCTTGAAGTCCTTCAGGAGCTTGAGCGAGTGCGCGTAGTCCGAACCGGGGCGCGCTTCCTTGTAGAGGCGCGGCACCGTTTCGAGGTTGTGGTTCATCACGTCGGGCGGCGCGGCAGTGAGGATCGAGATCGCGCGATCCAGACGGCCGCGAAAGTCCGGCGTGAGAATTTCGATACGCGTCTCTGGCGACTGCTCGCGCACCTGGCGGATGCACTCGACGAAGTGGCCGGCACCGCCGTCACGCAGGTCGTCGCGGTCCACGCTCGTGATCACGACGTATTTGAGCTTGAGCGCGCCGATGGTGCGTGCGAGGTTCGCCGGCTCGTCCGGATCGAGCGGATCGGGACGGCCATGGCCGACGTCGCAGAACGGGCAGCGGCGCGTGCACTTGTCGCCCATGATCATGAACGTCGCGGTGCCCTTGCCGAAGCATTCACCGATGTTCGGGCAGCTCGCTTCCTCGCACACCGTGTGCAGGTTGTGCTCGCGCAGGATGTTCTTGATCTCATAGAAGCGCGAATTGCCGGTGGCCGCTTTCACGCGGATCCACTCGGGCTTCTTGAGCTTCTCGATGGGGATGACCTTGATCGGAATGCGCGAGGTCTTGGCCTGCGCCTTCTGTTTCGCGGTAGCGTCGTAAGGGACGGCGTCGGCGGAAGTGCCTGCGGCGTTTGCAACAGGATTAGCAGCCGAATTCGCAGCGGGGTTCGCGGTTACGTCAGTCATTCGTTTCGATCCAGTCAGGCCGCCGGGGTAACGCCGGCCTGCGGTTGATGCGGTTGCCCGCTTGCTGCCGCCGATGTGGCGGGTTCCCCTCCGGCCGCTTCGGCTAAAGGGTCTGAGGCAGCCGCTTCGGCCACCGAAAGCGTTGCTGCAAGGGTCGAATCCCATTGCGCGGCGAGATTCGCGTCGAGCCGGGCCGCCAGCGTGGCGGCCACGTCGCGCCAGGACGCCTGAACGCCCAGCGTGGCCATATCGACGGTTTCGAGGCCGGCATAGCCGCACGGATTGATCGCGAGGAACGGGCTCAAGTCCATCGACACGTTCAGGCTCACGCCGTGATAGCTGCAGCCGTGGCTGATCT
>DATEJU010000112.1:0-3248 GCA_035277805.1 Paraburkholderia sp. | reverse complement strand
CCCGCCGTTCGACATGGAGTACGTCACCTCCACGTGGCTGCTCGAAATCGCCGAGCGCGCGGGCGCGAAGATCTTCAACAAGCCGCAGTCGATTCGCGACCACTCGGAAAAGCTCGCCATCGGCGAATTTCCGCAGTTCGTCGCACCCACGCTCGTCACGCGCAGCGCGGCGCGTCTGCGCAAGTTTCACGAAGCGCACCAGGATGTGATCCTGAAGCCGCTCGACGGCATGGGCGGCATGGGCGTGTTCCGCGTGAAGGCCGACGGCATGAACCTCGGCTCCATTGTCGAGATGCTGAGCCACGACGGCGCGCGCAGCGTGATGGCGCAGAAGTTCATCCCCGAGATCAAGGACGGCGACAAGCGCATCTTGCTGATCGGCGGCGAGCCGGTGCCGTATTCGCTGGCGCGCATTCCCCAGGGCAACGAAGTGCGCGGCAATCTGGCCGCGGGTGGCCTGGGCGTCGCGCAACCGCTTACCGCGCGCGACCTGGAGATCGCGAAGGCGCTGGGGCCGACGCTCGCGGCACGCGGCCTGCTGCTCGTAGGGCTCGATGCGATCGGCGACTGGCTCACCGAGGTCAATGTGACGAGTCCGACGTGCTTTCGCGAGATCATGGAGCAGACCGGCTTCGACGTGGCGGCCATGTTCGTCGACGCGCTGGAGCGCGCGGCGGCTTGAATCCCGGCGCGGCGCCGGCATGTTGGAGGGGCCGGCGGGCGGCATTCCTATGCAGGCCGAAGCGCCGGTACCCGGTGGTGCCTGTGTAGCGGGGGCGCCGGGAGTATCGGTATTAAGGGACGCAAAACTGCGAGCAAAACGGCTTGGTGTGCGCGAAAATGACCCTGCTACAATGCCGCGAGCCCGCGTTCCGGGCTGGCTGTCCTGCGTGCCGCAAGACGTGCGGGAACTGCCGCGCAGCGCGTGTTCCGACCCTGCGGGCCCACGGCTGGCCGCAGGGTCGGCGCTGCCGGACACGATCGATGGGATCGGCATTCGGCATCAACTAAAGCCGTTATTTGCAGCCAGGTTGAAATGAACTACCCCCAACGCGCCCTACGGTCGCTGCCCCCCGAGGGGGCGGTCAGTACCCTTGGGGCGGCCCGGCGAGAACGAAATGACCCCCACGCTTCCTTTGGTCGCTGCCCCCCGAGGGGGGCGGTCAGTACCCTTGGGGCGGCCCGGCGAGTACTGACATGGCAGGAATTCTGATCATCGCCCACGCACCGCTCGCCACCGCGCTGCGCGAGTGCATCGCCCATATCTATGGCGGCTGTCCGGCGCGCATCGGGGCACTTGACGTGCTGCCCGATAGCGACCCCGTCGAGGTGGTCGCCCAGGCGACCGCGGAAATCGAGCGTCTGCGCGAGGAAAACGGCGCGCTCGTGCTCACCGACATGTTCGGCGCCACGCCTTCGAATATCGCTGCGCGGCTTGCTACCGTGCCGCAGGTGCGCGTGCTGGCGGGCGTCAATCTGCCGATGCTCGTGCGCGCCGTCTGCTACCGCACGACGCCGCTCGACGTACTGGTGGAAAAGGCGCTCGCGGGCGCCAGCAAAGGCATCCAGGCGATCGGGCCGAGCACGCCGGCGCCCGTGCACGAATGTGGCTGCGCCCCCACGCCGTGCGCCGAGGCCGCGGCCGATGCAGCAACAGGCACGGCGAGCCCGGCGTGCGGGGCGGATAGCGCCAAAACCGCGGGCTGCCTGCCGTCTGGCGCTCTCAAGCCCGCTGGCGCGGCTTGAGGCTCGAATGGGCATCGGGCGGGCAACTGCGCTGGCAACCCGGCGGGCAACTGAGCGGGCAATTGCGTGGTCAAACCCGGCGAACCGCAGGCGCGCTGCAATCGCGTAGCCCGCGGATACGAACAGCGTCCCCCCGCATGGTATAGCGCACCATCAACACAGCAGCGCGAATGGACACGCAGCGCGCGCGTTCCGCGCGAGCGACGGACAATCACCGAGCATTACATCAACACACTGCGCCTGGATCGACGAACTATGCTGCAACAAGAAACGACCATCGTGAACAAACTCGGCCTGCATGCGCGCGCGTCGGCGAAGCTGACGCAACTGGCGGGCAACTACCAGTCGGAAATCTGGATGAGCCGCAATGGCCGCCGGATCAACGCCAAGAGCATCATGGGCGTGATGATGCTGGCTGCCGGCATCGGCAGCACAGTGGTGATCGAAACCGAAGGCCCCGACGAGGCCGACGCCATGACCGCCCTGCTCAAGTTGATCTCGGACAAGTTCGGCGAAGGCCAGTGAACTTCGCGCTTCGGCGCGCAATGCCGTCCCGGCGCTTGCCGCCAGGTTGATTGTCGCTGACGGCCGCAGATGGCTGCGGCGGCATCGACCGCATCGACTACCGCCCCCGACCTCCACGACGCCGCGCTTGCCCGCGGCGTTTTCATTGCTGGATATCGTGCATCAGCAGAGCAAGCGTAAGGCGCGGTGTAGCAGCGCGAAAGCTCGCAATCCCTTGTCGCAAGGGAGGTCGGGCAACATCGGGGCGCTGCGGAATTTATAATGAAACCCGGGGTCTGAGAGAGCGCATTGCAGCGGTTTGCCGCAGCATCACATAACCAGAGGAGGTGCGCGTGCCGTTCACGCTGCATGGAATTCCCGTTTCACGCGGTATTGCCATCGGGCGAGCGTATCTGATCGCCCCGGCGGCGCTCGACGTCGACCATTACCTGATCGAGCCACCGCAGATCGAAGGCGAAATCGAACGCTTTCGCGCCGCACTCGCACTCGTCGAGCAGGAGCTCGATGCGCTGCGCGCCGACCTCGCCGCCGACGCGCCCACCGAAATGGGCGCGTTCATCGACGTGCACCTCATGATCCTGAAAGACGTCATGCTCGTTCAGGAAACCATCGACCTTATCCGCACGCGGCGCTTCAACGTGGAGTGGGCGCTCACCGAGCAGCTCGAACGCCTCACGCGCCACTTCGACGACGTCGAGGACGCGTACCTGCGCGAGCGCAAGGCCGACATCGAGCAGGTGGTCGAGCGCGTGCTGAAGGCACTCGCGGGCGCCTCGCCCGCCACGCTGCACGGCGGCTGCGACGAGATGATCGTGGTCGCGCACGACATCGCGCCCGCCGACATGCTGCAGTTCAAGGGGCAGACGTTCCAGGGCTTCGTCACCGATCTGGGCGGGCGCACCTCGCACACCGCGATCGTCGCGCGCAGTCTCGGCATTCCGGCCGCCGTGGGCGTGCAGCAGGCGAGCGCGCTGATT
>DATEJU010000111.1:0-26090 GCA_035277805.1 Paraburkholderia sp. | reverse complement strand
CGCAGGCGGCGCACGAGCGTCTGGGCCGCGTGCTGCTGAACGATCCGGCCACGGGCGTGATGCGTCACGCGGATGCCGGCTACGAGCTCGCGCAGCAGACGGCGCGCGAGGCGGGGCTCAAGCTGCCGATGCTGGGCCGATGAACCAGGCCCGCGAAACGCGTACCGCGCAGCTCACGCTGCTGCGCGGCGCCGATCTCGTGGCGTCGCCGTGGAAGAACGGCGGCGGCGTCACGCGCGAGATCGCGGTGGCGAATGTGCCATGTGCGGTGCCCGGCGCCGAGCCGGGCGCATTCGCATGGCGCGTGAGCGTAGCGGACGTCGCGCAAGCGGGTCCGTTTTCGCGCTTCGAGGGCGTGGCGCGCACGCTGGTGCTGCTCGAAGGCGCCGGCATGGTGCTCGATGAAACGGCGCCGGAAGGCGGCGAGCATGTGCGTACGCACATGCTCGCGCGCGCGCTCGACGTTGCGCGTTTCGACGGCGAAGCGCCCATCGATGCGCGCCTCGTCAACGGCCCCACGCGCGACTTCAACCTGATGGTGCGCCGTGACGCGGCGCGCGCGGCGTTCGAAGTGTGGCGCGAAAACGTGGCGCGTCGTATCGAGGCCGACACCGTGCTGCTCTATTGCGCGCAGGGCGAGGCGAACGTGCGCGTGAATGGCGCCGAGCCCACGCGGCTCGCAGCCGGCGATACGCTGCGCATCGACACCACCGGCACAACTGGCGCGGCGGATCCGGCGCGTGCGATCCGGATCGAAACACAAGGCGAGGGCGCGCTGCTCGCCATCGCGCTGGACATCGTGAACGCGCACGCGGATCGAGAACCTTCGAGAACCTGATAGCGACGCGGCGCCTCGCAGCGCCGTGCAATCTTCATGAACCAGACTGTCTGGCATCACCTGAAACTGTGCCCGCAGGGCGACCCGCGGCACGCCATCGAAGACGCAGCCATCGCCGTCGAGAACGGCAAGATCGCGTGGCTGGGCGCGGCGTCGGCCTTGCCGGCGCAATTCGCGCAGTGGCCGCGCGAAGACCTTGGGGGCGCGTGGGTGACCCCCGGCCTCGTGGATTGCCACACGCACCTCGTGTACGGCGGCCAGCGCGCCGACGAATTCGCGCAGCGCCTCGCGGGCGTGAGCTACGAAGAGATCGCGCGTAACGGCGGCGGCATCGTTTCGACGGTGCGCGCGACACGCGCCGCGAGCGAAGCGGAGCTCTACGCGCAATCGGCCGCGCGCCTCGAGCCGCTGCTCGCCGAAGGGGTCACCGCCGTCGAGATCAAATCGGGCTACGGCCTCGAACTTGCTGCCGAGCGCAAGATGCTGCGTGTCGCGCGCCAGCTTGGCGAGCGCTATCCGGTCACGGTGCGCACGACTTTCCTCGGCGCGCACGCCTTGCCGCCCGAATACGCCGGGCGCGCCGACGACTATATCGACGAAGTGTGCGAGCGCATACTGCCCGCCTTGGCCGACGAAGGCCTCGTCGATGCGGTGGACGTCTTCTGCGAACGCATCGGCTTCTCGCTCGCGCAGAGCGAGCGTGTATTCGAAGCCGCCGCGCGCCGCAATCTGCCGGTCAAGATGCACGCCGAGCAATTGTCCAATAGCGGCGGCGCGGCGCTGGCCGCGCGCTACGGCGCCTTGTCGTCGGACCATCTGGAGTTTCTCGACGAGGCGGGCGTCGCGGCGATGAAGGCCGCGGGCAGCGTCGCGGTGCTGTTGCCCGGCGCCTACTATTTCATTCGCGAGACGCAATTGCCGCCGCTCGAATTGCTGCGCCGCTACGAGGTGCCGATCGCGATTTCGACGGACAGCAATCCGGGCACCTCGCCGACGACTTCGCTGCTGCTCATGCTGAACATGGCGACCACGCTGTTCCGCATGACGGTGCCCGAAGTGCTGCAGGGTGTGACGCAACACGCGGCGCGCGCATTCGGCGATGCAGAACGGCATGGCACGCTCGCGCCAGGGCGCCCAGCGGACTTCGCGGTGTGGGACGTGCAATCGCTCGCGGAACTGGCTTACTGGATCGGCCGGCCGCTGTGCGCGCGCGTCGTACGTGGCGGCAAGACCGTCCTCGAGCGCCGTTTGACCACGAATTGAACGCATGAATCAGGCATCGAACATGAATTCCAACTCACGCGCGCTGTTCGCGGCGCACGCCTGGCTGCCGCAAGGGTGGCGCCGTAACGTGCTGCTCGAATGGGATGCGACGGGCACCCTGCAACGCGTACAGGCGGATCTTCCCGCTGCGCCCGCCGGTGTCGCACAGGCGGCAGGCCCGGTTATGCCAGGCATGCCTAATCTTCATTCGCACGCATTCCAGCGCGCGATGGCGGGCCTCACCGAATACCGTGCGAACCCGACCGACAGCTTCTGGAGTTGGCGCGATCTGATGTATCGTTTCGCCGCGCGCATCACACCGGACGATCTTGGCGCTATCGCGCGCTGGCTCTATGTGGAGATGCTCAAAGCCGGCTATACGTCTGTCTGCGAATTCCACTACGTGCACCACGCGCACGACGGGCAGCGCTATGCCAACCCGGCTGAGCTTGCGCAGCGCGTGGTGGACGCCGCGAGCGATACCGGCGTTGGCATGACGATGCTGCCGGTGCTCTATCAGTACAGCGGTTTCGGCGCACGCGCGCCGCGCGACGACCAGCGCCGCTTCATCAATACTCCTGAGCAACTGCTTTCGATCATCGGGACCTTGCGCGGCGAGCAGCCCGAGCACGGTGCGTTGCGCTATGGCGTGGCCCCGCATTCGCTGCGCGCGGTCTCGCAAGCATCGTTGCATGCGCTGCTCGAAGGTCTCGATGCGTCGCTGCCCGGTGCGCCGGTGCATATCCATATCGCCGAGCAAACCGCCGAAGTCGACGCCTGTGTCGAGACCGAAGGCGCTCGCCCGGTGCAATGGCTGCTCGAGCGTTTCGACGTGAATGCGCGCTGGTGCCTCGTGCACGCGACGCACGTCGACGCGCAGGAGACGCAGGCGCTCGCGAAGAGCGGCGCGGTGGCGGGGCTGTGCCTCACCACGGAAGCGAATCTTGGCGACGGCATTTTCCCGGCGCACGAGTACCTCGATGCGCAGGGCGTGTTCGGCGTGGGTTCGGACAGCCATATCGGCGTGGACTGGCGCGCGGAATTGCGTCTGCTCGAATACGGCCAGCGTCTCGTGAGACGCGAGCGCAACGTGCTTGCCGCGCCGCAGGCGGCGAGCGTGGCGGACCGGCTCTTTGCCGCCGCGCTCGCGGGCGGCGCGCGTGCGGCAGGCCGCGCGGTGGGCGCGCTCGACGCAGGCGCACGCGCCGACTGGATCGTGCTCGATCCGCAACATCCCGATCTCGCGGAAAAGACGCCGCAAACGTGGCTCTCTTCGGTCGTGTTCTGCGAGCACGGCGAAACGCCCGTGCTCGACGTCTATACGGCGGGCGAGAAAGTCGTCGAAAACCGGCGCCATCGCGAGGAGGAGCGCCTCTACGCGGACTATCGCAAGACGCTTGCACGTTTGCTGGCCGACGCGTGAGCGCCACGGGCGCCACACGGTGCGCCGAAATCCGCTGTGATTTACTGAACGGACCGACTCATGACTGACCTCTACACACTCGAGCGCGGCGACGCGCCGCTGCTCATTTCGATCCCGCATCTGGGCACGTCGATTCCCGAGTCGCTGCGCGGCCAATATACGGACATCGCCCTGAGCCTCGCCGATACCGACTGGCATCTCGACCGTCTCTACGCCTTCGCGAAGGCGCTGGGCGCCACGATTCTGGGCGCGCGGGTGTCGCGCTACGTGATCGACCTGAACCGGCCGCCCAATGACGAGAGCCTGTATCCGGGCCAAACCACCACGTCGCTGTGCCCCACCGAAACGTTTCGCGGCGCGCCGCTCTACCGTGAGGGTTGCGCGCCCGATGCCGCCGAGCGCCAGCGCCGCGTGGCCGCTTACTGGCAGCCGTATCACGACTCGCTGCGTGCCGAGTTGCAGCGCCTGCGCGGCCAGCACGCGAACGTGCTGCTCTGGGAGGCGCATTCGATCGCGAGCGTGCTGCCGCGTCTCTTCGAAGACAAGCTGCCGGACCTGAATATCGGCACGCAGGATGGCCGTACCGTGCACGCATCGGTGCAGGCACGCGCCGAACAGGCGGCAGCAGGCAGTGCATATACATGGGTGGCGAACGGGCGTTTCAAGGGCGGTTACATCACGCGTCACTTCGGTGCGCCGGTTGATGGTGTGCATGCCGTTCAGCTCGAAATGTGCCAGTCCACTTACATGAACGAGCACGCTCCGTTCGATTATGCGCCTGCGCTTGCGGAGAAGGTCGAGCCGACGCTGCGCGAGATGGTGGGTGGCGCGCTCGATGCCGTGAAGGCGCTCAACGCCGCTGCGGCCTGAAGACGAAACACGCGCGAGCGCTTGTAATCGCGCGCGAAAAAAAAAGCGGCTCTGGATGGGTAATCCAGAGCCGCTTTTTTATTTCAGGCTGTTTGGACGTGGCGTGCGATCCCGGACCGCATGCCACGTTTGCGGATCAGTCGTGCTCGACAGGCAGAATCAGACGATCGGGAATGGCCTGCGGCGCGCTGCGCATGGTGACGTAATAGATCACGCCCGGAACGATGAGCCCGAGAATCCAGGAAATATCGGTACCGCCCAGCGCATCCACGAAGGGGCCCGTATAGAAGCTCGTGGAGATGAAAGGCAACTGCACGATCACGCCGAGTACATAGATGGCGATGGCTTTCACGTTCCAGCGGCCATAGCGTCCGTTGGGATCGGAGAGTGCGGGAATGTCGTAGCGCGATTGCGTGAAGCAGTAGTAGTCGACGAGATTGATCGCGCTCCACGGCGTGAAGAAGGCCAACAGGAACAGAATGAACGCAGTGAACTCCTTGAGAAAGGAGTGCCGCCCCGCAAGCGCGACGAGCGTCGAAAGTCCCACCATGCCGACGATATAGACGAGGCGGTGCTGCGTGGAAATGGTGCGCTTCGCGCGAAATGCGCTCAAGACCGTGGCCATCGACATGAAGCTGCCATACGCGTTGAGCGTGGTGACGGTGAGCTTGCCGAACGCGATGCTGAAGTACAGCATCGCCGCGACTGCGCCGCTCGCGCCCAGGCCGACGATATAAGCCACTTCGTGATGCGCGAACGCGTGCCCCGCGAGCGCGGCGGCGAACACGCCGAACACCATGGCGGCCTGCGCGCCGATCACCGCGCCGAGGCCGACGGCGAGGAAGGTCTTCGCCGGCGAAGTCGAGCGCGGCAAATAGCGCGAATAGTCCGCGACGTAAGGGCCGAAAGCGATTTGCCACGAGGCCGAAAGCGACATGGAAAGCAGGAAGCTCGCGATCGAGAAGTGACGATTGGCGAGCAGGGCGCCGACGTCGTGATGCGCGAAAAGCTGCGCGAACATGTAGACGAACGCGAGCACGCCGATCACGCTGGCAATGCGGCCCACGAAGTGAATCGAGCGATAGCCGAGAATCGTCAGCACGACGATCAATGCCGCGAACAGGCAAATTCCGGTCGTATCGGAAACACTGAGCAACTGGGCGGTCGCCTGGCCCGCGAGCACGGTGCCACTCGCCGAGAAGCCCACATACATGATGCACACGAGCACGATGGGAATTGCGGCGCCGTAGACGCCGAACTGCACGCGGCTCGAGATCATCTGCGGCAGTCCGAGCTGCGGGCCTTGCGCGCCGTGCAAGGCCATGACCGTACCGCCCACGAGTTGTCCAATCAATAGTGCAATGAGCGACCAGAACACGTCGCCGCCGAGCACGACGGCCAGTGCTCCCGTGATGATCGCGGTGACCTGCAGATTGGCCGAGAGCCACAGCGTGAACTGGCTGAGCAGGCTACCGTGGCGTTCCGCATCGGGAATGTAGTCGATCGAACGTGTTTCCAGCAGCTTGCGGCCTTCAGGCTCGAGCTTGACGACGGATTCGGGTATGGCCACGGACTGCTCCGATATCGATAACCAGACAGGGCGTCCGCATGGGCGGACGATGAGATCGTTCGATCATCTTGTATAGACAACTATGGGGAAATTGGGGATTACCCGCGCGCACCGCGTTGGCGGCGCGGCGTTTCGCGGAGTTTCGTTTCGGAAATAAATGTGCAGCCGCCTACAGCAGCCATTCGATGGGCAGGATGGAGAAGAACCAGACCGCGAGGCGCGTGCTCCAGCTCGAATTCGGCTCCGTGTCGTAGCGGATCACATCTTTGCCGGATTGGCGGATCCAGTAGAGCGAGCCGTCGGGATCGAGCTTCACCTGATACGCGAGCTGGGGCACCTGGGTCCAGAACGCCGTTTCGATGCGGCTTGCGAGCACGGGGCTTTCGATCACAAGGCCGAGTTCGGTATTCAGGTTGACCGAACGCGGATCGAAATTGAGCGAGCCGACAAAGACGCGCTGCGCGTCCACGGCGAAGGTCTTGGCGTGCAGGCTCGAGCCGGAACTGCCGAACACGCCCGGCGCGTGTTCCTTGGGCGCGTTCATGCCCGCCGCCCTGCGCAATTCGAAGAGCTCGACGCCGCTTTTCAGGAGCGGCTGGCGTCTGCGCGCGTAGCCCGCGTGCACGGGCAGGACGTCGGTGGCTTCGAGCGAGTTCGTGAGCACGCGCACGGTCACGCCTTGCGCAGCGAGCCGCGTGAAGTACTGCGTGCCGGTTTCGCCGGGAACGAAGTAAGGCGAGATCAGGTCGAGCTCGCGTTTGGGCTCGCCGAGGATGTCGCGCAACTGGCTGAGCACGAGCGACTCCGGCGCCGCCTTGCCTTGTGCCTTCGCAGGGTCGTCGCTCACGAGCCGGGTGTGGGCCCATTCGAGCGGCAGCGCGCCGTCCAGCAGCCTGCGCACGTCGGTCTTCTCGCGCAGCGTTGCGGTGTAGGCCGCAGCGGCGGGATTGTCCTGCACCGCATGCGCCGCGCGGTCGAGCGCGTCGAGTTCCCCGGGCGGTGGCGCAGGCAGGATCTCGTGCGCGGGCCATGCTGGCGCGCTCGCCCAGTAGCGGTCGAAATCGTGCGCGACGTCGGTGGCCGCCGGGCCGATCGCGAGCACGTCCAGATCGGCAAAGACGACGCCATCGGTTGCGCCGAAGTATTCGTCGCCGATATTGCGCCCGCCGAGGATGGTGGCGATGCCGTCGGCGGTCAGCGACTTGTTGTGCATGCGCCGGTTCAGGCGCGAAAAGTCCGTGAGGTAGCCGATGAACTTCGGCTTGCGCACGACGAAGGGATTGAACAGGCGCACCTCGATGTTCGGATGGGCGTCGAGCGCCGCGAGCGTGCTATCGAGCGAATGTGGCGTGCCGTTGTCGTCGAGCAGCAGGCGCACGCGCACGCCCCGGTCGGCGGCTTCGCGCAGTTCTTCCAGTAGTAATGTGCCGGTGAGGTCGTTGCGCCAGATGTAGTACTGCACGTCGAGCGTGCGCTGTGCGGTGCGCACGAGATCCACGCGCGAGGCGAAGGCTTCGAGCGGATTCGGGAGCGGATCGATGCCGGTCAGGCCCGGATGCGTCGCCAGCGCGCCTTCGATCGCCGCGCCCAGCGCAGTGCCACGCGCCTGTTCGGCGGTGAGGGCGACCGAGTGCGTGCGCTCGCCTGGCGGCGGAAGCTGGCAGGCTGCGAGCGCCACGGCGCATAGCAGTGCCAATGTCCAGCTGCCAGGTCTGGGTGCAAGCTTCGCAATCCGGGAATGGGGCGATCGCATGGAGCGTCCGTGCGGAGGATTGCGCTAGCTTAAGCGATTGCGGGCGGCGTTGCTTTCATGCGGGCTGTTTCTCGCGTTCTTTGCAGAACGATTCGGATCGCTAACAATCAATCAACGCAGCATTTCAGCAAGCGTATTGAATAGCAGCGTGCGCTTGTTCGACTTACGGTGAATCATGCCTACCGTGCGCATGAACGGGGGATTGCAAAGGGGAATCAGCCGCAGGTTCGCATCGTCGTGCCAGTTGCCGTTATGGAGGACGGGCAGCACGCTCACTCCCACATCGTTGCGTACCAGCGAGACGATCGTTTCGATGGAATTGAGCTCCAGGTACTCCTGCGGCTTGATGCCTAGCGTGCGCAACGCTTCGTCGATCACACCGCCCGTCGGCACGCGGCGGTCGAAGCGCAGGAAGCTGCGTTCGCGCAAAATGCGGCGCGCGTCGGTGCCCGCCGTGGCGCGGCTCACCACCAGCATGAGCGGCTCTGCATAGAGCGGCGTCCACGCGAGCGACTCGTGCAGGGTGCCGTCCGCGTTGCCGACCACCACGGCGAGATCGACTTCGCCTGCTTCCACCATCTGCGCGAGCTCCGCCGAGCGCGCGGAGGTGAGCCGCACTTCGAGCTCGGGATGCCCGGTCTTCAGGTGCGCCACGGCCAGCGAGAGCGCGCCGATCACGGAGACCACGGCGCCGACGATGACCGAGCCGCGGATCGTATCCTCGGCGCGGGCCGGCAGCTCGTCGATCAGCTCGAGAATGCGCTCGACCTTCGCGCAGATTTCCCGGCCCTCGCGCGTCAACGCCACCTGGCGCGCGCGGCGATCGAAGATCTGCCGGCCCAGCGCCTCTTCGAGCCCGCGCATTTGCAGGCTCACAGCCGCTTGCGTGAGCGCCGTCTTTTCCGCCGCGAGCGCGAACGAGCCGCTACGGGCCACGGCTTGCAGGGTACGCAGCATGCGCAGGGAGAGCATGGAAGAGAAATTTAAGTATCGAAAACAAAATATTAATATTTTTTTGTTTGGGCCTTCAAGATAATCGTCATATTGACTGGTGCACCCGTATTGCCCGCTCGCGCGGCTTGCCGCGCAGCCCGCACGGTCTGCGTTTCCCCGATCATTCCAACCGATACCGCCATGACACGCTTTGACTGGCAGAACCCTTATTCGACGCCGCGCCTGCCGGTGTTCGCCCGCAACCTTGTCTCGACCTCGCATCCGCTCGCCGCACAGGCGGGCCTGCGCATGCTCTGGAAGGGCGGCAATGCCGTGGACGCCGCCATCGCGGCGGCGGCGGCCATCACCGTGGTCGAGCCGGTGTCGTGCGGGCTCGGCGGCGACGCGTTCGCGCTCGTATGGGACGGCGCGCAGCTGCACGGCCTCAATGCCTCGGGCACGGCGCCCGCTGCCTGGAACCCCGATTACTTCCGGCGCAAATACGGCGAGGAAAACGGCCTCGCGAAGCAGCCGAAACGCGGCTGGGACACCGTCACGGTGCCCGGCGTGATTGCCGGCTGGGAAGCGCTGCACGCGAAGTTCGGCTCGCTGCCGTTTGCCGATCTGATGGCGCCCGCAATCGAGATTGCCGAGCGCGGCTACGCCCTCGCTTCGATCGTCGCGCGCAAATGGCAGGCCGCCATTCCGGAGTTGCGCGACCAGCCCGGTTTCGCCGAGACGTTCATGCCGCGCGGCCGCGCGCCTGAAGTGAGCGAGCGGGTTTGCCTGCCGGGTCACGCGGCCACGCTGCGCCGGCTCGCCGAACTCGGCCCGCGTGCTTACTACGAAGGCGAAATTGCCGAGCGCATCGCCGCGTTCGCGCGCGAAGGCGGCGCGGCGCTCACGCTCGACGACTTGCGCAACTATCGCGCGCAATGGGTCGAGCCGATCTCGAAGGCGTACCGCGGCTATCGTGTGCACGAGATTCCGCCCAACGGCCAGGGCATCGCGGCGCTCATCGCGCTGGGCATTCTCGAGCAGTTCGACGTCGCTTCGTTGCCGCGCGATGGCATCGACTCGCAGCATCTGCAGATCGAGGCCATGAAGCTCGCCTTCGCCGACGTCTATCGTTACGTGTCCGATCCGGGCTCGATGGAAGTGACGCCCGGGCAGATGCTCGACGACGCGTATCTCAAGGAACGCGCGAAACTCATCGACCCGAAGCGCGCCACGCAATTCGACTTCGGCATGCCGCGCTCGGGCGGCACGATCTATCTGTCCGCCGCCGACGAGCGCGGCATGATGGTGAGCTTCATCCAGTCGAACTACATGGGCTTCGGCTCGGGCGTGGTGGTGCCGGGGACGGGGATTGCGCTGCAGAATCGCGGCTGCGGGTTCTCGATGGACCCGGTCTCGCCCAACGTCGTCGCAGGCGGCAAGCGTCCGTTCCACACGATCATTCCCGCGTTCCTGACGCAGCAGGTGGACGGCCGCGAAGAGGCCGTCATGAGCTTCGGCGTGATGGGCGGCGACATGCAGCCTCAAGGTCATCTGCAGACGGTCGTGCGCATGCTCGACTACGGCCAGCAACCGCAGGCCGCATGCGATGCGCCGCGCTGGAAGGTGAACCGCGATTTCACGGTCGATATCGAATCGACGTTCGATCCGCAGGTTGCACGAGCGCTGGAAGCGCGAGGCCACGAAATCAAGGGCCTCGACGATCCGTACATGGATTTCGGCTCCGGCCAGTTCATCTGGAAGCTCGATCGCAACGATCCCGAGCGTGGTTATGTAGCGGCAAGCGATACACGGCGCGACGGCCTGGCCGCGGGGTTCTGAGCGCGGCCTTGCGCGGGCCGGCCGCGTGCACTACGCGGCCGGCCCGGCACTGGAGTGCCGGCGTTCGATCCAGATAAATCAATATGTAGGACAAGACAATAAATCAGAGAGACGAGACATGAGAGGCGATTCGCAGTCCGTAGCGGATGTCATGGAGGTGGAGGAGACCGTAAGCGCGCAACCGCCGCTCACGCGCGCCATGGTGCGTCGCATCGTGTTCTCTTCATCCATCGGCAATGCGCTCGAATGGTTCGATTTTCTCGTCTACGGCTATTTCGCGCCCGTCATCGCGAAGCAGTTCTTTCCCGTGCACGACGAGTGGCTTTCGACACTGCTCGCGATCGGCACTTTCGGCATTTCGTTTTTGATGCGTCCACTCGGCGCCATCGTGCTAGGCGTGTATGGCGACAGGAAGGGGCGCAAGGCCGCGCTGACGCTCTCCATCGCCCTCATGATGGCGGGAACGCTCGCGATGGCCGTGATGCCGCCGTATGCCACGATTGGCCTCGCGGCGCCGCTGCTCGTGTTGCTCGCGCGTCTCGTGCAGGGCTTCGCGGTGGGCGGCGAGTTTGGCAGCGCGACGGCGTTCATGGTCGAGCACAGCAGCACGAGGCGCGGCTATTACGCGAGCTGGCAATTCGCCAGCCAGGGCGCCGCGGCGATTCTCGCGGCGGCATTCGGTTCGCTGCTGGCGCTCTGGCTGCCGCCGGCGGAGCTCGCTTCGTGGGGCTGGCGTGTGCCGTTTTTCTTCGGGCTCGTGCTCGGCCCGGTTGGCTATTACATTCGCTCGCATCTCGACGAAACGCCGGAATTTCTCGCGAACCGTCAAGCAACGGCTGCGCGGCAATCGGCTGAAGGGACGAACGAAAACGCCGGCCGCCGCTGGCTCGATCTGCTGCTCGCAGTGGGTATCGTCGCGCAATCGACAGTGGGCGTATATATCCTCCAGCTCTATATGCCGCTCTATGCGGTGAAGCAGCTTCACATGGCCGCGGCGACTTCATTCGGCGTGGTCGTACTCAATGGCGGACTGCAATTCGCGCTTTCGCCCGTGATGGGCGCGTTGTCCGATCGCATCGGGCGCCTGCGCATCATGCTCACCACGTCGGTTTTGCTGGCGGCGCTCACGTACCCCATGTTTGCGCTGCTCAAGGCGCACGCCACGCTCGGATGGCTGCTGGTGCTGCAGGGCGCGGCAGGCATCTTCAAGGCCGCCTATTCCGGCCCCATGCCCGCGCTGATGTCCGAGATCTTTCCTGTGCGTGTGCGCTCGACCGGGCTGTCGATCACGTATAGCCTCGGGGTGACGCTGTTCGGCGGTTTCGCGCCCACTATCGCCGAGGTATTGATTCACTGGACCGGCGATACGCTCGCGCCAGCCTGGTACGTTTCGCTCGCCGCTGTCGTTTCGGGTATTTCGCTCTCGATCGTGGGTTGGCGTATGAGGCAGCCATCGTACGCTCGCTGAACGCAAGTGAAATATTCTTTATGTGGCTCACTTGTCCGCGTCGCTGAACGCATTGCGAAGCAGTGCTATATTCGCGACTCGTCGCAATTTGGCGATGAAATGTTTACGTTTTGACAGGTAGCGGAGAGTGTATGGCGATCGAATACCGAGGCTTTCAAATCAATGTTGATACGAAAGCAGACGCGACGGACACGCAATGGCTGTGCCGCGCGGATATCGAGGGAATGGAAAGCGAAGTGCGCGAGGTCGCATTGCCTTGCGTGGAGCTTTCGTTTCCCAAACTGAAAATCGACGTGCTGATGGTGGTCAGCATGGTGGAGCACAAGGCGCGCCAATCCGTCGACGAATGGTTTGCAGCGCAGCCGACCATGGCATGAGCGCCATGGCGTAGATTGGCTTGCAAAGCTGAAAGGCTGAGAGAGTCACCGCAGGGGCCCGTAAGGGCCTCTTGTCATTTGTAGCGCGACGTACGCCCGGCACCTGTTGCTGGTTTCCGGAAAGAAACCCCGGCAAGAACGGTCAATGCGGCTGCACGATATTGCGTGGCTGGCCGGCATAAAAGCCGGCGATGTTGCTGATCAGTTGATCGGCGAGCGCTTGCGTGGCCTCGTCGCTGGCCCATGCCACGTGGGGCGTGAGAATGAAACCCGGGTGCGCGAGTATCGCCTGAAACGGGTGCGTGGCCGGCAGCGGCTCTTCCGAAGCGACGTCGAAACCTGCCCCCGAAATCTGACCGGACTGGAGCGCTTCTACGAGCGCTGTCTCGTCCACGAGCCCGCCGCGCGCTGTGTTGATGAGGAGCGGGCGGCGTGCCATGCGTGCGAACGCCTCCGCATCGATCAGGTGGCGTGTCGCGGGCGTGAGCGGACAGTGCAGAGAAACGATGTCGCTGTGCGCGAGCAGCGCCCCGAGCGGCATGCGTTCGTCGCTCGAATCCGCGCTGCCCTCGTGATCCCTCTGCGGCTTATGAGAGGCGAACACCACGCGCAGTCCCAGCGCACGCCCCATGGCAGCCGTCGCGCGGCCGAGCGCGCCCGCGCCGACGATTCCCAGCGTCGAGCCTGCGAGGTTTCGGATCGGAAAATCGAAAAAACAGAACTCGCCCGATTCGAGCCAGCGCCCTGCTGTGAACGAACAATGAAGTCTGACACGAGACAATATAGTTAGACACAAACTGTTTGCCCGCCGTTATCCTCCTGCCTCTCATTCAACGGAGATGGCATGCGGGCAAGACGTTTCAGGACACAGCAAGACATCGAGCGGTAGGTGGCCCAAGGCTAACCGTTGCAGGTCGTGCGGCCTGTCCACGCGCAGCCAGATCGCGCCGTCGCCGACGTACGCAAACAGCTCCTCCCCGCTGCGGTTAAAGAGCAGGCAGGTCGTCGCCCATCACCAGCACGAGCGGCGTGCGTGTGCGCAGGCGTGGCGGAATGTCGGCCGTGGCGGCGCCCAGTGCGGCCAGTACGTGCGCACCCTGTTCCCGGGCGAGCGAGAGCCGTCGCGTGCGCCACGCGACCAGTACGGCGGCAAAGATCACGATATCTGCCGTGAGCATCCAGGCGACGCCGCCACGACCCGGGACCACCAGCCAGATGACGGCGAGCGCGGCCGCCAACACGACCATCAAGCGGAAGGGGTAGCCCAGCCCTTCGTGACCGTAGTCGGGTTTGCGTGCCGATGCAGCAGACAGGACGGGCAGCTCGGACTTCACGGATGGACAACCTTCGCCGGCCCGATGTGGGCAAGCTGCAGATCGAGCATCGCGCCGCACGCGATCCAGACGATCAGCGCGATCACGCAAAGCAGGCCCGTAATCGCCCACGGTGAAAGCCGGTAGAACCAGTCCGACATCCGGCGCGCAGCGCCATCCGCAATGAATGTGCGGTCAGCCAACGGCCGGAGCTTTTCCAGCCGGTCCCTGATCGCCACGATGAGGGCGTTCAATTGCGGCTCGCCATCGCGCGCGTAGCGGCCAGCGAAGCCCATGCCAAGGATCGCACCGTAGTACTCGAGCAGGTCCGCATTGGCCGATGGTTCGCGCAACCGCGCCTCGATCCGGTCGAACACGCGCTCACCGGCGTCATGAATGTCGAAACGCTCGACCTGCAGCGGTTTGAGCGCCCACCCAGCGCGGCTCTGCTCCGACAGATGGCGCAGTGCAACTTCATCGAGCAGGCCGCACTGTGCAACCAGCGCCTCGTGACGCACGTCTTCCGGGTAACCGCGGCGCTCAAGCGCTTCGGAGAACTGGTCAAAGACCTGGCCGCAGCGCGCACGAAATCCGGTGGCGTCCGGAGTTTGGCCGCCGGGCGTGAGCGACGTGACGAGTAGCGCGGTGTCACGTAGCAGGTCCCGGATGCCGCTCTGCGAACGGGCTCCGCCCCGGGGCTCGCCGTCGACAAACATCGTATTGGGCTGAACGGAATTGACGGCGTTCATGAACGCAGCACCGCGTAGAGTTCGATCGTGGCGTCGGGGATGGACGCGGGCAGGTAGATCTGGCAGGCGCGCGCGGCGAGCATCCTCGCATGGGCGGCGCTGCTGCCATCCAGCGCGAAGTACTGGTTGTCCAGGCGCACGGGAATGGCGGCAGGCACGCGCGGCACGGCGGTGAGCGCAATGCCGGGCAGTGCGGAGTTCACGATGTGCTCGACATCGTCAGGCGAGCCGACCTTGCAAAGCCGCGGGAACTGTCCGGCGAGTTCAATCGCAGGCATGGCGGCATTGACCGAGAGGTACCAGTCCACATCCTTTTCGGCGATGCGGGTATCGAGGAACTGCCCGGCCCACGTCGTCTGGCTTCTTCGCGTGAGGTCGATCGACACCACACGGGACGGAATGATCGCGTCGAGCAACTCGCGGATCATCGATTCGAGTTTCGCGAAGACGTCGTCAGCATGCGCGTGGTCCCACGCCGGGATATCCGTGAGTTGCGCGGCCGTCGAGAACGTCATCAACGAACTGGCAAGCTGCGCGAGCGTGAGGTACAGGTGTTCCGGCGGGCGGCCAGGGTGCGAGGCGAACAGGCGCAACTGGGGCCATGCCGCATGGATGCACTGCAGCAGCCAGTAAAGCTGGACGTCGGCGACGCCATACTCAATGACCGCTTCCATGCGCTCGCTGCGGCGGGCGCCGAGCGCCACGCTCTTTGCATGCAGGATGTCAGCCAGACGGTTGATCCGCTCAAGATGAAGCGGATGGCCACCCAGCGTCAGGCATGGCGGTACAAACCGTTGGTCGACCTGGAAATGGCCATTCGATGTGCGGGTGAGCCGCGCGATCGCGCAGACCGTGTCGTCGTCGTGGGGCTCGAAATCGAACAGCAGCCGCACCGCGTAGCGCTCCACGGCGATTTCCGCATCGCCTGTGCCGTTCATGCCCGTGACCTTCACGAACTCGCGCCAGGCGCGGCGAGGCCGGGCGAGGGTGGTTTCGTCGAAGCGGCAGTTGCTGCCATTGGCATCCGGCAGCGCGAGCGCTGCGAACACAACGACACTTTGCAGGTCTGCAGGCAGCCCTTGCGTCAGGTCGCGCGCCGGCGGCAGGGCGTCGGCGATCGTCGTGTCGTAAGGCGTGCCGTCGGGGAACTTCAGCTTGATGCGCGTGGGCTTCAGGCGTCCGGTTGCCAGGGCCTCGTCATTGATGTCGATGCCGAGCGTGCCCCACGGTTCAGCAAGCACCGCGCCCGCGATCTGGCGCATTGCGAACATGTTCCACAGGTGCTCCTGCTGGAAGTGCTGCTGCGTGAGAATCAGCCCGTCATGCCAGAGCGGTTTGTCGATCCGCATGGTGTGGTTTATGGATATTGTTGGTAATTGAATGCCCGCATTCTAAATTCGAACTTCGACTGTTGTATACGGCAATAATAGATTCGTCATGCAAATCATGTGCAATCTAACATTTGAATTTCAAGATTCGATACATGTGTATCTCTATTTGTAAATAGGACCGGTCCTATTTTCTGATGCGCGTCACATTTCTTGGAAATTACCCTGAAATTAGCGGTGTATCCTCACTAAGGAAGCGCGTGGGTACGTCGAATTGTTGGGCTGAAAGATAAGTGGTTATCCTGATTTGTCGGTGAATTAACATGTTCGGACATTGCAATTCCTATTCAATGTCAAAACTTGCCTTTGACGTAATGCGCGTAAACCGTTCTAATACGCCATTGCGAAAAGCTTCAAAAATGGATGGCGAGCCGGGCAATTCCGACATGACCATGTCTGAATTGCGCATGCGTTTAGGGACGGGCGCGGGGCGTGTCGTTTCATCGCGTCTGGCGTGTCATGCGGGTATCCGGAATCTTACACACTGAGGAGTACCAATTGGACAGTTTCCAGAGAGAAATTCCTAAATCAAGGATCTCAATCCAGCTCGACCTGCATACGGGCGGTGCGCAGAAGAAGATCGAGCTGCCGCTCAAGCTGCTCGTTGCGGGGGACTTCAGCGCGGGCCGCGAACAGGCGCCGCTGGCTGAACGCCGGAAGGTCAGCATCGACAAGAATAATTTTGATGCTGTACTCGCCGACTATGCGCCGGACCTGAAATTCGCTGCGGAAAACACGCTCGCAGGTGACGGCACCGAGCTGCCGGTCAACCTCGCGTTTCGTTCGATGAAGGACTTCGAGCCCGAGCAGGTTGCCCGCCAGATTCCCGAACTGCGTGCGCTGCTCGCCATGCGCAACCTGCTGCGGGACCTGAAATCGAACCTGCTCGATAACGGCACCTTCCGTCGTGAGTTCGAAAAGATCCTCAAGGACAGGGGCCTTTCCGAAAAGCTGCGTGGCGAACTCGCACAGATCGCGACGGCCGCGACGCAGCCCGAAGGTCATGCCTGAGCGGCGCAGGCCGAAGCAGGCTTTCACTGCATTCCGAAACCAGGTCGCGCTGCCAACGCAACCGACCCAGACAGGATACACGATGAACCAGAACGAAGGACGCCAGGGCGCAACGGAAACCGTTGTGCTCGAGCATGACAGTGTGTACGAATCGCTGTGCAGCAGGATCAATCTCGCACCCGTCGCCGAGGCACGCCCGCTTGAGGCATTCCGTGACAGCGATGCGCTCTCCGAAGCCTCGGCCGGTGAGCGCATTGCGCGTGGCATGGGGGCATTTCTCGAACTGATCGCGAAATCGAGCCAGCCGGTCGAGCGCCTGGACAAGTCGCTGCTCGACTTCCATATCGGCCAGATCGACCGCCAGATCAGCCGTCAGCTCGATGCCGTGATGCACGCGCCCGAGTTTCAGGCGATCGAGGGCCGCTGGCGCGGTCTGAAGCTGCTCGTTTCGCGCACGGACTTCCGCAGGAACGCACGCGTCGAGGTGCTCGATGTCTCGAAGGAAGCGCTGCAGAGCGACTTCGAGGATACGCCGGAAGTGATCCAGAGCGGTCTGTATCGCCTCACGTACATCGACGAATACGACACGCCGGGTGGCCAGCCGGTCAGCGCCCTGATCAGCGACTTCGAGTTCGAGAACTCGCCGCAGGATATCGCCCTGCTGCGCAACATCTCGAAGGTGGCGGCCGCCGCGCACATGCCGTTCATCGGGTCGGTGGGCGCCGCCTTTTTCGGCAAGAAGTCGATGGAAGAAGTGGCTGCGATCCAGGACATCGGCAACTACTTCGATCGTGCCGAATACATCAAGTGGAAGAGCTTCCGCGACACGGATGATGCACGCTACGTGGGGCTGACGATGCCGCGCGTGCTGGGTCGCCTTCCGTACGGCAAGGACACCGTGCCGGTGCGTTCCTTCAGCTATGAAGAAGCGGTGAAGGGCCCGGACCACGACAAGTATCTGTGGGTGAATGCGTCGTTCGCGTTCGCCGCGAACATGAGCCGCAGCTTCGTGAATAACGGATGGTGCGTTCAGATCCGCGGCCCGCAGGCGGGCGGCAAGGTCGAGGACCTGCCGTTGCATATGTACGACCTGGGTACCGGTGTGCAGGCGAAGATTCCGAGCGAGGTGCTGATTCCCGAGACGCGCGAGTTCGAGTTCGCCAACCTCGGATTCATTCCGCTGTCGTACTACAAGAACCACGACTTCGCGTGCTTCTTCTCGGCCAACTCGGCGCAGAAGCCGGCATTGTACGAGACGAAGGAGGCGACGGCCAACAGCCGCATCAACGCGCGCCTGCCGTACATCTTCCTGCTTTCGCGCATCGCGCATTACCTGAAGCTCATCCAGCGCGAGAACATCGGCACGACCAAGGACCGCCGTGTGCTTGAGCTCGAACTGAACAACTGGGTCAAGGGGCTCGTGACCGAGATGAAGGACCCGGGCGACGAGCTTCAGGCCTCGCACCCGCTGCGCGAGGCGAAGGTGACGGTCGAGGACATCGACGACAACCCGGGCTTCTTCCGCATCAAGCTCTTCGTGATCCCGCACTTCCAGGTCGAGGGCATGGACATCGGGCTGTCGCTGGTGTCGCAGATGCCGAAGGCCAAAAATTGATCGGGGCTGATCCGGGCTGATCTGACGTTGTCTACATGGATCGCCGGGGCGCGTAACGTCGCCCCGGCATTGTCGTTTTCTGGTTTTGCACGTCGAGGATGATCCGCATGTCGATGCTGTTGCCGTCGCTGGTTCACGCGAGCGCCCTGCGTAGCGCACGCCCGCGCTGGGAGATCCGTTGATGCTTTCCGGCCTGCTCAAGGCGCTGTTTCCCTCACGAGACGCGGAGCAGCTCACGCGTTCACGCCTTGAGGTGTGGAGCGCCTGGCTTCAGCCGCTGGCCGGCGAGGGTGGCATCGGGCGCGATCCGGGTTACGAGGACGCGTTCTTCGAACTCAAGGACGAGTCCACACGACTGTCCGGTATCGATGACGCCCTGATCATCCGTTCGTGCGAACAGTTGCTGAAGGAGACCGGCAAGGACCTGCGGGTCGGCAGCTACCATGCGCAGGCGCGGCTGAGGCAGGACGGGCCAGCCGGATTCGCGGATGGGCTTGAACTGGTCGCCGCACTCATCGACCGGTTTGGCGAGGCAGTTCTCCCGGCGCGCGCCGAGGCGAAGAAGGGCGCGCTTGAACTGCTGGCGACTGCTCGCACGATCGAACTGCTCGACAGCCGCGGGCCGTTCGCTTCCGCGGATCTCGAACGTGCGCTTGCGGCGCTCGACGTGCTGGTCACGCGCACTGCAACCTGGAACGAAGCCGCCCGTCCGAACCTGCAGCCGCTCGTCGCGCGGTTTGAACGCAGGGAGGAGGTCGCAGGTGACGGCGGGGCGGCCCCCGATGCTGCGCCTTCTCTCATGACGGCGTCTGCATCGGCCAGTGCGATTACTTCGACGCTTCACCTGCTCGATCAGGCGCGCAGCATGGCGGCCTGGCTGCGTGATCAGGACGGCGGTTATCTGCCGTCGGTACGTCTTGTGCGATGCATCCGGTGGGACACCCTGCATGAAGTCCCCCCGGCCGACGGCGCATCACATACACGCCTGGCGCCGCCGCGGGGCGACTTGCGTCAGCAGCTCAAGCGCCTGGTCCTGCAAAAGCATTGGCACGAACTGCTCGAGCGCGTGGAAGGGGCGTTCATGGAGGGTGTGAATCACCTGTGGCTTGACCTGCAGTACTTCCAGCACGTCGCACTCGATCACGTCGGCGCACCGTACAGCGCCTGGCGCGAATTGCTGCGCGCGGATTTCGCGCTGTTCCTGGAGCGTCTGCCCGGTATCGAGCGGCTCGCGTTCAATGATGGCACGCCCTTCGCCGATGACACGACGCTCGAATGGATTGCGCGGCATGCCGTGGTACGCGATCTGGAAGCGGGTGAGGCGGTCGCGCCGCTTGCGGTATCGGCCGACACCGATGGCGACGCTGCCGGCGACTGGCCGGAGATCGAGGCACAGGCCCGTGATCTCGCAAGCCGTGACGGTCTGGAGGCCGCTTTCGCATGGCTTGACGCGCTGCCGGGCATGAAAACGGACCGGCACCGCTTCCTGCAGCGCCTCGTCATGGCGCGACTCGCTGACCACACCGGGCGCGCGGACACGTCGCTCGCGCTGCTGGACGAGCTGGACGCCCAGGCGCGCACGCTTGCGGTGACACGCTGGGAGCCGGCCCTCGTTTTTGAGGTCAGGCAGCAGCTGGTGCGCGTGCTCAAGGCCGCGAGTCACCGCAAGGATGCGGACAAGCCGGCGCTCGCGCGCCGCATCGCGGAACTGCAGGCCGAACTCACGGTGCTGGATCCGGCCCGTGCGCTGGGCCTCTCATGACGGGCATACCGATGGAAAGAGACGACAGCGACGACAGCAACGATCCGGTTCTGCGCTACTTCGACACCGAGATGCGCTACCTGCACGATTCCGGCCGGGAGTTTGCGATGGCGCATCCGGACCGGGCGCGCACGCTCAATCCCGAGCGCGTGACGGAGCGCGATCCCTGGGTGGAGCGCCTGAAGGAGGGCTTTGCGTTTCTCGCGGGACGCCTGCAGGACAAGCTCGACGCCGAGCGGCCCGAACTCACCGAAGGTCTCGTGAGCCTGCTCTGGCCGCATTACCTTCGCGCGATTCCTTCGCTCTCGATCGTTGAACTGGTTCCGCGCGCCCCTGGCGGGACAACCGTCGTGCCCGCAGGCCTGCGCATGCGCACGACACCTGTTTCCGTTGCTTCGCAGGCGAACGCCGGGGAGAACAGGCCGCAGCCCGTCGAATGCCGGTACCGCACCACGCAGGCCGTCACCCTGCAGCCGCTGTTTATCACCCATGCCAGGCCGGCCGTGCGGCGCGATGGCCGCTCGGTCATCCGGCTGGGCTTCGAACTCGACGGGTCGGCAGACCGCGCGCGGATCGATCTCTCTCGCGTGCGCCTGTACCTCAATGCCGAACTTCCCACAGCGCTTGCGATGCACGTTGCGCTGACGCGTCACGTTGAATCGATCAGTTGCCGCGCGCCTGAGCCAGGCGAGGGTGAAGTGACGGCCCTGACGGGCGTCACCATCAAGGCGGCAGGTTTCGATCTGCAGGACCGGCTGCGACCCTGCGTCGATGACAGCTCGGCGGGGTACGAGCTGCTGCTCGAATATTTTGCGTTCCGGGAGCAGTTCCTCTTCGTCGACCTCTGCGGACTCGACGTGGCGAAGCTTCCGGTGGAGGCCGCCCGCTTCGAACTGGAGATCGTGCTGAAGCACACGTATCCAGCCGACCAGCCATTCACGACCGAAAATGTGAGGCTCTTCTGCACGCCCGCGATCAATCTCTTCGAACTCGACGCCGAGCCGGTCGTGGTCCAGCATCTGGATGCCGAATACCGCGTGGTGCCGTCAGGCGACGCAAGCGCCAGTGAGGGCCCCAAACAGGGCGCGCACGTCGAAACCTACTCGGTTGACGCTGCCTGCTCGTTCGATCACCAGACGGGTGCGCGCCATGAATATGTGCCCTTCGCAACGTTCAGTCACCGCGGAGGCATGCTCAGTCACGACGCGCCCGAACGGCATTTCCATGCCCGCGTGCGACCGGGCGCCTCTGGCCATCGGGAAACGTGGGTGACGCTGGGCGGACACGCATGGGACACGATGGACGCCTGGCCCGAGGAGAGCCTGTCGCTGCAACTGACCTGCACGAATGGCCGGATTTCCAGGAACGCGCTGCGCGAAGCCGCCATTAACCGGCTCGAGGAGGTTACGCCCGGGATTGCAGGCGTACGCAATCTCGTCGCACCGACCGCGCCGCTTTATCCACCGACGGGCGACCGCTTCCAGTGGCGTGCGCTTTCGCGCCTGGCGCCCGCGTTCCAGTCGCTCATGGACGCCCAGGTGCTGCGCGGTGCGCTGGCGCTCTACGACTGGGCGGACGATGAACTGAACGGGCGGCGCCTCGCCGGAATCCTGCACGTGAGACAGGAGCCGCTGGTCGACGTGGTGTCGGGCTCGGTTGAGCACGGCGTGCTGATCGAGGTGACGCTCGACGCCCATGCATTCACAGGCGAAGGGGACATGATGCTCTTCGGCGAGGTACTGAGCCGGTTCTTCGCGCTGTACGCCGAAATCAACCAGTTCACGAGACTCGCGATCGTGGGCCTGCCGACGCAGACGCGCACCGAATGGCCGCGCAGCAAGGCACGGAATCTGCCATGAAACCCGTCGATATCCCGGATCTGGAGCCGCTGGTGGCGTCGCTGCTTGCGCGTGCGCCGCAGATGAATTTCATGCAACTGTGCCGGTTGCTCGAACTGCGTGCGTCTGATGGGGCGGCCTTCGGCACGCGTGATACGCCGGCACACGAGCCGGTGCGCTTCCGTCCGCGACCGAGGGTCGGTTTTCCGGCTGGCGAAATCGCAGGCGTGGAAATGCCCGACGAGACGTCCGAAGACCCGCATGCAACGGGAAGCTTCCCGGGGGCACGGGACCGGGTGCCCGATCTGCCTCGGACCGCGCTGCCTCCGACCGTGCGTACGACCTTCATGGGGCTGTACGGCGTTGACGCGGCGATGCCCTCGCACATGATCGACGAGATCGTGCTGCGCGAGGAGGGACACGAAGTTGTTGAGGCGTATCTCGACCAGTTCAATCACCGGTTTGTGACGCTGCTGTACCGCGCGTGGAAGAAGTACCGTTATCCGGAGAGCTTTCTGCCGGGCGGGCGCGACGCTCACTCGCGCAACCTGTTGAGCCTTGCAGGTTTCGGCTGGGGCGACCGCGCACAACGGGCCGGGCTGCCGGACTCTCGCCTGCTCGCACTTCTGGGCGTGCTCGTCCAGAAGACGCGCACGCCCGGTGGCCTCGCCCGCGTCGTGGCGCTCGCCGTGCCCGAGGTCGGCGTGCACGTCGACGAATTCTGGACCACCACCACTGGCACGGGCCGCCCCATGCCACTGTCTTCAACGCCGATGTCGGGAGCCACTGCACCGCGCCGTGGGCTTGGCGGTGGCTATGTGCTCGGGCGACGTCTCGCGTGGCGTGGCCGCGCGGTGCGCGTCACGCTGCGGCCCGCCGATGCGCGGCAGGCCCACGACCTGCTTCCGGGCGCCCGGCTTCATCGCGAACTGATGGCGTTCATGCAGCTGTACCTGGGCATGAAGGCCGATGTGCACCTGCGCATGGAGGTATCGTCCCGGCTCGTACCGAAACCGGCAATCGGCCAGGCCTGCGCCGATCCTTCGCCGCGCCTGGGGTGGACGACGGTGCTGCCGTCTGAGGCCGAGCGCATGATCGTGGTTCCGCTGGGCGTCTGTAAGTCATCGGCGAACGCTGCGACGGGAGGCCATGCATGAGCTGGCGCATCCCTGCATTCACCGCGGTGTGCATCGGTCTGCTTGCGGGGTGCGGTGCGTGGCAGGCGGCATCGGACGCCTCGGTGAGCGCGTATCGCGCGGTGTTCACCAGCAACGTGAAGACCCTCAACGTCGATCTGTCGGCCGACGAAACGCTGAATCCCGACGAGACCGGCCACCCGACGCCGGTGGTGGTGCGCATCTATCAGCTCAGGGACCGCAAGGCGTTCGACAGCGTGTCCCGCGCCGATCTTGCGAAAGGCGACCGCACCCTGCTTGCCACGGACCTGAATGCGGAATTGTCAGCGGTACTGAATCCGGGGGCATCGGCCAGTCTTTCGCAGCGCATGCAACCAGGAACACAGTTCGTGGCGATCGTCGTGCTGTACCGCACGACAGATGCCGATGGCGCCTGGAAGCAGGTGATTGCAACGAAGAAGCTGCGTGCCGACGCCGCGCTCAAGGTCATGATCGACGCAGACCAGGTGCGTCTGCAGGACGATGCCGCCGGGCATGGGAGGGCATCGTGACGAACGCTACGCGAAAAGCGCGACCATCGCGCAAACAGGCGGGCATCGCGTCCGGTGTGACCACGGACCGGAATGCGCCGGCCGTACCCGTTGTCGATGTGAACCAGATCGTCAAGAAGCAGCCTGGCATGGCGTATCTGGAGGCAGAAGACGAGGCGCTCACGGCGTGGGTGCTTGCACTCTGGGCGGAACTTCGCTCAACCGATGAGTGGCCTGTCCCACCGTGTCCGCAGTGTGCGGGCAGTCATACCCGGCTGCATATGCGTCCTGGGCCACGCCGTCCGCTGCCGTACTTCATCTGTCGTGACTGTGGCCGCAACTACACCCGCATGTCCGACTCGCCGCTCAGGCGCCTGCGGCATCCGCAGAAGGCGCCCGGGTTCATCCGGCTTCTTTCGCAGCCGCTGTCACTCAACGAGGCGGGCCGGCGGCTTGGCATGGACTATCCGGCCATCTCTAACTGGCTGATGCGCTTTCGTGAGCTGATCGCGCAGCACGATCCGGAAGGTGTGTGGCTCGCGAGGGTCAGGCTCGGCCTGATCTATCGCCCGGTCGGCACATGCCCGAAGTGCGGCTACGAGGGCGCGCTGCATTTCGGTGGCTTCACACTCGAGCGCCGGCGCAGGGTGATCTGTCCGCAATGCACACGGACATGGGCCATCGACGACACGGCGGCGTACTACGTGGAGATGCAGCTTGCGCGTGACCCGGGCGTGACTGCGGCGCAGCGCACGCGCAGGGCGGGGCGTGATGCGCCGGAACTTCATGCGCCTGAAAACGCGGTGCTCGTCGTCGCGCAGGAGAAATCGGGCAGTACGCGCCTGGCGAAGGGCGCAAAAGGTCCAAAGGTTCGCCGGTTACGGCTTGACCAGCGCGCATGGTGGACGCTCGCAACGGATGAAAATTGATGCGCGCACAAGTGTTAAAGATTGCAAGGCAATGCGTCAGGTCATGGACATTGTTCTGATGATTTGATCAACTGAATAATTTTCTGGTGGCATGTGTGCTTCGGCTGGGTCAGCACAAGCACGGGTGCCGGTGTAACAACCTCTTCATGCAACGGTGGCCATGCGGACCATTCAGGATATCGTCAAGCTCCCTGGCGCGATCGTCACGCAGCCCTTTCATCTTGAGATCGGAACGCTCGAGTCCGCGCTTTCCGTCTTCGACTTTGAGTCGACCGAGGAAATGAACCAGCCGTATCTGGTCAAGATTACGGTGACGTCAACGGACAAGCGGATCGATGGAGCAGCGTGTGTGGGGCACCCTGCCGTCTTCACGATCGACGAGCATGTTTGCGTGCCATCGTCGCCGCTGCGGGTGGATCCCGTCCAGGCAACTGCGCGCACGTTCCACGGTGTCGTGACGCAGTGGGCGCGTGTCAAGACGAGCCGCGACCAGGCAACCTACGAGCTGCACCTGAAGCCGCGCCTGGCCCTGCTCGAGCAGGTGCACGATTCGGGGGTGTTCCTGGACCGGTCGCCCGCCGAGCTGCTCACTGACCTGATCGTCGATCGCGACGTGTTCGAATCCTACGATGTCGATCTCCAGCTGGAAGGGCTCGATAACAAGGTTGAGCAGACCGTCATGTACGAAGAGAGCGTGGCGAACTGTCTTGGCCGTCATTGCCGCCGCAACGGGGTGTTCTTCTTCTTCAAGCAGGCGGACAAGGGCGACGGGCCGCAGCGGGAGACGGCTGTCTTCGGCAACAGTCCCAGCGCCTACATGCGTGCAATCGAAGCGCCGCTGTTGCCGAACTCCGGCCTCACCACCTGGCACGCCGCAATCCACGAACTGAAGGTCGAGCGCAAACTCGTTGCGCAGGTTGTGCGCGAGTGGGATCACAACTATCGCGTCCCGGACGATCCGCTGCAGGTCGAGTCGACGGTGGCCACTGACGACCGCTCGGTCTTCGGTAGCGTGAACCGCAGCAACGAGCACTTTCACTCCGTTGAGGAAGGGCAGGCGCTGGCCGACGCGCGGCGCGACGAACTGGTCACGCGGCAGACGCTGATCACGGGAAAAAGCGACGTGCTGGGCATGATGCCGGGCATGGTGGTGCATCTCACCAACGACACGATTCCCGAGGCCCCCCACGGCTTCGTGATCACGAAGCTCGTGATGAAGGGCAGTCGCAAGGACTCGATCACCAACACGTTCGAAGCCATTCCTGCGCACCTGACGTTCCGGCCTGATTACGTGCCGGAAAAGCACTGGCGATGGGTCAGCGGCCCGCTGATCGGCACGATCGAATCGGGCGACGACGAGCCCTACGCGTGGCTGGACGAATACGGCCGCTACCGCGTGAAGTTCCAGTTTGCGCGGCGCACCGGCAAGCGCGGCATGAACAGCATGCCGTTGCGGCTTTTGCGCGCCTCGGCGTCGTACCAGGG
>DATEJU010000110.1:0-2846 GCA_035277805.1 Paraburkholderia sp. | reverse complement strand
GAAGAAGGCAAGCGCATTTACGGCGACACGATTCCGACCGTCGCCAACGACAAGCGCATTGTCGTGACCAAGGAACCGGTGGGCGTGTGCGCCGCCATCACGCCGTGGAACTTCCCCGCCGCGATGATCACGCGCAAGGTCGGCCCGGCGCTCGCCGCAGGCTGCCCGATCGTGCTCAAGCCCGCCGAAGCCACGCCGCTCTCGGCGCTCGCGCTGGCCGTGCTGGCTGAGCGCGCAGGCGTGCCGGCCGGCATCTTCAGCGTCGTCACCGGCGACCCGAAGGCGATCGGCGGCGAGCTCACGAGCAACCCCACGGTACGCAAGCTCTCGTTCACGGGCTCGACGCCGGTGGGCCGCCTGCTGATGAGCCAGTGCGCGGCGACGGTCAAGAAAGTCTCGCTCGAACTGGGCGGCAACGCGCCGTTCATCGTCTTCGAAGACGCCGATATCGACGCGGCAGTGGCGGGCGCCATCGCCTCGAAGTACCGCAACAGCGGCCAGACCTGCGTGTGCACGAACCGCTTCTACGTGCACGACGCCGTCTACGACACGTTCGCCGCCAGGCTGCGCGATGCCGTGGAAAAGCTCAAGGTCGGCCTGGGCACCGAAGCGGGCGTCACGCAAGGCCCGCTCATCAACGAAGCGGCCGTGCTGAAGGTGGAATCGCACATCGAGGACGCACTCGCAAAGGGCGCGCAAGTGCTGACGGGCGGCAAGCGTCACGCGCTCGGCCACGGCTTCTTCGAGCCCACCGTGCTCACGAACGTCACGCCCGCGATGAAGGTCGCACGCGACGAAACGTTCGGCCCGCTCGCGCCGCTGTTCCGCTTCTCGTCGGACGATGAAGTGATCGGGATGGCGAACGATACCGAGTTCGGCCTCGCCGCGTACTTCTATAGCCGCGACATCGGCCGCGTGTGGCGCGTGGCCGAGGCGCTCGAATACGGCATGGTGGGCATCAACACCGGCCTGATCTCGAATGAAGTGGCGCCATTCGGCGGCGTGAAGCAGTCGGGCCTCGGCCGCGAAGGCTCGCACTATGGCGTGGACGACTACGTGGTCGTCAAGTACATGTGCATGGCAGGCATGTAAGCCGCGACGGCAAGTCAAAAGAAACGGGCGCCGTGGAAGGCGCCCGCCGATGACCGGAACGCCGGCGCATCGCGATGCTTTCGCGGTGCGCCGGCGTTTTTGCTGGCGCGGCTGGGCCGCGCTTTACTGCGCTGCCCCCACCGGCGTGACCTGCGTCGCGTACGCGGAGATGAACACGGCATGGATCGTGTCGCCGACCTTCAGCTTTTTCAGATCGATATCGGGCGTGGCGTCGAGCGTGACCGTCTGATACGCGCCGCGCAGCGTCACCTCGCGCTTCTTCATGTTGATGTGCTGCACCGTGGCCTGAACCTCGACCTGGCGCGCGGCGTCATAGCCCGACGAGGCCGGCAGGTAGACGTTCGTGTCGACGCGCTTGCGAATGCCCTTGTCCTTGCCCGTCACCCTTTCGGCGGTCACGAGCAGCGCGTTCTTGTAGAGCACGTCGACGGTATCGCCCACGTTGAGCTGGTCGAAGTTGCCCACCTGCTGGCTGAGCGCAATCTGAACGTCATTGCCGCGCGGGCCGCGCAGCGTGACCACGCGCGCCGCACGGTCGATGCCGACGATCTTCGCCTGCACGTGAACCGGCTCCGCATTGGCGACGATCGATTGCGCCGCGCCCGCAAGCGCCGATTGCTGCTGAGGTGCCGACGCCGGCTGCCCGGTTTGCGCCGATGCCGCTTGCGCGCACGCCATGCTGATCACCGCCGCTGCTGCCAACGTTGTTGCCTTGATCATGCGAATTCTCCTCAAAAGTCGGGGTTTGATTTTCGCTGCAACGGCTTGTGCCGAAGTGCGACGATTCTACGCGTGCCTTTCAAAAATCGACTAGTGAATGGCTCAGAGCCACATCAGATTAAGCTGAACGCATAACAAAAAAGCATCACTCTATTGACCGGCGTCGAATTCGAAATAATTCAATGCATTTTTCCTTTTAATGAAACGCCATTGCAATGCATTTCAATAACGAGCCGTCAATACGCAGGACGAAAAAAAGCCGCGAATCAAAAGACTCGCGGCTTTTTTATTGCACGTCCGCAGCAGTAGCGACCGAAGCGAACTTCGGGACGCCTGAACAGACTCAAATGCGCTCGATGGCGATTGCGATACCCTGGCCCACGCCGATGCACATCGTGCACAGCGCATAGCGGCCCTGCGTGCGGTGCAGCTGATACGTTGCCGTGGTCACCAGACGCGCGCCGCTCATGCCCAGCGGGTGACCCAACGCGATGGCGCCGCCGTTCGGATTGACGCGGGGATCGTCGTCGGCCACGCCGAGCATGCGCAGCACGGCCAGGCCCTGCGAGGCGAACGCTTCGTTGAGTTCGATCACGTCGAACTGGTCGATGGTCATGTTCAGGCGCGCGAGCAGCTTCTGCGTGGCGGGCGCCGGTCCGATACCCATCACGCGGGGCGCCACGCCCGCTGTCGCAATACCGAGCACGCGCGCGCGCGGCGTCAGGCCGAAGCGCTTCGCGTTTGCCTCGTTGGCGAGCAACAGCGCGCACGCACCGTCGTTCACGCCCGACGCGTTACCCGCGGTGACCGAACCATCCGGGCTCACGACGCCCTTGAGTTTTGCCAGCGTCTCGAGGCTCGTCTCACGCGGGTGCTCGTCGCGCGACACCACGAGCGGATCGCCCTTCTTCTGCGCGATCGTCACCGCGACGATTTCCTGCGCGAGCGTGCCATCGGCCTGCGCGCGCGCGGCCTTCTGCTGGCTGCGCAGCGCGAACGCATCCTGATCGGCG
>DATEJU010000109.1:0-42626 GCA_035277805.1 Paraburkholderia sp. | reverse complement strand
GATCGTCGGCACCACGTTGATCCACGTGCAACTGTAACGCGCCGCGTCGCGCCAGAACGTGCCGGCCGAAAAGCGCGGCGTCAGCACGGCCGAGCCCGCGTGAAAGAGCGGCGCGAGCAAGGTCACGACGAGGCCGTTGATATGATAGAGCGGCAGCGAAACCAGTACGCGATCTTCGGTGCCCAGGCGATGCTCGGCGCTGATATTGCGCGCGTTCGCGTGCAGATTCCGGTGGCTCAGCAGCACGCCCTTGGGCGCGCCGGTCGTGCCGGAGGTGTACATCAGCAGCGCGATATCGGCGGCTTCGGCGGCGGGTCGCGGGTGTGCGTCCTCGGTTGCGCCCTCGGTGCCGGGGTCCGCGCCGGCCCACGTGGACGCAACGTCCGCCGCCGCCGTCTCCAGCTCGGGCAACGCCGGCAGTACCGGCAGCGCGGGCAACGCAACGGCGTCCGGCTCGGTGCGCACGAGCGCGACGTCGCGCGTCATGCCCTGTTCGCGCAGCGCCGCAAGCGCCGCCGCAAGCGCGCCGCGCGTCTGCGCGCTCGCGAAGATCATCCGCGAATCCGAATGCTCCACGATATAGGCGAGCTGTGAGGGCTGGCACAGCAGGTTCAGCGGATGCGCGATCAACCCGCTGTACATCGCGCCGAGCAGCAGCGTGGCCGTCTGGATGCCGTTGCTCATCATGACCGAGACAACGTCGCCGGGCTTCAGGCCTGCGTCGCGAAAGCGTGTTTCGAGCGCGCGGCAGCGCTCGTGCAGTTCGCCGAAAGTGAGCGTCGTGCTTGCGGCGTCTGCATCGGCAAGATCGGCACCCTCGGCGCCTTCATCGGACGCCGCCAGCAGGAAGGGTTTGTCCGGATACTGCGCGGCGCGCATCTCAATCAGCGCGCGGATCGTCGCGGGCGCGCTCATTGGCCGAATCTCCAGAAATAGTCGCCGAGCAGCGCATCGAGCTCGGGCACGCGCTCCTCGATCGGATACGCCACGCGCGTGATGTTCAAATACTGGCGAAAGCCCAGATTGCTCGAAAAGTTGTTGCGTCCCCACGTGCCGCAGCCCATCGAGAGCGAGAACGGCAGGCCGTTGTCGAAGTTGCCGCCCGTTGCGAAGCAG
The DNA here is from genome assembly GCA_035277805.1 of Paraburkholderia sp. Taxonomy (GTDB): domain Bacteria; phylum Pseudomonadota; class Gammaproteobacteria; order Burkholderiales; family Burkholderiaceae; genus Paraburkholderia. The sequence continues at coordinate 41,510 of DATEJU010000109.1, read as the reverse complement.
TGCGCCTGATTGACGATCACGCGCGCCACCGGCAGCGTCGTGCCCAGCGTCACGGCCTCGCCCGGCTCGCTCGTATGCAGCCCGACCGAGTGGCCCGCGCCCATGTACGCATAGAGGCTGCGCACGATGCCCGTGGCAGCGTCGAAATCGCGCGCGCGATAGACCGCGAGCACGGGCGCGAGCTTCTCGCCCGAAAACGGATGGCTCGCGCCGAAGCCGGTCTCCTCGACCATCAGGAATGCGGGCTCGCGCGCGGTTATGTCCGCAGTTGCGTCGTCAAGGCCCGCGATGCGCGCGATCTGTGCCGCCGATTTCGCGGTGCAGCGCGCGGCGAGCTTGCCGTCGCTCCACATCGCCGCCTGCAATTGCGCCTTCTGCCGTGCGTTCAGCAGCACGCCGCCGCAAGCGGCCAGTTCGCGCAACATGGCGTCGTAGACCGCATCGTCGATCACGACGCTGTTCTCCGACGAGCAGCTCGTCGCGTTGTCGAAGGTCTTGGAGGCGGCAATCTTGTGCGCCGCATCGCGAAGGTCCGCCGTGCGCGTGACGATGGACGCCACGTTGCCCGCTCCCACGCCGAAGGCCGGCGTGCCGCTCGCGTAGGCCATGCGCACGTTCGCCTGCGAGCCCGTCGCGACCACCAGATCGGCCTCGCGCATGAGCGCAGCCGTGGCGGCCTTGCTCACCGGGGCGCTCAACATTTGCACGAGCGCCGGGTCGAGCCCCGCCTTCGCGAACTGCGCGTGAATGAACTCGATCAGAAGCGCGCACGAGTCATAGCCCTTCGGCGAGGGCGCGACGATCACCGCATTGCCGCATTTGAGCGCGTTGACGATCTTGTTGGCCGGCGTGGCGGCCGGATTGGTGGACGGCGTGATGGCCGCCACCACGCCTACCGCGCGCGCGATCTCGACGATGCCCGTGGCCTCGTCGCGCGCGATCACACCGCAGGTCTTCTGGCCGTGCAGGTCGCGCAAGAGCCCTAGCGTCTTGCGGTAGTTCTTGCGGAACTTGTCGTCGGCGTTGCCAAGACCCGTGTCGCGCACCGACTGCCCGGCGAGCCGGCGGTTGCGCGAGGGCTCCATGATCGCCCACGCGGCGGCGGCCGCCGCGGTGTCGAGCGTCTCCTGCCCCGCGAACTCGAAGGCCTGCTGCGCGGCGCGCGAGCGCTCGACGAGCCCCGCGATTTGCGCCTCGGCCTGCGCACCGAGCGCTGCGGATTCGCGCGTGGCGCCCGCGGCAATGGTGTCCCTGACATTCATCGGCTGCACTCCCGATCGATAAGTTGGCTGTAGTGCCAATCTATTCATCGGCGCGTGCCGGCGAGTCCCGTTTCCCGTGTAATCGCCCACTCGCGGAAACGGCGCAGCGGAAATTGCAAATTTCGGGACTTTCCATAGTCCCGAAAAATGCGTCATCAGATGCACAATGGCACCACGCAGCACTGCAAACGTTTCGCCGCGCACTTGCGCTTTCAGCGTTGCATCAGACGGGAGACAGCGTGTCGACCTCGAATCAATCGAATGCCGCGGCCGTACGCGCGTTCCGCGTGCTGGAGACGCTCGCCCAGGCGGGCCAGCCTTTATCGATGATGGATCTCGTGCATGCGCTCGATCTGCCCAAGCAGACCGTGCACCGGATTCTCGCGCAGCTCACCGACGCCTGGCTCATCACGCGCGGCGCCAACGACAAGCTTTACGAGTGTTCCGCGCGCGTGCGCATGATGGCCGTGAACGTGCTGATGCACGCCGGACCGGCAGCCGCGCGGCACGTGCTGCTCGAAGCGCTCGTCGAGAAGATCGGCGAGACCTGCAACCTCACGATGCTCGCGGGCAACGACGTGGTCTACGTGGACCGCGTGGAGACCGAATGGCCGCTGCGCATGCATCTGCAGCCGGGTTCGCACGTGCCGCTGCACTGCTCCGCGAGCGGCAAGCTGCTGCTGAGCTTCCTGCCCAAGGAGCGCCGCGAGCGCATGCTCGAAACGCTGCCGCTGCGCGCTCATTCCGAGCGCACGATCACCGACCGCGACGCGCTGCGCAAGGAGCTGGCGGCCACGCGCCGCCGCCAGCTCGCAATCAACAACCAGGAGCACTTGCAGGGCTTGATCGCGATTGCCGTGCCGGTGATGCTCGACCGCAACCGCGCGTGCGCGGCGATCGCCGTTCAGGCGCCGGTCGGGCGGCTCACGCTCGACGATCTGCTCGCGTTCGTGCCCGATCTGCGGCACGCCGCCGAGGAAACCGCGAAAACGTTCTGCGCGTGAGGGCGCAAGCCTGAGCAAACCCATGCCACATTCGCCGCAAGTTCTCCAATTGTTTTCATGAGCGAACAATCTCCGTCGCCGCCAGAAAAAAATGGCGGCGCGCGGTGCTATCATCGGCGTCATTTCCCGGTTTGGACAGCAGGAAACGCTCGCATGGATACGCAGAAAGTCGAGGCGCTCTGGATGCATCTGCACTGGCTGAACGTGCTTGCGGCACAAGGCAGCTACACGGCGGCCGCGGCGCGCCTTGGCGTGAGCAAGGCCGCCATGAGCCAGCGCATTGCCGAACTCGAACGCGTGGCCGGCGTCGCGCTCGTGCAGCGCACCACGCGCAGCGTGCGCTTCACCGAAGCGGGCCAGCGGCTGGTGGAAGAAACGCGCGAGGAATTCGAGCGCATCGCAACGAGCTTCGCGAGCGTGCGCGAGATGGCCGAGGTCCCGCGCGGCACCGTGCGCGTCACGGCGCCCGTCGCGTTCGCGCGCCAGCAGCTGGTGCCGCGTCTCGCGCAATTCGCGCGCGCGAACCCCGAGGTTCGCGTGCAACTGGAGCTCTCGGACCGGCTCACCTCGATCGCGAGCGAAGGCTTCGACCTGGCGATCCGCCACAGCGCGCAAGTGCCGGAAACCCACGTGGCGTGGAAGCTTTGCGACATCCGCTCGGTGATTGCCGCAACGCCCGCCTATCTGAAGAAGCACGGCACGCCGAAAACGCCCGCCGATCTCGCCGCGCACGACTGCCTCTACTACCCGCGCGCGACGGGCTCGGGCGTGTGGTCGTTCGAGAAGGCGGGCCGCCGCGCCGGGCAGTCGCGCGTGAGCGTGACCGTGAACGGCCCGCTCGCGGCCAACAACAGCGAGGCGTTGCGCGACGCCGCGCTCGAGCATCTCGGCATCGCGCTGTTGCCTGACTTCAGCGCTCATTCGGCATTGCAGGCGCGCAAGCTCGTCGTGCTGCTGGCCGACTGGCGGCCGGTGGGCGCATTCGCCTCGCAATTGCACGTGGTACGCCCGTACGGGGTGCATGTTCCGCGCGCCGTCACGCGTTTCATCGAGTTCCTGCGGGCGTCGTTCGAAGGCGGCTTCCCGCTCGAATGATCCCGGGCGCACCGCTCCCGCTCGATGATTCGCAAAAAAAAGTTTCGCATACCTTGATGATTTTCAGGCGACCGGGGCGATAAGCTCAACGCGAGGCGGCGCCGCCGAGCCAGCGCTCGAACCACGCCTGGGCGAGGCGCGTCACTTGCTCGAGCGCACCGGGCTCCTCGAAGAGATGGGTCGCGCCGGGCACGATCTCGATGCGATGCTCGCAGGTCAGTTGCCCGGCGGCCTTGCGGTTCAAGCCGATCACCGTCTCGTCTAGCCCGCCGACGATCAGCAAGGTCGGCGCGGCGACAGCAGCGAGCGACGCCCCCGCGAGATCCGGCCGCCCGCCTCTGGACACGATGGCGCCCACGCCGCGCGCCTGCGCCCCGGCAACGAGCGCGGCCGCGGCGCCCGTGCTCGCACCGAAGAGCCCCACCGGCAGCGCCCCGACATCCGGCCGCCTCGCAAGCCACGCCAGCGTGCCGCCAAGGCGGCGCGCGAGCAGCGCGATATTGAAGCGATATGCACCGTCGACGCTGTCGTGCCGCTGCTCGTCGGGCGTCAGCAGATCGAACAGCAGCGTGGCGAAGCCCGCGCGGTGCAGCCCCGCGGCCACCTGCCGGTTGCGCGGACTGAACCGGCTGCTGCCGCTGCCGTGCGCGAACACGACGAGTGCGCGAGCCGCCTCCGCCATCTCCAGCGTCCCGGCGAGCGTCACGTCATCGACTGGAACATCCACTTGCAACGTTTGCATATCTCCCTCCACTGGCACACGCCGCGCGCCTGGCCGGTGCGTGTCTGGCACGCAGCATGCGCAGCGTTCGGGCCGTACACATACTATTCAGGTACCACGCGCGCATGCGCCCTGCCCGCACCGGCACGCGGTCCGTCCGCATCGCGCCGGACAGCGGCGCGGCGCTCCGTCAATCAGGCCAACGAGATCAACCATGTGGTATGCCCTTGTCGAACAGCAGCGTCAATGGTGGCGTGCATGGCACGCAGCGGCCGGCTACGCATACGACGCGTGGCCGGTTGCGATATCGCCCGATACCGCGCCGCCCAGCTATGCCGATTGGTTCGAGCCGCTGCTCGGCCTCGCCGCCGGCCGGCCACCATTCGCGATCGACTCCGTTACGCTCGATGGTCATCGTTACGACGTCGATGAACACATCGTCGCGCATACGCCGTTCTGCGACCTGCGCCGCTTTACACGTCGCTCCACACGCGCCCAGGCCCGGCGCGCGGTGCTGCTGTGCGCGCCGCTCGCCGGCCATGCGGCCGTGATGGTGCGCGAGACCGTCGAGGCCCTGCTCGCCGACGGCGACGTCTACCTCACCGACTGGGCCGACGCGCGCGATGTGCCGCTTGCCGCGGGACGCTTCGGCCTGGACGAATACGTGACGCTGCTCGACGGTTTCGTCGACACGCTCGCGCGCGACGGCCGCCCGCTGCACGCCGTCGCCGTCTGCCAGTCGACCGTTCCTGCGCTCGGCGCGCTCGCGCTGCGCGCGCAGCGGCGGCTCGCGCCTGCCGCGAGCATCACGTTGATCGGCGGCCCGCTCGACGCGCGCCGCAATCCGGGCACGCTTGGCATCGCGGCCAGAACGCATTCGCTCGACTGGTGCCGCCGCCATCTGGTCGATGTCGTCCCTGCCGGATTCGCGGGCTGCGGCCGGCACGTGTTTCCGGCCTGGCTGCAACAGGCCGAGATCGCGATCGTCTACCCGCATCGCTTCCTCTCGCTGATCGAGCGCTACGCGCAAGCGACATGCCGCTGGGACGCCGATGCGCTCGCCGATGCGCGCCGGGCCTTGCGCGAGTACGTCGCGCTCATCGACATGCCGGCCGAGTATTTTCTCGACACCGTGGATGTCGTGTTCCAGCAGGCAAGGCTCGCGAACCGGACATGGCGCGTGGATGGCGCGGACGGCACGCTCGTCGATCCGGCCGCGCTGCGCGACGTCGTGCTCTTGACCGTCGAGGGAACACGCGACGCCGTCACCGGCGCCGGACAGACGCATGCGGCGCTGGAGATGTGCAGCGGCATCGCGCCGGGCGCGCGGCGGCGTCTCGACGTGGACGGCTGCGACCACTACGGGCTCTTCACCGGCGAGCGCTGGCGCAATGAGGTGCACCCGGCGCTGCAAGCGGCGTTCGCAGCGGGCGAAGCCAACCGGTCGACCAGATCGAGCAGGTCCAGCGGTTCGGGCGGCTCGCACAGATCGAGCCGGCACGCCGCCAGCACTCACGTTCCGAGCACGTAGTCGCCCGGCGCGGCGCGCAACGGTAGTAGCGGCGCGGGTGCCCAGGCTCCGACACAATGCCCGCGTTGTGGCCGCCCGCCGTCAACACGAAGGTCGGCGCGTTATGCGTGAGCAGGTGCAGCGTGTAGACCGAGCGCCACGGCGACACGTGATCGCGCTCGGTCCCCACCACGAACATCGGCGTTTGCGCGGTGCAAGCAGGAGAGCAGACGTCGTGCCAGGTCATTCACGGAGCACGACCATGCGTTTCCTGACCATAGCCGAAAGCAGCTCGCCGAACATTATGCCGTAGTCCTGATTAAATTCGTCACCTCGAAAGCCGCGTAGACGGGTATGTCCCCCTTTCGCGTATGCCGTTAACTGTCTCTTAAGGCGGGCGGCAGCAAACTAAAACTGCTGGAGCAACAAGCCAGCACGCTCTACAGGCGAATCAAGGAGAAGTTACTCATGAATACGATCATCAAGATGCTCGCCCTTTCACTCGCTGTCTCCACGCCGGCTATGTCGTTCGCGCAGTCGACCAGCGACTCGATGACCCGCGCCCAGGTGCAGGGTCAATTGGTCCGGCTCGATCAGGCTGGCTACAGACAAAACAAGACGCACTATCCGGCCGATATCCAGTCTGCCGAGAACCGGATGGCCGCGCAGGGCACCGCGGCAAGCAACACCAATGCGAGTTACGGCGGTGCCGCGGACGCCATGGCGCAGTCTGGCCAGCGGCTCCCGAATGTCCCGAATGGCATGCCGGGTACCTTGTACGGTCACCACTGACTGCAACTGGAATAGCACCGCGATATGCGAGTGCGTCTGATTGAAGACGACGCACTGAGCACGATGCACAGAAGACCTTGCGTCGATTGGCGGTGACTTGCGGCGCGGGCTGCGGCGCGAGTGGAACGCCCAAGAACCGGGTCCGGGCAGTTCATCGCCGCAGCCCTTGCCGCGAAGCGGCCCGTCACGCTGCCGACATGCGCCGCGCCGCGCGTTGCGGCATCAGCATGATGCACACGACGATGAACGCGAACAGCACGCCCGACGCGTAGAACCGGCTGAACTCCAGACCGCCTTGCGCGATCGGTTTGTCGAGCAGATCGCCCAGCGTCGCGCCAAGCGGACGCGTCAGCACGAATGCGGCCCAGAAGAGCGTCGTGTGCGACACACGACGGGACAGCCAGAGCAAGCCGATGACAACGATCCCCGCGCCGAAGATCGCCGCGCCCACTTCATAGCCCAGCCCGAGGCCACCGCGATCGTCGCCGGCGACCCAGTCGCCGAGCGCAGTGCCCAGCGTCTGCGAGAAGAGAATCGTCGTCCAGTAAAACCATTCCACCCGCACCGTCGCGACGCTCTCGATCGAGACCGTCCCTTCCACGCGATGCCAGATCGCAAGGCTCGCTGCGAGCAGCACGACAATGATGGAAACGCCGCCTGGGTAGCCCAGGCCGAGCGAACGGTCGCAGAAGTCGGCCAGCGTCGTGCCCAACGTGGTCGTCGCAACGATCGTGGCCCAGTACAGGTAAGAATGGAATTTTCGCGCGCGAACCTGGGCCGAGACCAGGACAACGAAGGCGGCGAAAAAGATCAGCGTGCCGACGAGATAACCGAGGTTCAACGACATCGTGACCCAGTCGCCGCCGGTCTCGCCAAGCGTGGTTGCGGCAATTTTTACGATCCAGAACCCGAGTGTCAGCTCCGGAACCTTGCTAAGCGCGTGGTCTACTGCATCCTTGGCCGTGGAATTCATTGGCAGTCTCCTGGGTGAACGCACCCTGAATGAATACCTTTCGATTCTATTCGACTCAGGCTTAACCCTGGCTTAACGATCCTCAGACGAAAGCCACCGGCCCCGCAAACGGGGCCATGTTAGCTGCGCGTTCCCGCTGCCACTGTCGCTACGGTTACGCGTTGCCGTTATTGAGCACAGCCGAGCTGTTCGGCGAGCTCCAGTAGATCGTCCACAACGAAATCCCACGCCTGCTCCGCTTTCAAATCGGTCTTCTGGTGCGCGCCGTGTTCGGTTGTGCGCGCAACGAATGCCATCGACAAGCCAAGCCGGCGTGCCGCGGCAAGATCGCCGTTATGGGCGGCAACGAGGCACAGCTCGGCGGGCGCGAGCCCGAGAATCTCCGCCGTCTCGCGGTAGACCTGCGGCGACGGCTTATAGGCGCGAACAACCTCGGCGCCAAGGATGGCGTCCCATGGCAAGTCCGCACGCCTGGCCATATCCACCATCAGGCGAATGTTGCTGTTCGACAGCGGCGCGATGATAAAGCGCCGCTTCAGGCGATAGAGCGCCTCGACGGTATCGGGCCAGGGGTCGAGGCGGTGCCAGGCCAGATTGAGCGCATCGATCTGCGCGTCGGCGACACCGGTGATCCCATGGCGATCCAGAACTTTGACGAGATTCTCGCGATGCAGCACATCGAGCCGGACGTAGGGCCTGCGGCCGCTGCGGACCTCTTCCATGGCGGGTGAATATTCGCGCCGCCACGCATCGGCGAATTCGAAGGGGTCGAGGCCCGGTGCGTGCCGATCCAGAAACAATTCCGCCTCTCGCGCGACGCCGTTTCGCCAGTCGACGAGGGTCCCGAATACGTCGAACACGAGGGCTTTGATTTCGTCACGCTCAGCCATGTGATCCGCCATTGAAAATATTACAAAACCCCTTCATTGCCGGCGCGCGGCGCGACCCGGCTTAACAGATTGAACTGCGCACCCGGTAATGCGGTCATTCAAGGTATCGCGCTTGCTAACCCGAGTGATTCCGAACCACAGAAGCGAAATCATGTCGACCGATCAGCCCAGCAACGAGCCCACCAACGGCTCCTCCCGCAAGCCGGCCAGCGCCAGGCTGGCCTCGCATCCACATGGCGCGCCCGCCTCGGCGGCCGGCAAGCACCCGGCTCCGCCCTGCACGCTCGTGATCTTCGGCGCGGGCGGCGACCTCACCAAACGCCTGCTGATGCCGGCACTGTACAACCTTGCCGTCGACGGCCTGCTCGACGGCGGCATGAAGATCATCGGCGTCAATCACGGCGAGCGCGAGACCCAGCAATGGCGCGACGATCTGCACGACGCGCTGCAGAAGTTCGCCGCCGACAAGGCGAGCACCTTTCACGCCGGCAAGCTCGACGAGAACGCATGGAACTGGATCGCGCAGCGTCTGCAATACATGGCGGGCGAATTCGAGGACGATAACGCCTATCAGCGCCTCGCGCAGCAACTCGGCGGCAACGCGCGAGGCAACGTGGTGTTCTACCTCGCAGTTGGCGCGCGCTTCTTCAAGCCAATCGTCGAACGTCTGGGCAAGGCCGGCTTGCTCGAGCAAGGCGCCAATGGCAACGGCCCGTTCCGCCGCGTCGTGATCGAAAAGCCGTTTGGCACCGATCTCGCCTCGGCGCGCGATCTGAACCAGCACATCCTGAGCTTCGCCAACGAGTCGCAGATTTATCGCATCGACCATTTTCTCGGCAAGGACACGGTGCAGAGCATTCTCGCCATCCGCTTCGCCAACGCGCTGTTCGAGCCCATCTGGCGCCGCGAATATATCGACAGCGTGCAGATCACGGCGTCCGAAGTGATCGGCGTGGAAGGCCGCGGGCGCTTCTACGAGCAGACCGGCGCGTTCCGCGACATGGTGCCGAACCATCTGTTCCAGTTGCTCTGCATGGTGGCGATGGAGCCGCCCAATTCGTTCGATGCCGAAACGGTGCGCAACAAGAAAGCCGAGGTCTTCGATGCGATCAAGCCGCTCACGCCCGGCGACGTGGTGTTCGGGCAATATGCGAAGGGGCCGGCGGGCGTGGCCTACCGCGACGAGCCCGATGTCGCGAAGGACAGCCGGACAGAAACGTATGCCGCCGCCCGCGTAAAGATCGACAACTGGCGCTGGGCCGGCGTACCGTTCTATTTGCGTACTGGCAAGCGGCTTGCCGCACGGCACACGGAGATTTCGGTGCAGCTGAGGAGCGTGCCGTTCCGGCTGTTCCGCGATACGCCCGTCGACGCGCTGACGCCCAACGTGCTGACGCTGCGCATCGATCCAACGCACGGCACGAGCTTCGATTTCAACGTGAAGGCGCCGGGGCCGGTCATGGAGATCGGCGCAGTGCATTCGTCGTTCGATTACGATGACTTCTTCACGGAGCATGCGAACATCGGTTACGAAACGCTGCTTTATGACTGCATGCTCGGCGACCAGACGCTCTTTCAGCGCGCCGACAGCATCGAATCGGCGTGGGCCGCGGTGGACGGCGTGCTGCATCCGCAAGACGGCGCGGCGCCAAACGTGCATGATTACGAGGCGGGCAGCGAGGGCCCCGCCGAAGCGCAAACGCTGCTCGGGCAGGACGGCCGCGCGTGGCGCACGCTCACGCCGGGCGAATTAAAGAAAAGCTGAAGCCGATGTACCGGAACGAATAACATCGCACTGCACATACGATCAACGGAGGATCGAGTGGCCAGGACAAACAGCGTGGCGAAAAACGCAAAAGCGGGCGCAAAAACAGGCACGAATGCCGGCACAAAAGCCGGCGCGAAAGCAGCGACGAAAAAAACCACCCCCAATGGCGCGCCCGCATCGCGGGGCATCGAAAACGTCCTCGCCATCGACATAGGCGGCACCGGCCTGAAAGCGGCGATCATCGACGCGGACGGCAAGATGCGCACCGAGCGCGTGCGCGTGGAGACGCCGCATCCGTGCTCGCCCGACTTGCTCGTCGACACGCTCCATACGCTCGTCAAGCCGCTCGTCGAGCAATATCCGCCCACGCATGTGTCGATCGGCTTTCCCGGTTTCGTGCGCGATAACCACGTGCTCACGGCGCCGCATCTCGGCGTCGAAGGCTGGAGCGACGTGCCGCTCGCGCAGATGCTTGGCGCTCGCCTCGGCAATCCTTCGGTGCGCATGATCAACGATGCGGAAATGCAGGGCTTCGCCGCCATCGAAGGCAACGGCCTCGAGTTCGTCCTGACGCTCGGCACGGGCGCGGGCACGGCGATGTTCCGCGACGGCGAGCTGATGCCGCACCTCGAGCTCGCCCATCATCCGGTCAGCAAGAAACTCGCGTACGACGAATATATCGGCGACGCCGCGCGCCGCAAGGTCGGCAACAAACGCTGGAACAAGCGGGTCGAGAAAATCATCGGCATTCTCGAATCGCTCGTGCACTACGACAAGCTGTGGATCGGCGGCGGCAACGCGCAACGGCTCACTTTCGATTTGCCGCCGAACGTGGCGAGCGTGCCGAACGAGCGCGGTATCGAAGGCGGCGCGCGTCTGTGGCACCCGCTTTCGGTGCGCGAAACGCGGCAACTGCCGGACGCGACGAAGCGCACGGGCGCTTTCAAGTAGCCGCCCCGGCGATCCCCTCCTCGCTCAGCGCGGCGCCGCGATGCCCGGCGCGTCGACCTCGGAGGCCATGACGACGCGATTGCGTCCCATCGCCTTGGCCATGTAAAGCGCCGCGTCGGCGCGCGCCATGGCGCCCTCCAGCGTGTCGGCCGGCGCGATCCGGTCGACGCCCGCGCTGAACGTGCAGCACACGCCGTCGTCGGGCCAGCGCTCCAGCGCGAGCCGCAATGCATTCGTCAAGCCCGCAGCGTCGCTCTTTTGAGTATCCGCGAAGACAATGGCGAACTCCTCGCCGCCCAGGCGTCCGAAGAGATCGCACGAGCGCAACTGGCCGAGCACCACCGTTCCGATGTGCGTGAGCGTGCGATCGCCTACGGCGTGACCAAAGCTGTCGTTGATGGCCTTGAAATTGTCGATGTCGAGAATGGCGATGGAGAGCGGCTTGCCCATAGCCTGCGCCGCGCAAAGCAGGACACCCGCTTTCTCCACGAACGCGCGGCGCATGAGTGCGCCCGTGAGTTCGTCGATCGTCGCGAGCCGCTCCATTCGTCGGACCAATTGATCGTGCGCGAGCATGACCATGCCGATCGACATGCATGGCAACGAGACGATCGCAAGGCCGAGCAGCACGACGTTCCAGGGCGACGGCTGCACGAATGTGACCGGCGGCGCGCTGCCGGAAAGCGCCGTCACGGCGCGCGCGATGTGGCTCAGTGCGCCAAGCCACGCCGCCACCGCGACGAATCGCGCGGCATAGCGCGCACCATCGTGCGGCGCGTGACGCAGCGCCAGGGTGGCCACCGCGATCCGTCCATAGGCGAGGAGGACGGACAGGCCAACGACCCTCGCGCCGATGTTGGGCGAGACGCACGTGAAGTACGCCTGCGTGGCGAAGATAGCGGCGAACGCAGCCAGTTCCGCGCGCCGCACGGGCTTCAGGCCGAAGAACTGACGCGTCCCCTGCAGCAGCAGCGTGACCGCCACAATCGTGATGAACGAAATAGTGACGATCGCAAACGGGCGCGGCCGATTGCCGGTGAGCAACACGCCCGACGAAACCACGGCCAATAGCGCATAGGACATGCACCAACGGCCGACGCCCGGCACCGCCGTGCGCCGCAGCGAACCCAGAATAGCCACGCTCATCGTGCAGGACACGATCAAGATCCCGAATAGCGCGAGGGGGCTGAGCATGAAATCGAGCCTGGTGGAAAGGGACGATGAATCAGGATGGTCGAGACAACGCCCCGTCACCGAAAGCAAAATGAAAAATATTGAAGCCCTGGGGCAAGGCAACATCGCGCTGTCGCGGCGAAAAACGTATCGTATCGCAGGTGGGCGTCGGCAAATACCACCACGGCGCGGCTGTGTCCGGTAAAAAGCGCGTGACGCAATCGCTGCTTGACAAACGCGCGCGTCCGCCTGGACGCGGCGTCGTTTGCCGAAGATGACTGATCGCTCTGGGAAGTTGCCGATCGCCTTCAATCACCTGATGACCGAAGGCGGCTCGAGTCGCAATCAGGAGGCTGGAGAAGCCCCCATGCGCTGCGTGCTGGGGTGGCAAAGAAAACTACTGGGTGTCCAGGCTGGGATCGAACTCCCGTTCGCCTTTTGCGCTTTGCTCGGCCATGGCGCGTGAAAGCAAGCCCCTCGCCTCGCTGTTCGACGCATCGATGGTCAGCGCATGGCCCGCGTTATGCCACGCGCAAACCCAATCCGCCTGACGCGCGCACAGACGCGCGTAGCCCAGCAGGGAATCGCGCTGCTGCTCGCGGGAAGCCAGCTCGGCTTGCATTCCCAGCGCCTCGCCGTTGCCGGGTTGCTCGGCAAGCGCGGCCATGATGGACCTGCGGGCCGGGCCGAGATTGTTTTTGTCGAGGTTCGCGCGCGCCATGGCAATGTTACGGGCGACGTCGGCGCGCAAACCCGCCTCGCGTTTCATGGCGACCGCGCGTTCGTCGCGAAGAGCCTTGAGCGAGGCTGCGCCCCGCCGTGCGGTTTCGGTGCGTGGCGCCACCTCGCGATGAGGCGGTGTGATGGGCGCGGCCATAGCGGACCGGGCGGGTGGCGGCGCGGGCGCAGTCTCGGGCGCAGTCTCGGGCGCCGGCACGGGTACGGCCACGGGTACGGCCACGGGAGACGGAACGGACCCGGGTGGCGCGACATCATTGGCGGACGCGTTTGCGTGTGGATTCGTCGGTGCACTCGTTGGCGCATTTTCCGCCAGCGTCGCAGACGCGTTCTGCAACCCGGCAATGGTCCCTTGCGCGACCTGAGCTTCAGACGCCATTTCCTGCGCACTGCGATGCGAATGCACGTAAGCGGCGACGACAAACCCGAACACGGCCACGGTGGCGATCGCGTAGAAATATTGTCGCCCGTGATTGGCCTCGTGTGGCTCGTAGGGACGATCGGCCCTCATCGTCTCGCGCGACGATGCGCCCAACTGGCTCGCGCCGCAATTGGGGCAGAAATTCAGCGGCCCTGCCAACCTGGTCCCACAACTGGAACACTGCCGCGGGCCAGCGTTACCCAGGCCTGGTTCGTTGCGCATTGGAAATGCTACGGCTTAGAGAGATCTATTGGGCTGCCGCTGCCTCGAGGTCAAAACGGGTCAAGGCGGATCAAGGCGCGCTGCAGCAGATGGCGACGTCATGCAAAACGGTGTCGGATACCGTAAATCGATGGGAAGTGGTCAAGATATTCATCTTGAATATGGACTACTTCGTCGCGAAGATCAATCGGCGGGTCCGCCAGGGTGACGGATCTGCAACGTCCCTTTTTCGCGGCAAGTTTGCGATGGCCGTGTCCGACGTTCTGCCCCCGCGCTTGGCGGGCTGCGCTGAAAAGGTTGCGTGCGCTACCAGTTTCCGATCGCTGGCGCGCAGCCGCCATGGTCACTCGCGATCGGACGGAATCGACGAATCGAATAGATGTGTTGCTCAAACAACGTTCGGATTCCTGCTAATTTTCGATCATGGCCGCAATCGCAGCCGATCCGGGGCAACCAGTCGAAATTTCCCGGCGATTCGAGGTCGCGACGCAATGAATGCGCGCGACCTCGCCACGGCACGGCCTCAGCGCGACGCGAAGTCGGCGTAATGCCCGTTGAGGCCGTAGTAGGCGATGTACAGATAGCAGAGCACCGGCACGCAGAACGACCATTGAATCCCGATGTGATCGGCGAGGAAACCCTGAATGACCGGGACGATCGCGCCGCCGACGATCGCCATGCACAAGATCCCCGAACCCGCGCCGGTATGCTTGCCGAGACCGTCGATCGCCAGCGTGAAAATGGTCGGGAACATGATCGAGTTGAACAGGCCGATGGCGAGCAAGGACCACATCGCGATCGGGCCCGACGCGAGAATCGCGATCGCGAGCAACACGGCCACCACGAACGCGTTGAATGCGAGCAAACGGCCGGGGCAGATCTTGCTCAGCAACGCGGAGCCGATGAAGCGGCCGACCATCGCGCCGCCCCAATACAGCGACAGATATTTGGCGGCGGTGTCGACCGGCAGGCCGGCAATGTGAGGCTGCTCCATGAAATTAACGAGGAAGCTTCCGATGCCGACTTCTGCGCCCACGTACAGGAAGATCCCCAGCGCACCGAGCACCAGATGGCGATACGCCCAGACGCTCTCGTGGGCGTGGTAAGCACCGCCGTCGTCGGGCAAGTCGGCCGGCTGCGCAGGCTCCTCGATCTTCGGCAGCTTGAACAGCGCGATGACGACGGCCAGCAGATAGAACACGATCGCCAGCCCGATGTACGGGACTTGCACCGCGCTCGCCTGCGAGACGCCATACGCCGCCAGTTCGGTGGGATTCATCTTCTGAAGTTCCTCAGAACTCCTGATCGCCACCGAGAGAATCGCCACCGAACCGAAGTACGGCGCGAGCGTGGTGCCAAGCGAGTTGAATGCCTGGGTCAGGTTGAGCCGGCTCGAGGCCAGTTCAGGCTTGCCGAGCACGGCGACATAGGGGTTGGCGGCCACTTGCAGCAGCGCGATGCCCGATGCGAGCACGAACAGCGCGCCGAGAAAGAACGGGTAGGACGCATTTGCCGCCGCCGGATAGAAAAGCAGGCAGCCTGTCCCCGCGGTCGACAGCCCGAGGACGATGCCCCGCTTGTAGCCGAACTTCTCGACCAGAAAGCCTGCCGGAAACGACATGATCAGGTAGGCGCCGAAGAAGCAGAACTGGATCAGCATGGCCTGCACGTAACTGAGCGTGAAGACCGCGCGCAGATGCGGAATCAGGATGTCGTTGAGCGACGTGATGAAACCCCACATGAAAAACAGCGAGGTCAGAACGATCAGCGGTGTGGTGTAGCGGGTTGCAGCTGCCGAGCTGCTGGGTCGTGCATGAATTGGGGTCGTAGCCACTAACTTGTCTCCTGGGCTCTAAACGTTCGATGGGCGCCGGGGAACCGCCCGCGTTCCTTTTTTCTTTGCCCAGGTGCTATTCAGTGCGCACGAGTGTAGTTAAACTACACCTCCACGTCAAAGGCATATTCATTTCGCTACAATTTCATTAACAGGGATCAGTTCGATGCTTACCGGTGCGCCCCTTAACGCCGCAGCGTGCCCGCACGCCGACGGCCCGCGCCTGCTCGCGGACATTGGCGGAACGAACGCGCGCTTCGCGCTCGAGACGCACCCCGGCACGATCACGCAGATCCGCGTGTATCCGGTAGCCGGCTTCCCGGCGCTCGCCGACGCGATCCGCCAGTACCTGAAGGACGTCGCGCTCAGCCGCGTGAGCCACGCGGCAATCTCGATCGCAAACCCGGTCGACGGCGACGAAGTCCGCATGACGAACCACGACTGGCGCTTTTCGATCGAGGCGACGCGCCGCGCGCTCGGCTTCGACACGCTCATCGTCGTCAACGATTTCACCGCGCTCGCGATGGCGCTGCCGGTGCTCACCGACGCACAGCGCGTGCAGATCGGCGGCGGCACGCAGCGGCAGAGCAGCGTCACCGGACTGATGGGGCCCGGAACGGGCCTCGGCGTGTCCGCGCTGATCCCGGCCGACGGCCGCTGGATCGCGCTCGGCAGCGAAGGCGGCCATGCATCGTTCGCGCCCCAGGACGCACGCGAGGATGTCGTGCTCCAGTACGCGCGCAAGCAGTTCGAGCACGTGTCGTTCGAGCGCGTGTGCGCGGGACCGGGGCTCGAATTGATCTACCGCGCGCTCGCCGAACGCGACAACAAGCACGTTGCGGACCATGCCGATCCCGCGTACGTCGTCGAGCGCGCGCATGCAGGCGACGCGCTCGCGCTCGAGACGGTCGAATGCTTCTGCGGGATCCTCGGCGCGTTCGCGGGCAGCCTTGCGCTGACGCTCGGCGCACTCGGCGGGGTGTACGTCGGCGGCGGCGTCGCGCTGAAGCTCGGCGAGCTGTTCACGCGCTCGTGCTTTCGTGCGCGTTTCGAGGCAAAGGGCCGCTTCTCGACGTATCTCGAGAGCGTGCCGACCTACCTGATAACGGCCGAATACCCGGCGTTTCTGGGCGTTTGCGCAATTCTCTCTGCCCATCTGCCGAACGATCGGCGCTAGACTGGAAGCTCCCCTGCAAACGATGGAGGGAGACATGACGACCACCATCTACGTCGTGAAGACCGGCGAGCAGTTCCTGTGCACTGCGGAGGACGGCGACATCGGCATGGCCCCGGCGATCGAAGAGGCCACGTCCTTTCTCTCCTATGAGGAAGCGGAGAAAACGGCAAACCAGCACGCCGACCCGGGATATGAAATCCTGGCCGTCTGCGTCACCAAACGCTGACACACCGTTCGCTGTGCCGCAATGACGAGGCCGGCCATTTTGCAGTGCCGACCAATCGATATACGCAATATTCAAGGCCGTTGCACTTTCCGGCACACCCTCGGCCAGCTTTGCTATCCAGTCAAACATGACAAGCCCGCTCGCGCGGGCTTTTTTTTGAGTCGCGAACGACCTGGCGAATACGCTCGGCGCGCACCCGACGATCGGAGGCTTGCCGGCACCGGCACTGCCCAACCATCCGATCACTCGTTGAAAATCCGCTCCATCGATCGATGCACTGCCGCCGTGGGCGTCGTCCGGCACGCGAGCCACCACACCACAGCGGCAACGATCGATAACAACCCCGCTGCCACGGCGCTCACATGCATGCCCCGCGCGATCGCGTGGCTTGCAGCAATCAGGGTTCCGCACAACGCCACGCCAAGCGCCGCGCCAACCTGGCGCGCCGCGTTCAGCACACCGGCTGCAATGCCGGCGTGGCGGTCTTGCACCGCCGACATGAGCGTGGCGGTCGTCGCCGGCGTGATGAGGCTCGCCGCCAGACCGACCGCCGGCAACGGCAGCGCAAGCAGCCAATACGGGGCCGCCGCGCCCACCCCCGCGAGGCCGATAAATCCGCCAGCGGACATCAGGCAGGCCCCGCCCACCAGGTGCTTCGCCCCGAACCAGCCGATCGCACGCTTCGAGAGCAAGCTCCCCACCGGCACCAGCAGCGTCAGCGGCAGAAACGCGAAGCCCGCCTGTATCGGCGTATAGCCCTGCTGCCGCTGCAACAGCAAGCCGAGTTCGAATAGCAGTCCATAGCATGTAAAAGCCGACACCATCGCGACGAACACGCCGCCGGAAAAAATCGGCTGACGAAACAGGCTCATCGGCAGCATCGGTTGCGCTCGCAACGTTTCTATGACGACGAAAGCAGCGCCGGCCGCGAACGCGCCGGCGGCAACCCGTGGCTGCCAGCCGTATGCGGGCACGTCGATGACCAGAATGTTGAGCAGGCCGAGTGCCGCAATGCCGGCGGCCTGCCCTGCGAAATCGAATTTGCGCGCGGCGGCCACGGGCAATTGCGGAGCGGCCTGCGCAACACGCAAGGCCATGACCATGCCCGCAATGCAGATCGGCACGTTCGCCAGAAAAATGCTGCGCCAGCCCGTCACGGCGACGAGGATGCCGCCCAGCAACGGCCCCGACGCCAGGGCAACGCCGCCCAGCCCCGCCCACAGGCCGAATACCGCAGTGCGCTCCCGCGCACCCGTCCATGTATGGCTGATGAGCGTCATGGACGCGGGCACCAGCAGCGCCGCGCCCCCGCCCTGCAAGCTGCGCGCGGCAATGAGCATCGGCAGGCCGGGCGCACCGGCGCACAACGCCGACGCCACGGCGAAAAGCGCAAGGCCCGCGATGTAGACATTGCGCGCGCCCAGCCGGTCGCCCAGCGTGCCGCCGGTCAGCAGGAGGCTTGCGAAGGTCAGCGTGTAGGCGTTCAAGACCCACTGCAAGCCCGACACGCCGCCCGCCAGATCGATCCCGATGCGCTCGAGTGCGAGATTGACGATCGAGGTGTCGAGAATGACGATGACGTAGCTCAGGCTCGTCGCCAGCAACACTCGGCGTTGCTGTGGAGTCTGAACGATGCGATTGCTCGTGCGGCTCTTCATGCGGTTGTCCACGCGCGGGCTCCCTGTGCGACGGTCCGTCTGTGTATCCGTCTCCAGTATCGGGGCATGGGGTGGCTCGATGCTTCGATGCCTGTCGAAGCATGCGTGCGCGCAATGGCGATATGCTGGCGTCGAATCTCGGGGGCCACGATGAGCAATCAACCCAATCTGTCCGCCACGGCGTTTCTGATCGCCGACGCCGCGCGCGCCGCCATGCTGATGGCGCTGGCCGACGGCCGCGCGCGGCCCGCGGGCGAGCTGGCGTTTGCCGCCGGCGTGACCGCGCAAACGGCCAGCAGCCACCTCGCGAAGCTGCTGGACGGCGGCTTTCTCTCGGTCGAACAGGAAGGACGTCACCGCTATTACCGGCTCGCGAACCCGCGCATTGCGCAAGTGCTCGAAGGGCTGGCGTCGATCAGCGCCAACCGGAGCGTGCGCCGCAAGCCGCTGGGCCGCGAAGCGCAAAAGCTGCGTTTTGCGCGCTGTTGCTACGACCATCTCGCCGGGCAGATTGGCGTGGCCGTCACGCAAAGCCTGGTGGAGCGCGGCTATCTCGCGCCGGGAGCGGAGCGCAGGCTCGAGGTCACTTCAGCCGGCGCGGTCTGGTTCGCTCATCTGGGGCTCGATGTTGCGACGCTCAAGCCGGGGCGCCACGGCATCGCGCGTCAATGTCTCGACTGGACGGAGCGCCAGCATCACCTCGCCGGCCCGCTTGGCGTCCGGTTCTTGAGCCTGCTGTGCGCGAAGGGCTGGTTGCGGCGCACGCAGTCTTCGCGGGCCGTTCAGGTCACGCCGGATGGCTGGGCCGCGTTCAAGCGCGAGCTAGGGTTAACACCCGCATCGGTCGAACGTCTCGCGGATGAAGAAAGCGGGCGTTCCGCGGCGTAATCGTGCCGGCCACGCCGGGCGTTATCCGGCTGCGCCTGCGCCGTGCGGGTCGCTGTCGTCCGCGTCCTCGTCATCGTCTCCGAGGGTGTCGGGATCGATTCCGAGCACGCGGCACACATCGCGTACGAACTCGTTCATGGCGGCCAGGCATTCGGGGCTGCGTGGCGGGAAATCCTCGGGATTCTTCTTGCCCTGAGCCTTCCTGATGGCGCGAATGCTGGCCTCCAGTGCCCGCGCTTCGGCCCAGATCGAACGGTTCTCGGGATATTTCGGATGTTCGCACGCCATGCCCTGATTGACGGCAATGGCCGGGCAAACTTTAGCGCGTGGGCCGGGGCAGGCCCGGCCGTTGTCGTCTCACCGTTCTATTCGCCGCGAAAAACCGGCTTGCGTTTCTCCTTCCAGGCGAGCGCGCCTTCGCGCAGATCCTGCGAGGCATCGGCCTGCGCGACGTCGCGCGCAAACCCGGCTGCGTCGAAAGTGCCGCGCGCAATGCGGTTCAAATGCTTCTTCATGCCAAGGAGCGCAAGCGGCGCCATCTCGGCCAGCTCGCCGCTGAGCCGCTCGACTTCCTCGTGCAGCGCCTCGGGCGCCACCACCGTATCGAGAAAGCCGCAGGCGTGCATCTGCGCGGCATCGAGCGTTTCGGCCGACAGCAGCAGCTTCTTCGCCATGTTCAAGCCGAGCCGCGACACGTAGCGCTGCAAGCCGCCGCGATAAAACAGCAAGCCAAGCCGCGCGGCCGGCACGAACATTTCGCTCGTGTGCACGCCAATCCGGAAGTCGCAGGCGAGCGCGAGATCGGTCGCGCCGCCGTAGACACCGCCGTTGATGGCGGCGATGGTCACGGGGCGCGCCTCTTCCAGCTCGTTCGCTAGCGCTCCGAAGCTTTCGCCCACGTTGCCGTCCGCCACGTTGCCGATGTTGAATCCGGCGCAGAAGTGGCGGCCTTCGGCGCACAGGCGCAGAACGAGCACCTCGCGCCGGGCGTTCACGTCGCGCAGGTGGGCACGCAGCGTGGCGAGGTCTTCGAGCTCCAGCCGGTTCGCCACGTCGGGGCGGCGCAGCGTGATCGTCGCAATCGCGCCGGCCACGGCGAGCGTAGGTGCGTGGCCGGGTGAATGAGCGGGAGGAGAGGCGGTTTTGGCGGTCATCGTGGGCTGGGTTGGGGGCGTAGACCTGCATGGTAGCCTCGCCAGCAGTTGCTCGAGCCGTTTTCCATTCAGACATCAGCGCGCGTGCCCGCATTGGGCATGCTCCGCAACGTGAAAGCCCAGAACGCCAGCGCCAGCAGACTGACTGCGGCGCCCAGCACGCACACCCCATGCCAGCCAGCCCAGGCGTAGGGGGCTGTCGTGCCGATCGCGCCCAGCCCGCTGCCCACCGCATAGAAAAGCATAGCGAGCCTCGTTGTGCCGGCCGGCATGCTTGCGTCGCCTCATGCTCAGGGACTTCCCGCCCTACCCGCCCTGGGTGGTTGCTTCGGGGTAGCCAGTCCCTAACCTGTCGATTGGCACCGGCAATCGCGACGCTGCATCGTTCCCCGCGTAGCCGCAAGTCAAGGAGCCACGATGGACACCCCGAACACCACAGCTTCGTCGCCACGGCCTTTCGTCGCCATTGCGGATCTGCCGCCTCCCGACGCCGAAACCACGACGCCAGAGCGCAGCCGGAAGGCGGAGTCCCCCCACAACCCTCTTTGCGTCGCAAGCCGAACCACGAGATTGCCCATGTCCGCATCAGGTGCTTATCAGCCGAAGTCCGCCTGGACCATCACGGTCCTGCTCACGGGACTCGCCATGATCAACTTTCTGGACAAGATCGTCCTCGGCATGGTCGCCGTGCCGCTCATGGCCGACATGCATCTCTCGCCCGCCGAATTCGGCTTTGTCGCCGGCAGCTTCTTCTGGTTGTTCTCCACGTCGACGATCATCGTCGGCTTCCTCTCGAACCGCATCTCCACACGCTGGATCCTGCTTGCCATGGGCGCGAGCTGGTCGATCCTGCAGCTGCCGCAGGCGTTCACCGGCAGCGCGGCCGCGCTGCTCGTCTGCCGGGTGGTGCTGGGCGCCGCCGAAGGCCCTTCGTTTCCGACTTCGGTTCACGCCCTGTTCAAGTGGTTTCCCGATCAGAAGCGCAGTGTCCCGGTCGCCGTCATCAACCAGGGCGCCGTAATCGGCATGATGCTGGCCGGTCTCGGCATTCCGCTCGTCACGCTGCGTTGGGGCTGGCGCGCCAACTTCCTCCTGCTTGCCGCGGTGGGCGGCGTCTGGTGCGTGCTGTGGCTGTGCTTCGGCCGCGAAGGCACGCTTGCCGGCCGGATGCAACGGCCCCACGGCGCGCACGGATCGCACGGGGCTTTCGAGCCGGATGCGGCCGGCGCGGTGCCGGAACGCGTGCCGTACCGCCGGATCCTGACCGATGCGTCGGTGCTCTCCGTGTTCCTGCTCGGCTTCGTCGTCTACTGGCTGCTCGGCCAGACCATCACCTGGCTGCCCGCCTACCTGGAAAAAGGCCTCGGCTTCGGCAGCATCGCATCGGGCCGCTGGTTCGCGCTCGTCATCGCCTTCGCGGCGCCCATCAACATCGGCTTGTGCGCGCTGTCGCAGCGCATGATGAAGCACGGCGCCTCCACCCGCGAAGCCCGCGCGCGGCTTTCGAGCGTCACCATGATCGCCGGCGCGCTGCTGTTCGTCGCGCTGGCCACCATCGATCTGACGCCGATCCAGAAGGTGTTCTGCTACGCCGTTGCCGCCGCGCTGCCCACGCTGTGTCTCTCGATTGCCCCCGCCATGCTCGCGGAGATGGTGCCGGCCTCCCAGCTCGGCGCGATCGTCGCGATCAACACCGCCGTCTCCAGTCTCGGCGCCGTGGTCGCGCCGGCCGTGATGGGCCGGCTCGTGCAGACGCATGCGAACGAGGGCAGCCACGCGTATGAGCTCGGCATCCTCGTGACCGCGATCTTGCTGATCCTGGCCGCGCTCGTGGCGTTGCGCTGGCTGCATACCGAACGCTCGCTGCGCACGCTCAAGCGCGAAGCCGCCCCGGTCACTGCCTGAATCCCGCTTGAAGCCGCTTTGAATCCGCACGAAACCCGGCGGCTTGTGACGGCGATTCATTCGCCAGCGGCCATGCATCGGCCATCACATCGCCGCAAAGCCGCCGCAGACGCGGCGGCATTCCAATATCGATCATGGAGAGACACATGCAAGCAACCGCAACCGCGGCGGATCGGGCCGATACGAGCCCGGCGCAAACCGAAAGCTGGCCGTTCAGCGTCACGCGCCAGACGCCGACCATCGGCGCCGAGATCGGCGACATCGACCTGCGCGCGCCGCTCGACGACGCCACTTACCTCGCGCTGCGCCGCGCGCTGCTGAAGTACAAGGTCCTGTTCTTCCGCGACCAGGACATCGCGCCGGCCCAGCACGCCGCCATCGCGCGCCGCTTCGGCGAGCTGGAGCTGCATCCGACCTTCCCGCACCATCCCGATCATCCCGAGCTCGTGATCCTGGGCCGGGGAGAGTCGAAGCGCGGGCGCGAGAATCTCTACCACTCCGACGTGTCGTGGCGCGAGATTCCCTCGATGGGCTCGATGCTGCGCTGTGTGCAATGCCCCGAGGTGGGCGGCGACACCCTGTGGATCAACATGGTCGCCGCCTACGAAAACCTGCCCGACGACGTCAAGACGCTGATCGCCGAACTCGAGGCCGCGCACGAATTCCTGCCGCTGTTCGGCATCGTGGTGCCGGAGGACCAGCACGACGAGATGCGCAAGCGCTACCCGCCGGCAATCCACCCGGTCGTGCGCACGCATCCCGAGACCGGCGAGAAGATCCTTTACGTGAACGAGGCCTTCACGACGCATCTGGTCAACTATGGCCACAAGACGGTGGAGCGCTATCGCCTCGGCTTCGACTTCAAGCTGGCCGAAATGGATCTGCTGCAGTACCTGTTCCGCCAGGCCCAGGCGCCGGAGTACCAGGTGCGCCTGAAGTGGCGGCCGAACACGATTGCGTTCTGGGACAACCGCTCGTGCCAGCACTACGCCATCCAGGACTATTTCCCGGCCGTGCGCCAGATGATGCGCGCCACGGTGATCGGCGACCGGCCGTTCTGAAGCGCCAGCCTCCCACCAGTCTGCCCTGACGAGGACACACTCCATGACCACGTTGAACCGCTTCTATATCGGCGGCGAATGGGTTCAGCCTTCGCCTGGCGCCGCCCTTTTCGACATCGTCGATCCGGCGACGGAAGAAGTGACCGGCACGCTCTCGATGGGCACCGTCGAAGACGCCGACTGCGCGATCGCCGCCGCGCGCGCGGCGTTCCCCGCATGGTCCACATCGAGCCGCGAGGCGCGCATCGCGCTGCTCGAGCGCATCGCCGAAATCTATCAGCGCCGCCTGCCCGAGATCGCGCAGGCCGTGCGCCAGGAGATCGGCGCGCCCATCTCGCTGTGCAATGCGCTGCAGGCGCCGATCGGGCTCGCGCAACTGCGCGCGACGCTCGACACGCTGCGCGACTACGCGTTCGAAACCGCACACGGCAAGAGCACGGTGCGGCGCGAGCCCATTGGCGTGGCCGCGCTCATCACGCCGTGGAACTGGCCGCTGAACCAGATCGCGGCCAAGGTCGCGCCCGCGCTCGCGGCGGGCTGCACCGTGGTGCTCAAGCCCTCCGAGATCGCGCCGCTCGACGCCATGATCTTCGCCGAGATCCTGCACGAGGCGGGCACGCCGCCCGGCGTGTTCAACATGGTGTTCGGCGAGGGCCGCGTGGTGGGGGCGCGCCTGTCCTCTCACGCCGACGTCGACATGGTCTCCATCACGGGCTCGACCCGCGCCGGCATCGAGGTGGCGATCAGCGCCGCGCCCACCGTCAAGCGCGTGGCCCAGGAGCTGGGCGGCAAATCGGCGTTGCTGGTCCTCGACGACGCCGACCTGCAGATCGCCGTCTCGGGCGGCGTCGCGCAGTGCATGGCGAATTCCGGGCAGACCTGCGTGGCGCCCACGCGCATGCTGGTGCCGCGTGCGCGCTACGAGCAAGCCGTCGCCATTGCCGCGCAGACCGTGCACACGCTGACGGTGGGCGACCCGGCCGATCCCGCCACGCGCATGGGGCCCCTCTCCAATCGTTCGCAGTACGAGAAGGTGCAAAAGATGATCGGCATCGGCATCGACGAAGGCGCGCGCGTGGCCGCGGGCGGGCCGGGCCGTCCCGAGGGCCTGACGCGCGGCTTCTACGCGAAGCCGACCATCTTCGCCGACGTGCACAACGGCATGACGATCGCGCGCGAGGAAATCTTCGGTCCCGTGCTGGTGGTGATTCCCTACGACGATGAGGACGACGCCATCCGCATCGCCAACGACAGCGTCTATGGGCTCGCGGGCTATATCGCCTCCGGCAGCCCGGAGCGGGCGCGCAAGGTGGCGGCGCGCCTGCGCGTGGGCTCGGTGCGCATCAACGGCGCGATGCTCGACATCACCGTGCCGTTCGGCGGCTACAAGACCTCCGGCAACGGCCGCGAGTACGGCGCCGAGGGGCTCGAAGAATTCCTCGAATGCAAGTCGGTGACGATCTGACGACGCAAGCTAGGGCGCGAGCGGCACACGCTCGCGCTTGAGCTGATGCGCGATGGAGATGCGGTTCGCCGGATAGATCGTGTCGGTGATCTCGAGAATCTTGCCCGCCGCGTCCTTGTAGTGCCGCACGAGCCGCATGCCGGCCGAGCCAGGCGTCACGCCCAGCACCAGGGCGAGCGGCGCTTCGATCAGCGTGGCCGTGACCACCTGATGAATCTCCGCGATGGCGCGGCCGGTTTCGCGCTCGACGAGGAAGCTCACCAGCGTCTCGGGCTGCGCGCGGATGGCGTCGGCGAGATGAGCCAGGGTGGCGTCGATGTAGATGTCGGCCCACGCAACCGGGCGGCCACCCTTGCGCGCCTCCACGCGCGTGCCCGCGAGCAGCAGCCAGTTGCTGCCCAGCGGCGCGTTGAGCTTGCGCGCCGCCGCGCGATCGAGCGTGATGGCGCGCACGTCCTCGATCACGCGCACTTCCGTGGCGGCCACGCGCACAAGGTCGTCGACGGTCGAGAACGACTGGCTGTAGGCCGCGCGCGGGTTGGCGCTCGCCACCAGCGTGCCCACCGACTTCCTGCGCGAGATGTAGCCCAGATCCTGCAGCAGCTTGAGCGACGCGCGCACGGTATGGCGGCTCACGCCGTAATGCCCGGCGAGTTCGTGCTCGGTGGGCAGCAGGCTGCCCACCGCGTGGCGTCCGCTGGCGATGGCTTTGATGAGGGTGCTCGCGAGTTCCGCGTAGCGCGTGGAAGTGCCGGGTGCGGGCGGTGAGTCGGATTCGTGGATGCGGCGCATGGCGGCGGCGGCGATTTTTTGCGGGATGCGGTTGAATTGAGGGGCGCTTTGAAAAGCAATGCGAAAAGCGATTCTACGCGGGTCCGGCCAGGCCCGAGGCCGGTCCAAGGCGGCCGGGCCTCGGGTCATCGCCACGTTCGCGCCCGGCTCATGCCCGCTTCGTGCTCAAGCCGGAAAGAAGCGCTGCTCCGCTTCGGGCGGCAGCGTCATTCCCGTGACCCTGGCCTTTTCCAGCACGCTCCAGAAGTAGCGGTAGGTCGCGCGGTCGTGGAGTTCGCCTTCGTACTGGATCGGCCCCCACGCGGCATCGGCGGCGGCGAGCAGGATGGCCGCCGCGTCGTTGACCTCCGCGAAGTCGGGCCGCATGGCTTGCACGATGGGCTGGATCTGCGCCGGATGGATGCTCCACATGCGCAGGAAGCCGAATTCGCGGCGGGCGCGGCGGGCGTCCGCGCCGATCGTTTCGGGATCCTTGAGATTCAGGCAGACGTTGTGCGCGGGCACGATGCCGTTCGCGAGCGCCGCCGCCACCACGTCCGCCTTCGCGCGCGCGAGCAGCGCATGCTCGAACTGGCCGGGGCTGCGCATGGCCGCCGCCGGTATCGCGCCGTGATGGCCGCTCACGAAATCCATCAGGCCGAAGTCCAGCACCTCGATGCGCGGCAGCTCGGCAATGCTGAACACGTCGCGCAGCGCGCCGTGCGTTTCGACCAGCACGTGCACCGGAATCGCCCGTTTGAGGCCGGCGCGATGCGCCGCGAGGTCGAGATAGGCAATCGCCTTCTCCACCTGGTCCACGCGCGTGGCCTTGGGCACGGTGATATAGGCGAGCGATTCGCCCGCCTCGCCCACGATGATGTCCACGTCCTGGCGCCACGCCGGGTGGGACGGATCGTGAATGCGTGCGCCGGCGCGCCCGAAGCGGTTGCGCTCCGAGCCGATCATGCGCGCGACCTTTTCGGCGTGCGCGCGCTCGTCGCCGGCCGCCGCGCCGTCTTCGCAATCGCAGGTGATGTCGAACACGGGGCCGAGCTCGGCCTGCAAGTCCATGGCCTTGGCGATCAGCTTCTCGCTGCCGGCGAAGTGCTCGCACGCGGCCAGCGCGGGAAACGGCTTTTCGCCGGCAAAAAGGGCCTCGCGGGGATGAGGGGTGGCAAGTTGGGTGGCAACCATGGGAGTCTCCTGAATTCCTGAACCGTTCTTGAACATGCTCGAGCCATGCGCCGCTAGCGCGGCATGGCGACGATGTAGTCGAGATCGAGCACGACGTTCCCGGGATGCGCGGCGCGCGTCTCGCGGCGCTCCGGAAACACGATCGACGCAGCCGTGGCGTTCTTCACGCCGATCATGCGCAGCCGCAGCGCGCCGAGATGCGGCACGCCCAGATCGATCGGCTCGATCACCTCGGTGGCGCACGCGATCGTGTCGCCCGCGAAGGTGGGGTTCACGTGCGTTCCACCGTTGATGGCGAGAATCGAGAGCGCGTTTTCGAGGCCGTCGTAGGCGAGCGCTTTGCAGATCGACATGACGTGGCCGCCGTAGACGAGCCGCCGGGTGTCGCGCGCGGCGGCGGCAAAGCCGTCGAAATGCGCTTTCGCCGTGTTCTGGTAGAGCCGCGTGGCCATGCTGTGATCGCTGTCGTTCACGGTCATCGCGCCGGGATGGTCGATCCGCTGCCCCGCCGCGTAGTCGCCCCAGCGCTCGCCCCGGCACGTCACGCTTTCGATGTGGCGGACCGCTTCGCCGTAGCCCTCGAAGCGCAGGTCACCGGGCGCCACGGCCGCGGGCAGTTCCGGCACCACGGGCGCGCCGCAGCGCGCGGCGGCATCGCGCTTGTGCACCATGACCCAGCGAATCCAGGTGAGCACGGGCTGGCCATGCTGGTTGCTCGCGTTCGAGCGCACGTAGACCACGCCGCTGCGGCCGTTCGAGTTCTCCTTCACGCCGATCACTTCGGTCTCCACGGCAAGCGTGTCGCCCGCATGGACCGGCAGGAGGAAGCGCACGTCCGCGTAGCCGAGATTGGCCACGGCATTGAGCGAGATGTCCGGCACGGTCTTGCCGAACGCGGTGTTGAACACGAGCAGGTCTTCCAGCGGCCAGCGCGCGAGGCCGAGCTGCGCGGCCCCCGTTTGCGCCGTGCCGAGCGCCGCGCGGCTGCCGGTCAGCGCGATGTAGAGGCTGCGCTCGCCGTCGGTGAGCGTGCGCGGCGTGGCGTGGCGGATCCGCATGCCGGGGCGGAAGTCTTCGAAGTAGTTGCCGGATCGGTCGTGACTCATCGCGTGGGTGAATCCTGGTGAGCCGGTCGATGCGGCCGGCGCGGTTGATTTGTCCGTACATAGTCGCGGCCCGGCGAGCGGCTGTCAATTGCCGGAGCGCCGCAAAAGCCCGTATTTACGCTTACCTACCCGCTTCGGGTGGGTGGCCGGAAAAGGCTTGCAAGCCCTCGTCCCCCCACGGCTAAATGTACGCACATAGAAGCTAGTTCCGATCATCATCAAGGAGTGTCAGGTGCATACACTGTCCGAAGAGCGGCGCATGATTCAGGAAACCGCGCGCGAGTTCGCCATGGAGCGCGTCATGCCCCTCGCGAAGCGGCTCGACCCGGAAAAGGGCAAGATTCCGCGCGAGCTGATCGACGAGATGGCCGAGCTCGGCTACTTCGCCATCCTGATTCCGGAGGCCTATGGCGGCCTCGGGCTCGGCGCCTACGAGTACTGTCTCGTGGCCGAGCAGCTTTCGCGCGCCTGGATGAGCGTCGGCAGCCTGATCGCGCGCGGCAATGGCCTGATCGGCGCGCTCAAGGCGCTCACGCCCGCGCAGAAGGCCGAGTACCTGCCGCGCATGGCGCGCGGCGAATGGCTCGGCGCCTTTTCGCTTTCGGAGTCCAACGCGGGCTCGGACGTCGCGAACATTTCGTGCCGCGCGGTGCGCGTGGGCGACGAATGGGAAATCACCGGCAGCAAATACTGGTGCACCTTCGCCGACGACGCCGACTTCATCCTCGTGATCGCCCGCACGAACCCCGAGGTGGACCCCAAGGCCCGCCACCGCGGCCTCAGCGCCTTCATGGTGGAAAAGCCGCGCGGCCTGCTGCCCGAGGGCGTGAAGGGCAGCGTGATCCCGAAGATCGGCTACCACGGCTGGACCACGTGGGAGCTCGCGTTCGAGGGCTGCCGCGTGCCGGAGTCCAAGCGGGTGGGCGAGGAAGGCAAGGCGTTCTACCTCGCGACGGCGGGCCTCGAAACGGCCCGCGCCCACACCGCCGCGCGCTCGATCGGCCTCGCGCAAGGCGGCCTGGAAGATGCGCTCGCCTATGCGGCCGAGCGCGCGCAGTTCGGCTCGCCGATCTCGCATTTCCAGGCGATCCGCTTCAAGCTCGCCGACATGGCCACGCAAATCGAAGCGGCCCGCGCGCTGCTTTATTCGGTATGCGAAAAGATCGACGAAGGCGAGCGCTGCGACACCGCCGCCGCCATGGTCAAGCTGTTCGCGAGCGAGATGTCCGAGCGCGTGACGAGCGAGGCGTTGCAGATTCACGGCGGCGCGGGCTACACGACCCATTGCTCGGTCGAGCGCTACTGGCGCGACGCGCGGCTCACGAAAATCTTCGAGGGCACCTCGGAAATCCAGATGCGCATCATCTCGGACGCCCTGCTCGGCAAGATTCCCGCCTGATTCCGGAACCCACCATGAATCCAGTTTCGTCCGACTCGCGCGGCGGCGGCGCCCTCGCCGGCCTGCGCGTGATCGACTTCACGCAGATGCTGGCCGGCCCGTTCTGCACGCAGATCCTCGCCGACCACGGCGCGGACGTGATCAAGGTGGAAGCGCTGAGCGGCGACAACACCCGCGGCACCGGCCCGTTCGTGGACGACGACACGCTGCGCGACTTCGGCGGCTATTTCCAGAGCGTCAACCGCAACAAGCGCTCGATCGCGCTCGACCTCAAGAGCGCGCGCGGACGCGAGATTGCCGAGCGCCTGATCGCCGGCGCCGACGTGGTGGTCGAGAACTTCCGCTCGGGCGTCATGGAGCGGCTCGGCCTCTCCTACGAGCGCCTGCGCGAGACCAACCCGCGTCTCGTCTACGGCGCGGTGCGCGGCTTCGGCGACCCGCGCAGCGGCACCAGCCCGTATGCGCAATGGCCCGCCTACGACGTGGTCTCGCAGGCCATGGGCGGCATGATGGGCATCACCGGCCCCGACCGCGACACGCCCACCAAGATCGGACCCGGCGTGGGCGACACCGTGCCCGCGCTGATGCTCTGCATCGGCATTCTCGCGGCGGTCCATCGCGCGCGCGAAGCGGGCGAAGGGCAGTTCGTCGATGTGGCGATGACCGACTGCGTGCTCGCGCTGTGCGAGCGCATCGTCTATCAGACCTCCTATGGCGGCGTCGTGCCCGCGCCCGAGGGCAACCGCCATCCGCTGCTCTGCCCGTTCGGCCTGTTTCGCGCGCTCGACGGCTGGGTGTCGATCGCCTGCGCGCACGACGGCTTCTGGGCCGCGCTCGCCGCCGCCATCGGCCGGCCCGAACTGGCCGGCGACCCCGACTTCGCGACCAACGAGGCGCGCGTGCGGCACGCGCCGCGCGTGATCGAGACGATCGAGGCCTTCACCTCGGCGCGCACCAAGGAGGCGCTCGCGCAGTGCCTGGGCGGCACGGTGCCGTTCGGGCCCGTCTACACGTCGGCCGAGATTTTCGCCGATGCGCATTTCCGCGCTCGCGAGATGCTCGTGGAAGTGGAGCAGCCGGGCTCGCGGCGCGCGGTCAGCATCGCGGGCGTGCCGATCAAGATGAGCCGCACGCCGGGCGCCGTGCGCCAGCGCGCGCCGCTGCTTGGTGAGCATACCGAAGCAATCCTGCGGGACGCCGGCTATGCCGGCGACGAAATCGAAGCACTGCGCGCAACAGGCGCCGTGCGCGCGCCGGCGCGGGAAGAAGAAGCCGCCGGCTCTACCGGAGATCGTGCATGAGCATACGCAACAGGGCGTGCATCGTCGGCGCCTTCGAACATCCGACGCGCCGTGCGCCGGACAAGACCGTCGCCCAGTTGCACGCCGAGTGCGCGAAAGGCGCGCTGGATGACGCGGGCCTCACCCTCGGCGACATCGACGGCTACTTCTGCGCCGGCGACGCCCCGGGTCTCGGTCCGCTCAACATGGTGGACTACCTGGGCCTGAACGTGCGGCACGTCGATTCGACCGACCTCGGCGGATCGGCGTATCTCGCGCACGTCTCGCACGCGGCGCAGGCGATTGCCGCGGGCAAGTGCAACATCGCGCTCATCACGCTCGCGGGCAGGCCCCGCTCCGAAGGCTCCAGCGGCAACCAGGCGCGCAACTGGGGCGCGCATCTGCCCGACCTGCCGTTCGAGGCGCCCTACCTGCCGGTCACCGTCAATCTCTACGCGATGGCCGCCATGCGCCACATGCACGAGTTCGGGACCACCAGCGAGCAACTGGCCTGGGTGAAGGTGGCCGCCTCCCATCACGCGCAGCACAACCCGCATGCGATGCTGCGCAAGCTGGTGAGCGTGGAGGAGGTGCTGGAATCTCCGCTCGTGTCGGACCCGCTGCGCCGGCTCGACTGCTGCGTGGTCACGGACGGCGGCGGCGCACTCATTGTCGCGCGGCCCGAAGTGGCGGCCTCGCTCGCGCGCCCGAGCGTGCGCATTCGCGGCGCGGGCGAAGCCGTGAAGGGCCAGTTGGGCGGCGCCGTCGATCTCAGCTGGTCGGCCGCGCGCGTGTCGGGCGCCACGGCGTTCGCCGAAGCGGGCGTTGCGCCCGCCGACATCCAGTACGCGTCGATCTACGACAGCTTCACGATCACCGTGCTCATGCAGCTCGAAGACCTGGGCTTCTGCCGCAAGGGCGAAGGCGGACGCTTCGTGGCCGACGGCAACCTCATCGCGGGCGTGGGCCGGCTGCCGGTCAACACCGACGGCGGCGGCCTGTGCAACAACCATCCCGCGAATCGCGGCGGCATCACCAAGGTGATCGAAGCCGTGCGCCAGTTGCGCGGCGAGGCGCATCCCGCCGTGCAGGTCGCGAACTGCCGCCTCGCGCTGGCGCAGGCGATGGGCGGCTACCTGGGCACGCGCCACGGCAGCGCCACCTTGATCCTCGAACGGGACTCCTGAGATGAACGACACGAACGACACGCCGGGCAGCACGCCCGCTTACGTGTTCGCGCCGCCGGCCGAGCTGCCCGACAACGCGCCGTTCTGGCAGGCCGCGCGCGAGCAGCGCCTGCTCGTGAAGCAGTGCGACGACTGCTCGCGGCTGCACTGGTACCCGCGGCCGCTGTGCCCGTATTGCATGGGCACGACGCATTGGCGGCAAGCGAGCGGGCGCGGCACGGTCTACACGTACAGCATCGCGCGGCGCGCCGGCCCCGCGCCCTTCTGCATCGCCTACGTGACGCTGGAGGAAGGCATCACGCTGCTCACGCACATCGTCGACTGGGAACGTGCGCCCGTGCATATCGGCCAGCCGGTGCGCGTGACGTTTGCGCAGACGGATGGCGGGCCGCCCGTGCCGGTTTTCGTGCGCGCGTAAGCGCCCTGCGCACGGTGCGGCACGCACACCCGATCATGAACAGATAAGGAGACGGAAATGCATTTCGATGTGCCAGGCGAATGGGTCGATTTCGGCGACGCCCTGATCCGCTTCATCGACCGCGAAGTGGCGGCGCTCGAGCACGAGCATCGCGCCACGCTCGCGAGCGAGCGGACCCTCTACACCGAGCAGGGCCGCTACAGCCCCGCGCTGCTCGATCTGCGGCGGCGCGTGCGCATGCGCTCGGCGGAACTGGGTTTTTACACGGCGCTCAGCGATGAGTCGCTCGGCGGCGGCGGACTGGGCGCGCAGGCGGCGGTCTATATTCAGGCGCGGCTCAACGCGCATTGCGGGCCCGAGCGCCATCTCGTGCAGACGGTCGTGCTGCCCTCGCCGTTCACGAACGGCCTTTCCCCCGTGCTCCGGCACCTGGACCCGGCCGTGCTCGACACCTGCCGCGACGACATCGCGAGCGGCAACAAGACCCTGTGCTTCGGCCTCTCGGAGCCGAACGCCGGATCGGACGTCTTCGCCATGCGCACGCGCGCCGTGCGCGACGGCGGCCACTGGGTCATCAACGGCACCAAGCAGTGGATCACCAACGCGCCGTATGCCGACTACGCAATGGTTTTCGCGCTCACCGACGAAGCGCAGGCGGCGGCCCGCCGAGGCGGCATCACGGGCTTCCTCGTGCCCACCTCCACGCCGGGCTTTTCGGTGCCGAGCGTGATCCCGGTGATGGGCCACCTGGGCGCCGACATCGGCATCGTGTCGCTGGAGAACGTGCGCGTGCCCGATAGCCACCGGCTCGGCCCGGTCGACCGGGGGCTTGCCGTGGCGCTCGACGGCGTCAACGCGGGGCGTCTCTCCATGGCGGCGTCCTGCCTCGGCCTTGCGCAATGGGCACTGGACCAGGCGCTCGCCTATGCCAAGGTGCGCAAGACCTTCGGCCAGCCGATCGCCGATCACCAGGCCGTGCAGTTCATGCTGGCCGAATGCGCGATGGACATCTACGCGGCGAAGTCGATGATCGCGCATTGCGCCTGGCTCGTCGACGAAGGACGCCCCGCCACCAAGGAGGTCTCGATCGTCAAGGCCGCCGCGACGGAGATGGTGGGCCGCGTGATGGATCGCGCGATCCAGATCCACGGCGGCATGGGGCTCACCAACGAATTGCGCCTCGAAGCCGGGTTCCGCTGGGCGCGAACGATGAGGATTCCCGATGGAACCTCGGAGATCCAGCGGCGCACCATCGCCCGCCGCCTGCTCGACGGCGACACGACATTCTGAGCACTCGATGCGCAAGGAGAACGAAATGATTGAAGGCAATACGCCGGCGGAAATCGTGGACCGGCCCGCCGGCGCCCTCGCGGTCGAGCGCCGCTTCGTGCAGGGCGGCGTTCCGGAGCGCTTTTACACGCCCGAGACGACGCTGTTCGAGAACCTCGAAATCGGCGCGCGGCGCTTTCCGGAGAAGGCCGCGATCCACTTCTACGGGCGCGCCATCAGCTACGCCGAGCTGCTGGACGAGGCGCAACGGCTGGCCGGCT
This sequence comes from Paraburkholderia sp., assembly GCA_035277805.1. Lineage (GTDB taxonomy): Bacteria > Pseudomonadota > Gammaproteobacteria > Burkholderiales > Burkholderiaceae > Paraburkholderia. The sequence goes on along the minus strand of DATEJU010000109.1, from coordinate 7,717 downwards.
ATCTCCAGCACGTTTGCGGCGTGGCGCGCGGCGACCGCGTCCTGGTGTTCAGCCAGAACAGCCCGCAGTTCATCGCCGCGTACTTCGCGATCCTGTGCGCGAACGCCGTGGTGGTGCCGGTGAACGCCATGCTGCTCGAAGACGAAGTGCGCCATATCGTCGAGGATAGCGGCGCCGTGGCCGCGTTCGCCGCGAGCGAGCTGCTCGGGCCGGTCGCGCCGCTCGTGGGCACGACGCCGCTGCGGCACGTGGTCGTGCACAGCTACGGCGACGCCCTGCCCGATGACGAAACCAGCGAAACCAGCGAAGCCGCCGACGCCGGCTTCGAGATACCCGACTGGGTCAAGCGGCGCAGCGACGGCGCGGCGCTGCCGCCCGGCATGACGCGCTGGAGCGAGGCGCTGGCGCGCTCGCAAGCGCCCAGGCCGCACCACAGCGCGCCCGACGACCTCTGCATGCTGCCCTACACGTCCGGCACGACGGGCAAGCCGAAGGCCTGCATGCACACGCATCGCACGGTCATGGTCTCCGTGGCGGGCTCGCAGTTGTGGCGCCGCTCGCACGCCGAATCGGCGTTCCTCGCCGTCGCGCCGATGTTCCATCTGCTCGGCCTGCAAAACGGCATCAACGGGCCCATCTACATGGGCGGGACGATCGTCTTGCTGCCGCGCTGGGACCGGCGGGCGGCCGCCGCGATGATCGCGCGCCATCGCGTGACGTTCTGGGCCGCGCCGCCGCCGATGCTGGTGGAGTTCTTCGCGCAGCCCGGACTCGACGCCTACGATCTCGGCAGTCTGAACGTGGTGGTGGGCGGCGGCGCGGCCATGCCCGAGAGCACGGCCAGGCTGATGCTGGAGCGCTATGGCCTGCGGCTCGTCGAGGGATACGGACTGACCGAGACCGCGGCGTTCCTGATCGCGAATCCGCTGCACGCGCCGCGCGCAGGCCATCTTGGCGTGCCCACCTACGGCGTGGAGGCGCGCGTGGTCGACCCCGTCTCGCTCGAACCGCTGCCCGAAGGCGAGGTGGGCGAAATCGTCGTGCACGGCGCGCAGGTCATGCTCGGCTACTGGAACAAGCCCGAGGCCGACCGCGAAAGCTTCTTCGCGATGGACGGCAAGCGCTTTTTCCGCACCGGCGACCTCGCGAGCGTCGATGCGAACGGCTACTTCCGCATGCGCGACCGGCTCAAGCGCATGGTGAACGCTTCGGGCTACAAGGTCTGGCCCGCCGAGGTGGAGGCGACCCTGCACACGCACCCGGCCATCCTGGAGGCCTGCGTGATCGCGGCGCGCGACCCACATCGCGGCGAGACGGTCAAGGCGGTGGTCGCGCTCAAGCCCGATGCCGGCGAAGTCGCCGTGGACGCGCTGCTCGCGTGGTGCCGCGCCAACATGGCCAACTACAAGGCGCCGCGCATCGTCGAGATCGTCGAGAAGCTGCCCCGCTCGGCAACGGGCAAGATCGCCTGGCGCGAACTGCAGGAGCAGGAGATGAAGGCGTCGCCTGGGGGGACGACGCAGGCGACTTGAGTGGGCTGAGCGGGTTGCGCGGGACGGCGGCAGGCCGCCGGTTGACATTGCGGTGCAGCATGGCCGCGCCCGGTGTTTGCCCCGCTGCGGCCTGCGTTACAATGGCCCGTTCCCCCTCAGGTCATCGGGCATGGCCGTCACTCGGCGGCAGCTCGAATGAAAGGCACACGCGCAGATGCCGCAACGTTCACGTCCAGCCGATGCTGGCCAGCCCGAAAAGCATGCCGTTGCTCCCAGCATCGCCTCCCGCGTCATGGCGCCCCGCAACAAGACGCGCATCGTCGCGCGCGAGCGCCTGATCGCCCAGCTCATCGAGGCCCGGCGCAAGCGCTGCATCCTGGTCCAGGGCCCGGCCGGCTGCGGCAAGACCACGACCCTGATCGCCTGGCGCGAGGCGTTGCTGCCGCTCGGCTTCGACCTCGCGTGGCTCACGCTCTCCCCCGACGACGACGACCTCGCGAACTTCATCGACAGCCTCGTGGCAAGTCTCGCGCAAGTCGATGCCGACATCTGCCGCGAAGCGAGCCTCCTCGGCGGCCGCGGCGTGGACGACGAAGCGGTCGAGCGCACCGTGATCGCGCTGGTGCGCGGCATCGCCGAGCGCCAGCGCGACCTCGTGCTCGTCATCGACGACCTGCATCACGTCGCCAATCCACGCAGCCACGCGGCGCTCCAATGGCTGCTCGACTACGCGCCGCCCACGCTGCATGTCGTGCTGGTCTCGCGCGGCACCTGCCCCGTCTCGCTCGGCCGCCTGCGCGACCAGGATCTCGTGCTGGAGCTCAACATGCGCGACCTGCGCTTCACCTTCGCCGAGTCCGCGCAATACCTGCGCGCGCAGCTCGGCACCGTGAGCGAGCGCGACGCGCGCGAGATCCACGAGATCACCGACGGCTGGGTCGCGGGCCTGCAGCTCTTCGCGATGCGCCTGAAGCGGCCCCGCAGCGGCGCGGCGAACGTGGCCGAGCCGCCCGCCAGCACGCCCTTGCACGACGCCAGTGCGTTCGCCGAATACTTCGAGCGCGAAGTGCTTGCACGCCTCTCGCCGGGCGAGACCGAGCTGCTGATTCGCACCTCGGTGTGCGCGCGCTGGTGCTCGTCGCTGTGCGCCGCGCTGGTCGGCGACGATCTGTCGCCGGCCGAAGTCCTCGCCCTGCTCGAGCGCCTCGAAACCGACAATCTCTTCATCGCGCAGATCGAGCGCGTGGGCAACGAGACCTGGTACCGCCTCAACCGGCTGTTTCGCGAGACGTTGCGCCAGCGCTTCACGGCGCGCAGCGAAGCGCTCCAGCGCGACGTGCACCGCGCGGCCTGGCGCTGGTTCCGCGATCACGACCTGCCCGACGAAGCGGTGCGCCACGCGCTCCAGGCCGGGGAGTCCGCCGCCGCCGCCAACCTCGTCCTGAAAGTGGCCCGCAACCTGCAGATGAACGGCGACCTGCGCAAGCTCGTCTCGCTCATCCATCAGTTGCCGCGCGCCGAGGTCGAAGCGCATATCGGCCTGCGCCTGTGGCGCCTGCAGCTCGAACTGTACGCACGCGACTTCGAAGCGTGCGCGGCCAGCATCGCGCGGCTCAAAGCCGACATTCCCCAAAGCGACGAGCGCGAGCGCTACCGGCTCGCGCTATTGAGCATGGCCGTGGACGTCCAGCGCGACGATCCCGACAGCGCGCGGGCTCTCCTTCCCGAGATCCTGGCCGCGCCCGCGAGCGTCGATACCTACTCCATCGGCGCGCGCAACAACTTGCTCTCGTGGCTCCATATGCGCAGCGGCGAGTACGAGCAGGCCCGCGCCGCGCAGCTCGATGCGACGCGCCCGCTGATCGGCGGCTCGCCGCTGATGGGCACCTCGGCCGGGGTGCTCAACGGCCGCTGCCTGATCGGCTTCAGCTACGCGCTGGAGGGGCAGTTCGCGCTGGTCGAGCGCATCAGCCGCGAAGTGCTCGCGGAGGCGGACCAGCGCGGCAGCAGCGCGGCCGAGCCGGCCTGCTTCGCCGCAGCGCAGCTCGGCGAGGCGCTGTACGAGTTCAACGACATCGCTGGCGCGCGCAAGCTGCTGGAGGACCGCGTCGACGTGCTCGAACGCGTGTCGATACCGGATTCCGTGCTGCGCGTGCTCAAAGTGCTTTCGTCGGCGCATTGGGCCGAAGGACACCGGCTCGATGCGTTCGCATATCTCGAACGGCTCGAAGAGTTCGGGTTGCGGCACGGCCTGCCGCGACTCGTCGCCCATAGCCTCGCGGCCCAGGTCCAGCGGTATCTGCAATGCGGCCAGTCCGACGCCGCCGAGTCCGGCCTCGCGCGGCTCGACGCCATCGCGGCCCAGTTGCGATCCACGCGGCCCATCACCAGCCGCGAAGTCCACGCCCTCGCCGAAGCGGCGCGCGTGAACTGGTGCATCGCGCACGAGGACTACGAGGGCGCGGCCGCGCATCTGCCCGGGCTGGCCGCGTTCTGCGGCGAGTATGGATGGCTGCATCAGGTCGCGCGCTTTCGTCTACAGTCGTCGCTCGTGGATTTCCGGCGCGCTCGTGCCGACACCGCCCGGCAAAGCGCGCTGAACGCGCTGCGCCTCGGCCACCGGCTCGGCCTCATGCGCAGCTTCCTCGACGCGGGCCCCGATGTCGTCGACTTCGCGAGGCAGGTCGTGGGCGCCGAGGCGGACGAGTCCGTGCTCGCCTTTTACGTGGACCGGCTCCAGGCCGCCCAGGCCGCCGCGAGCCTCACGGCCACGGCCGGCGCCGCGGCGCCCACGGCGGGCGCCACGCTCGCGGGCCTCGAAGCGCTCAGCGAACGCGAGGCGAAGGTGGTCAGCCTGCTCGCGCAGGCGCTGCCGAACAAGAAGATCGCCCGCACGCTGGGCATCTCGCCGGAAACGGTGAAGTGGCACCTCAAGAACGTCTACGGAAAGCTCGGCGTGTCGAGCCGCGACGAAGCCGTCGCGCGCGTGCGCGATCTGGGTCTCGACCAGTAGCCGCCGCGCTTTTCCCTGCGCCTTTTTTTGCATTTACCCCTTTCGCGCCCGCCCCGAACCCAGATCGCCGGCGCCCTCGAGGGCGCGCCCGGCCCTCCCACCCGCACCGCTACCCAGTTCGGGTGGTTTAGTCCTGTACGCGACCCGGTATTCTTTGTTTCAAGGAGTTTGCGCGTGGCGACACAGGCGTGGCGCAGCTCCAAAAATCCGATGTGCCGCTCCCGCGAGGGCCGCGCACACGCACCAAGGAGACGCCGCCTGATGACTACGTCGATGGCCCCATCCCGGCAGACGGTTCCCGTCCGGCCAGTCCGCATACCCGTGCGACACCCGCTCGTCGAGCGGCGCAGCGACGGCAGCCTGATCCTTCGTTCTGCCAATTCACCGCCCGCGATCGCACAAAACAGCTTCGCCGATTTTCTGGAAGGCTGGGCCGGCGTGCGCGGCGAAACGGCGGCGTTCTGCGAGCGCGGCAGCGACGGCGCCTGGCGCAGGCTGAGCTGGCGCGCGCTGTGGCAGCAGGTGCAAGCAGTGGCAGCGGCGCTGCTCGACATGGGGCTCGGCCAGACGCGGCCGCTGATGATGCTCTCCGGCAACTCGATCGAGCAGGCTATCGTGCTGCTCGCGGCCGAGTACGTGGGCATTCCCACGGCACCGGTCTCGCCGGCCTACGCCATGCTCAGCAAGGACTTCGCGCGCCTCAGGGGCGTCAGCGACCTGGTGCCGCCGGCCGCCCTGTTCGTGCAGGACGTGGCGCGCTTCGAGCGCGCGCTGGCCGCGCTCGAGGGCACCGGCGCCACGGTGATCGCCGTCGACGGCGCCGGCAACGGACAGATCGGCTGGACCACGCTCGCAAGCACCGAGCTGGACGCCACGCACCGCGCCGCGATTGCCGCCGCCCGCGCGGCCATCACGCCCGACGCCACGGCGCGCATCCTGTTCACGTCCGGCTCGACCGGCGCCCCCAAGGGCGTTCCGCTCACGTACCGCAATTTCAAGGCGGTCGCCTCCTACTACGCCGACAATCTCGCCTTCCTGCGCGACACCGAACCCGTGTTCCTCGACTGGCTGCCGTGGCACCACGGTCTTGGCGGCGTGCTGAACCTCGGCCGCTCGATCCAGTTCGGCGCGACCCACTATATCGACGACGGGCGCCCCCTGCCGGGTCTCATCGAGCGCACCGTGCGCAACCTGCGCGAAGTGGCGCCCACGATCTTCACGAGCGTGCCGTCCGCGTGGACCGTGCTTGCCGGTGAACTCGAACGCGACCACGAACTTGCGGCCAAACTGTTCTCCAACGTCCATTTCTTTGGCTATGGAGGAGCAAGCCTGCCCACCCAGGTGCGCGAGCGCATTCAGCGCGTCGCCGAGAAGACCGTCGGCGAGCGCATCGCCTTCCTGACCGGCCTCGCCTGCACCGAAACGAGCGGCATGGGCACCTATTGCGGCTGGGCCGCGCAGGCGCCCGGCAACATCGGCACGCCGGTCCCGGGCTCCGAGGTCAAGCTGCTGCCGCTCGAAGACGGTGACGGACGCTACGAGATCCGCATGCGCGGCGCGAACGTATTCGGCGGCTATATCGGGAACCCGGAGCTGACCGCCGCCGCATTCGATGAAGAGGGATTCTTCCGCCTCGGCGACGCCGTGCGCTTCGCCGACCCCGCCAATCCTTCGGAGGGAATGCTGTTCGCGGGCCGCGTCGTCGAAGACTTCAAGCTCGCCAACGGCACCTGGGTCCGCACGGGCGCCGTGCGCCTTGCCCTGCTAGATCACTGCGCGCCGCTGCTTGCCGATGCGGTGATCTGCGGGCACGACGCGGACTATCTCGCGGCGCTCGCATGGCCCAACGTCGCCGCCTGCCAGCGCCTCGCGCCGGAGCTCGCGGGCCTCGACGCGGCTGCGCTCGTCCAGCATCCGCTCCTGATCGAAGCCTTGAGCCAACGCCTGCGCAGCCAGGGCGCCCAAGGCGCGAGTCTCGCCGTCCAGCGGCTCATGCTGATGGCCGAGCCGGCCTCGATGGACGCCAACGAAATCGCCGACAAGGGCTACGTCAACCAGGCGGTGACGCGCGCGCGCCGGGCCTATCTGGTCGACGCGCTTTATCTCGCAGAGCCCGCCGCGCACGTCGCGCGGGCGGTATGAGCCCCACCTCACGAACCGAATCGAATCGCTCCCGCTCAGGACCCCGACATGCAAATCACCCGTAACGTCTTTCGCGACGACCACGAAATGCTGCGCACCACCGCGCGCCGCTTCCTCGAAAAGGAGTGCGCACCCAAACAGGCCGAATGGGACAAGGCCGGCAAGGTGGACCGCGAAACCTGGCTCAAGGCCGGCCGCGAAGGCCTGCTGTGCCTCACGCTGCCGACCGAATACGGCGGCGGCGGCGGCGACTTCGGCCACGCGGCCGTATTCAACGAGGAAGTCAACCGGGCCGGCGTGAGCGGCCTCGGCTTCTCGATGCACTCCGACATCATCGCCCCGTACATCGCCCGTCTCGGCAACGAAGAGCAGAAGCAGCGCTGGCTGCCGAAAGTCTGCTCGGGCGAATCCATTCTGGCCGTCGGCATGACCGAACCCGGCACCGGCAGCGACCTCAAGGCCGTGCGCACAACCGCGATCCGCGACGGCGACGAATACGTCATCAACGGCAGCAAGACCTTCATCAGCAATGGCCTGAACGCCGATCTCATCATCATGGTCTGCAAGACCGATCCGGCGGCGGGCTCGAAGGGCGTGAGCCTGATCGTCGTGGAAGCGGACCGGCCAGGCTTTCGCCGGGGCCGCAAGCTGGAGAAAGTCGGCCAGCACGCCCAGGACACCGCGGAGCTGTTCTTCGACAATGTGCGCGTGCCGGTCTCGAACCGTCTCGGCGAGGAAGGCAAGGGCTTTGCGTACCTGATGGCGGAACTGCCGCAGGAACGCCTCTCGATCGCGGTGGGCGCCGCCGCGAAGCTCGAAGCCTGTCTCGAACACACGCTGAACTACGTGAAGGACCGCAAGGCGTTCAACCAGACGGTGTGGGACTTCCAGAACACCAAGTTCAAGCTCGCCGACATCAAGGCCCAGGCGCTCGCGGTGCGGCTCATGGTCGATCATTATCTTGCCGAGCACGTGCGCCGCCGCCTCACGCTCGAAGAGGCCGCCGTGGTCAAGCTGTTCGCGACCGAGTCGCTCGGCAAGGCGCTCGACGAGATGGTGCAGTTGCACG
>DATEJU010000108.1:0-22558 GCA_035277805.1 Paraburkholderia sp. | reverse complement strand
CGAAGGCGCCAACGATACCTTCGCGCACTCGGACGGACGCCTGATCGCCTGCCTCGGCACCGAGAATCTGGTGGTGGTCGAGACCGCCGACGCCGTGCTCGTGGCCGACCGCTCGCGCGCCCAGGACGTGAAGAAGATCGTCCAGCGCCTGAAGTCGCAACGCCGCAGCGAAGCCGTCGCGCATCGTCTCGTGCATCGCCCGTGGGGCCACTACGACAGCGTCGACAGCGGCGAACGCTTCCAGGTCAAGCGCATCGTGGTCGAACCCGGCGCGCGCCTGTCGCTGCAAATGCACCACCATCGCGCCGAGCACTGGGTTGTCGTGCGCGGCACGGCACTCGTCACGCGCGGCGAAGAGCGCTTCATCGTTTCGGAGAACGAATCGGCCTATATTCCGCTGGGCGTGGCGCACCGCCTCGAGAACCCCGGCAAGATGGCGCTCGAGATCATCGAGGTGCAGTCGGGATCGTACCTTGGCGAAGACGACATCGTGCGTCTCGACGATCAGTACGGCCGGCAGTAACGCAGGCTAAGGCGAGTCAGGGGGCGCCGCAGGGCGCCCCGCAGCAAACGCAGCGGAAGTAGCAAGCAAACGGAAAATGGACGGAGACATCACAAGCGGCTGTAGCGGCGATCATTCGAAGAGGTTCGAGGATCCAACCGTTACAGCCGTTTGCGCCAGGCAAGCATGCAAGACGGCGATGTGTAACGAACGCTCGACAAGCGGTGCTACGACCATGGAAACGAATGGGCGGACAGGCGCAAGCGCCGGCGTGCGCCGGCTCTCAGCCCAGATGCGTTCTGTAACGCGAGATGTGGTGACGGCGCTCGGCGCCCCCACCGTTTGCGGAGGAAGCATCGCGTGCTTCGCCACCGCTGCGCAGCACACCGGTCGAGGTGTAGCGTTGCAGCGGCGCAATGCGCACGCTGCCGGCGGCGTTCGTAGCAACGGCGCTGGCCACAGCGGTAGAAACCGCGGCGGGCATGGCGCGCGTGACGACGGCGTCCGAGACATGCGGGAGTGCCACGGACGAACCATTGGCGGCCGCGGAAACGCCGCCAGCAGAAGAGCCATCGCCGGAGCCAGGCATCTCGCGCTCGATCCATTCACGCGCCCAGTCGAACGCGTAGTGCCGCGCCGCGTCGCAATCTCCGAACGGCGGCCCGATCAGGCCCGAGCGCTCCATGCGCTTGCCGTCCTTGAGGATTTCCACGGCTGCACGATACATGTCGTTGCGCGCGGGCTCCACGCTCAGATGGATCTCGCAGCCGCGCCATTCCACGATCTGCACGGCGGGCGGCGTGGCGCTCGTCCATGGCGTATCGCCCACGGGCTCGAGTGGCTCGTCGGACACCACCGTGCGGCCCGCAACGGGTGCGCTCGCGCTCGCGTCGGCCTGACGCGGCACGGCACCCGAGCCGTGCTCCGGTTGCGAACGATGCGGCGTCTGCTGCGAATGAGCCGGCTTGCCGGGCTGCGTGGGTCCGTCGTCCAGATTCACGAGTTGCCGCGTCATGCTCTCGATGGGATCGGCGAGCGGCGCGTCGGCAACCGGCGCGGGCGCCTGCCATGCCTCGGGGCTCTTCCAGTAGACCGCGGGCAAACCGTCGTCTTCGACGACTTCCTCCGCCACGGCAGCGACGGACTGCGCCGCCTGGGTGTTTTGCACCGCCGCCTGTGGCTGCACGGGCTCGGGCACGTAGACGAAGCTACGGCCGCGCTGCACGAGCAGCTTGACCAGCTCGCCGAGCGTGCCGCTCACGTGCCATTCCTCGAAACGACGCCGGCAGGTCGGGCCGGACGGATAGCGCGCAGGCAGACGCGACCAGGATTCACCGGTCGTCAGGATCCACAGTACGGCGTTCGCCACGACACGCGGCTCCGCGCGCGGGCGACCACGGCGGTTCAGCCGTATAGGAGGTTCATCGGATACGAGCGAGGACACTAGCATCCACTCGCCGTCGCTCAGTTCTTCGAAATTCATGCTGTTCTCCACGCAGCCGGACCGGGGCTGCTGTGACGGAGCCTTCGCTTGCGGATCTTGCTGTCCGCCTTGGCGTGCTCGGTTGCACCATATGCTTATATGACATGTTCATTTGCATCCCCGGCTGCACATTGGCAGTGCGTGTATTCACGGAATTGACGCAAAGAACGTGGTCTCACTCGTGCAAGGGAGAATTTGTGCAGGAAGCATACCACCTGAAACCAGCCGATGAGGAGGGCCGTAATAAGTGTTACGGTTAGAAACAAAGTCGCGCTTTGCGTGGCCCGAATTATGCCCGTTCGCGCTTGCAACTTACCCGCGAGCACCCTCTCGACCTCGAAAAACCCTTGCAGCAAGGCACTTTTCGCCCTTTCACAAGTCCTTCGCTTTTCCCTGCTCCACACGTCGATGCGAGCGCATGCGTGCATCTCGTGCCAGACCCCGTCACGACCCATGCAGTGGAGCGCATCGCTTTCCAGGCCAGTTTCCGGAACCTCTGGCCACTTCGACAGCATCGCCCCGGCTCATCTTTTCCCGAGACTCTGTTGTGCACGCAACAAGTGACATGGCGATGAAACTCACCCCTTCAACGGATTGCACCTGCCATTTCATGCCCCGCGCATGCGCAACCATCGCGATGGACGCACATCCGGGTCCACGGCGGCCGTGTCCACGGCGGCCATATCCACGGTCGCTCGAACGCACGTTCGGTTATGCGTGCCGGCGCGAAGCTCGTCACGCGAGCGTCCACCTTCATGGCCCGGCCACTCAGCAAAGGCCACGCGGCGAATCCGTCTATAGTACGAGGGCCTCATTAATCACTCAGTAACCCAATTGCTCGTTATCCAGGAGATTCGTGTATGCGTACTTCAGCATTGCGCGGCGCCCGCGCCCTGATCGCCGTGACAGGCGTCGCCGCTGCTCTGCTCGCGCCGTGGAATGCCGCTCAGGCCCAGTTCGGCAACCTGCTCAACCAGGCGGGCGGCAGCGGTTCGACTTCGGGCGCGGCCGGCGGTCTGGGTAATTTCGGCAATCTCGGCAGCGCGCTCTCGGGCTCCTCGCTTACCTCGGGCAGCCTCGGCAACGTCACTGGCCTGCTCCAGTACTGCATCAAGAACAACTACCTCAACACCGATTCCGCCAGCAGCGTGAAAGACTCGCTGCTCAGCAAGCTGCCCGGCGGCGCGTCCACCACGGACAGCGGCTACACGCAGGGCGCCAACGGCATCCTCACGGCCGGCAACGGCTCGCAGCTCGACCTCTCCGGCAACGGCCTGAAGGAAGCAGCCACGAAGCAGGTCTGCGACAAGATCCTGACCCAGGCGAAATCGATGCTCTAACGGAGGAAGCCGCAAGACGGCCACCACGGCCACGCCCGCGTGCAGGCACGGGCGGCTGTTTTTTGCGGCCCTGGATCTGTCCGACCGAATCGGTCTGAATGTGCGGTGCGGCGCAGAACTGCGCAATTTGCGTGCCGCGCCGCTTGAACACCGGAGGCATTTGGGTGTCGAATGGTTCAAGCGGACTGCAAGTCACTGCCATGAACCAGCGCCAAATCTCCGTCATGCCTTTCTACGTCGTGCTTTGCGCACTTTGCGCGGGGCTGGCCGCCCTCATCACGCCGCACGCCGCGAAGGCGCAATCCCGCGACGAGCAGTTCGACTGCAGGTCGAACCCGCATGAATTTATTTCGACGCTGATTGAAGAAAAGTCCATCGATCCGAAGCCGAGCCGGGTGGAAGCGAACTCGGTCAACGCATTTAGCCCCGCGCATGGCAGCCGCCTGAGCGCGTTCGGCTTTCCCATTTACGTCGTGCTCGGCTATGCGCGCGACGACACCCTCTTCCATCGCGGCGCGGGCAAGGAAATCGATTCGCCGCTCTATGGCGTCGTGGTCTCCGCACCCGCGGAATCGGTCCGCACGCGCGTGCGCGAGGCCAATAGCGACGCCACCGTGCACTCAGTCGTGCCGTTGCTGCTCACAGCCATCGTTTGCGGCGGCTGAGCCGCCCGCTCGGCCGGCCAGCGCAGACGGGCCGGCACAAGCGTGCCCGCGACGTGCCGGCCTTAAGCGAAGAACGCCAGTGCGCCCAGCACCACGCCAACCGCGCCAACGCCCAGCGAAGCCCACAGCAGCCACCTGCGCCGCGTGAGCAGCGTAATCGCCGTGAGGGCGATCGAAATCTGGATCAGCGTGGTCGCCTGCGCCCAGCGATGGTGACCGTGCAGCAGTCCCTCGGCGCGCGCATCGTCCTGCGCCACCTGCTTTTCGAGCGACTGCGCCTGCGCGCGAATCGGCTCCTTCTGCTTGCGATAGCGATCGGCATCGGCGGCGAAGCGGCGCTGGGCTTCGCTCGCGTTCGGCGTGAGCGCGGAAAGCGCAGCGCCTAGTTCGGCGAGATTCTCCTTTTCGCCTTTGGCCTGGTAATAGGCCCATTGATTCGCCGCCTCGGTTTTGCGAATCGCCGCTTCGTTCTTGTAGTAGAGCGCGAGATTTTCGCTATTGCCGCTCTGGTAGGCGAGAATCGCACCGATCGAAGCGAGAATCGCGGTCATCACCGCCATGCGGCCCGCAAACGGATCGCGCTCCCCATGGCCATGGCTGCCGTGGCCGGCGGCCGCGTGCTCGACTGCATGATCGTGCGGACCGTGCACTTCATAGTCTTCAGACATCCAACGACTCTCCGGTGTGACTAGATGCTTTCGCGCACGATGCATGCCTCACCGTGATTCTCGCGAAACGCTCAATTATCGTGAGCGCGGCCCGCTTGTCCAGTATCCGTTACGGATGTCACAACCAGAAAGAAAATCGCATTGAATCGAAATTGATTTGAAAGTTCATTCGTCTATGAATAAAAAGATGTGCGTAGCGCACCGCGATACGGCAACGCTCATGCTCGACCGACTGCGGCCCCCCGCGCGCCGCACCAGGCGAGCGCTCAAATAAATGAGAACGGCCCACGCAATCGCCGCACGAGTGCGGTGGATTGCGCGGGCCGGCATGCGCCATGGGCGTGGGCGCTCAACCGCCCAGGTAGGCGCGCTTGATGTTGTCGTTCGCGAGCAGATTGTCTGCGCTATCGGCGAGCACCACGCGCCCCGTTTCGAGCACGTAGCCGCGATCGGCCACATGCAGGGCCTTGTTCGCGTTCTGTTCGACGAGGAACACCGTCACGCCGTCCTCGCGAATCGCGCGGATGATGTCGAAGATCTGTGCGATCACGAGCGGCGCGAGGCCAAGCGTGGGCTCGTCGAGCAGCAGGAGGCGCGGCTTGCTCATCAGCGCGCGGCCGATGGCGAGCATCTGCTGCTCGCCGCCCGACATCGTGCCGGCACGCTGCTTCGCGCGCTGGTTCAGGCGCGGAAACAGCTTGAACACATGCTCGATGCCCGCATCGATCTCGTGCTGCGAGGCGAAGAAACCGCCCATCTGCAGGTTCTCGAGCACCGTGAGGCTCGGGAACACGCGGCGGCCTTCCGGCGAAATCGCCATGCCCATGCGCATGATCTCGTGCGTGGACTTGCACGTGATGTCCTCGCCTTCGAACGTGACGCGGCCCGAAGACGCGCGCGGCGTACCGCACACGGTCATCATGAGCGTGGTCTTGCCGGCGCCGTTGCTGCCGATCAGCGTGACGATCTCGCCCTTGTTCACTTCGATCGACACGCCCGCGAGCGCTTCCACCGCGCCATAGTGGGTATGGACCTTTTCCAGCTTCAGCATCAGTCCTCTCCCAGGTAGGCCTTGATTACGCGTGCGTCGTTGCGCACTTCGCCGGGCAAGCCGATCATGATCGGCTTGCCATGCTCCATCACGAGGATGCGGTCCGATACGCCCATCACGAGACTCATGTCGTGCTCGATCAGGAGTACGGAGATTCCGAACTCGTTGCGCAAGCCGTCCACCATATGCTGCAGCTCGGCCTTTTCCTGCGGATTGAGGCCCGCCGCGGGTTCGTCGAGCATCAACAGACGCGGATCGGTAATCATGCAGCGCGCGATTTCGAGGCGGCGCTGGTGGCCGTACGAAAGCGTGCCCGCCTCGCGGTTGGCCACCTGCTTCAAGCCCACGCGCTCGAGCCAGTACGCGGCGCGTTCGAGCGCGGCGCGTTCGGCACGCCGGTACGCGGGCGTCGCAAAGAGGCCGCTCAGCATGTTGCGGTTCACCTTCAGGTGCTGCGCGACCATCAGGTTTTCCAGCACCGTGAGCTGCTTGAACAGACGAATGTTCTGGAAAGTGCGCACGAGGCCGCGGCGCGCGACCTGATGGCTCGGCTGGCCCGTAATGGCGTGGCCGTCGAGCACGATGTCGCCCGCGCTCGGCTTGTAAAAGCCGCCCACGCAGTTGAACACCGTGGTCTTGCCCGCGCCGTTCGGTCCGATGATCGCGAACACCTCGTCCGGACGCACGTCGAAGTCGATGCCGTCCACGGCCAGCAAACCGCCAAAGCGCATCTGCAGGCCCGCTACTTTCAACAACGCTTGTGCGCTCATTGCGGCAACTCCACGTGCGGACGGCTTGCGGGCAACAGGCCCTGCGGACGCCACATCATCATCAGCACCATCACCAGACCGAAAATCAGCATGCGGTATTCGGCAAAGCCGCGCGCGACTTCGGGCAGCACCGTGAGCAGGATGGCCGCGAGCACCACGCCCAGTTGCGAGCCCATGCCGCCCAGCACCACCACGGCGAGAATCAGCGCCGATTCGATGAATGTGAACGACTCGGGCGTGACAAGCCCCTGGCGCGCCGCGAAGAACGCGCCCGCGAGACCCGCGAACGAAGCGCCCAGCGTGAACGCGGAGAGCTTGATGCGGGTGGGATTCAGACCGAGCGAGCGGCATGCGATTTCGTCTTCGCGCAACGCTTCCCATGCGCGGCCCATCGGCATGCGCAACAGACGGCTCGTGACGAACAGCGTGAACGCCACCAGCACCAGCGCGAGCAGGTACAGAAAGATCACCATGTGCTCGCCGCTGTATTCGATGCCGATCAGCTCGTTGAACGTCTTCGCGCCTTCCACGCTCGCGTGGCGCGCCATCTCGAAGCCGAACACGGTGGGCTTCGGGATGCTGGAGATGCCGTCCGGGCCGCCCGTGATGCTCGTGAGGTTATTGAGCAGGAGGCGGATGATCTCGCCGAAGCCGAGTGTCACGATCGCGAGATAGTCGCCGCGCAGACGCAGCACCGGAAAGCCGAGCACGAAGCCGAAGGTGGCCGAGGCGAGCGCCGCGAGCGGCAGGCATTCCCAGAACGTGAAGCCGAAGTACTGGTTGAGCAGCGCATACGTGTAGCCGCCCACCGCGTAGAAGCCCACATAGCCCAGATCGAGCAGGCCGGCGAAGCCCACCACGATATTCAGACCGAGGCCGAGAATCACGTAGATGAGCGCGAGCGTGGCCACGTCCACGGCGCCGCGCGAGCCCATGAACGGGAACACCGCGCCGAACGCGAGCAGCACCCAGATGGCCGCGCGCTGCTGGCGCGCGCCGAGCGCGGGCGCCCTGGGCAGGCGCACCGTACTCGTTGCGCGCACAAGCATAGGCTTGACGAGCTGGAACACGAACACCACCGCGGCGGCGGTCCACACGGGACGCCAGTGCTGATGCAGCACGACCTGATAGCCGTCGAGCGTGAGCTGCAGGCCGAGGATGGGGGCGGTGAGGATGATCGTCGCGACGGCCGCGGCGAGCGCGCCCTTCACAATCTGCGCCGACGACGGGCCTTGTGCATCCTTGGCGGCCATGCGGACCGAAACAGTCTGACTCATTTCAATCGCCCTCACACCTTTTCGACATCCGGCTTGCCGAGCAGGCCGGTGGGACGGAACAGCAGCACGAGCACGAGCAGGCCGAACGCCACGACGTCCTTGTACTCGGACGGCATGTAGCCCGATGCGAACGTTTCGGCGAGACCGAGCAGCACGCCGCCGAGCATCGCGCCCGGAATGCTGCCGATGCCGCCGAGCACCGCGGCGGTGAACGCCTTGATGCCCGCGATGAAGCCGATATACGGGTTGAGCTTGCCGATCGTGAGGCCGATCAGCACGCCGCCCACGGCCGCGAGCATCGCGCCGAGCACGAACGTGAAAGAGATCACGCGGTTCGTGTCGATGCCGAGCAGGTTGGCCATCTTCATGTCTTCGGCGCAGGCACGGCAAGCGCGGCCCATGCGCGAGCGCGAGATGAAAAGCGTGAGCGCGACCATCAGCACGAGCGTCACGCCGACGATCAGCATGCGCGCATACGGAATCGTCACTTCGAAGCTGCCGCCCATGTTGAAGTCGAGCGCGCCGGAGATGAGCTCCGGCACGGACACGTCGCGCGCGCCCTGCCCGATCTGCACGTAGTTCTGCAAAAAGATGGACATACCGATGGCGGAAATGAGCGGCACGAGGCGTGGCCCGCCGCGCAGCGGCCGATACGCGACGCGCTCGACCGCGAAACCGTAGAGCCCGGTGACCAGCACCGAGACGATGAGCGCCGCGCCCAGCACGAGCGGCAGCGGATAGCCCGCCGAGGTGCCGATCGCCGTGAGCGTGACGAGGCCCACATAGGCGCCGATCATGTAGATCTCGCCGTGAGCGAAGTTGATCATGCCGATGATGCCGTAGACCATCGTGTAGCCGATGGCAATCAACGCATAGATCGCACCCAGCGTAAGCCCGTTGACGAGCTGCTGGGTGAACTGCGGAAGAAAATCATTCATGCCTTAAGCCCCGCGGCCGTGAAGCCGATGAGAGACCTTTGAAACCGTGTCGATCTTTTTTATCTGGTTGCGCGCACAACCGCCATGAAAATGCCCCGCCACCTCAGGAGGCGGGGCGCCAGGCGACGTGCAGCGCCGGGATCAGTTCGCGGCGGTATTGGTGGCGTCCTTGTGCCACGTGTAGACGACGAAGTGGAACGACTTCAGGTCGCCCTGCTTGTCGTACTCCACCTTGCCGATCGGCGTGCTCATGGCGTTCTTGTGCAGCCAGGCCGCGACCTTGGTCGGGTCGGTGCTCTTCGCGCCCGCGATGCCGTCGGCGATCACTTCGACCGCAGCGTACGCGGGCATCTGGAACGGGCCGTTCGGATCGCGCCTGGCGTCTGCGAAGGCCTTCACGAGCCTGGCGTTGGCCGGATCCGCGGCGAAGTCGGCCGGCAGCGTGACGAGCATGCCTTCCGAAGCCGGGCCGGCAATCGCCGTCACGTCCTTGTTGCCCACGCCTTCCGGTCCCATGAACGTAGCCTTCACGCCCTGCTCGCGCGACTGGCGCATCAAGAGGCCCATTTCCGGGTGATAGCCGCCGAAATAGACGAAGTCCACGCCCTGCGACTTGAGCTTGGTGACGACTGCCGAG
Organism: Paraburkholderia sp.; assembly: GCA_035277805.1. Lineage (GTDB taxonomy): Bacteria > Pseudomonadota > Gammaproteobacteria > Burkholderiales > Burkholderiaceae > Paraburkholderia. The sequence continues at coordinate 13,227 of DATEJU010000108.1, read as the reverse complement.
TAGTCCGAATCACCTGCGTTGATGCCCTCGAACACGACGACGGGAATGTGCGCCTTGTCGAGCGCGGCCTTCACCGAGGTGGCGATGCCCTGGCCGTACGACTGCTTGTCGTGCAGGATCGCGACCTTCTTCGGCTTGACCTTGTTGATGATGTACGCGGCGGCGGCCGGACCTTGCTGGTCGTCGCGACCGATGGTGCGGAAGATGTACTGGCGCTTCTTGCCTTCGGTGAGCTGCGGCGCGGTAGCCGACGGCGTGACCATCACCACGCCTTCGTTCTCGTAGATGTCCGAAGCGGGGATCGTCGAGCCCGAGCAGACGTGGCCAACCACGTACTGGATGTGCTGCGAGACGATCTTGTTCGCGACGGCGACGGCCTGCTTCGGCTCGCATGCGTCGTCCATCAGCACGGCTTCGAGCTTGTTGCCGTTCACGCCGCCGGCGGCGTTGATCTGCTCGATCGCGGTCAGTGCACCCGCCTTGACCATGTCGCCATACTGGGCAACCGGGCCGCTGAACGGGCCGGCAATGGCGATCTTCACGGTGTCGGCGTGCGCAGCGGCACCAAAAGCGAGCAGCGCGGCGGTCACGGAAAAGGAAGTAAGACGGTTAAGGCGGGACAACGGCGTCATCAGGAGCTCCTCGATTGTTTTCGGGTCAACCGGGCAGACGGTATGACCTGCGCAAACGAACACGAACAGCACCCCGAGGACTCGCCAGGGAGGACAACAAGGACGGGCCAAAAACAAAAGACGCAACGGGGCCCGGCATGTATCGGCCGCCTGGTAGCGGCTTCAGTTCGGAGAGACTGTGGGTACAACCTCTATTGCGCAAGCGATCCGCCTGCCCCGTTCACTGCATTTCAAACCGGAAAGGTGGTCCGGCCAAAATCAGCGACCCGCGGATGCTATCAATAAAACCTCGCTTTCCGCAACCGAGGGTTTTTTCGGATATCGATCGGTATATTGATCTATGTCAATTGACGAAAATCACCCGGGGCCAACGGAAAACCATTGAAAAATCGGCGTGCGAGGAGCTTCTACAGCACCCCGAAGCGGCCAGAAGCCCGTCTGGCGGCGACTTGGTAAAACTGATTTCCGATACGAAATTTTGATCGCCAAATTTCTTCTCTGGAAAATTGCACAGGTGTCTTATCAAGTGTGTTTATTTTCGGTGGCCATCACTTTAACAATGGTACGAAATTGACCCAGAAATCACGCGCCATGCATAGTGAAAACCCTAAATACATATCACGCCAACTCATTGATTCCATTAACAAAAATTACATTTTCATTTCAATCGATTAACCACCCATCCGCATAATCAAGTCATAACCACACAATGCACACGCACTCATTATTTCCAATCAGAAATCGGGAAAACTTCCAGCATGCCGCCGATTTTTCCCAAAAATCGCGGATGCGATTTAGCACCCTCCGCCACGACACCGTCGCATTCGTGCACCACTCGCGCAAGGCGCGTTCCGGACGCGTGAAAGGCAATGGTATGCTCGCTGCCTCGCCGCCGGCCTCATGCACCATCGCGGCGCACGGCGCGCGGGGCTGCGCCGCGCCCGCCTGGTGGTGGCGCCGCGCGCTGCGGCCCACACCCGTCAAGAACCGAAAGAACCGACCATTCGGGGGAGATCACAGAGAATGAAGAGCTTCACGCAAGCCGCCAAGGCCGCCACCCTTACCCTGATCGCCGGCGCCGCCGCGCTCACGTTCGCCACCGGCGCCGCCCAGGCAGCCGAAACCGCGACCGTGGAGGTGCTGTCGATCGTCGAACATCCCGCGCTCGACGCCATCCGTGACGGCGTGCGCGACGAGCTGAAGGCCGCCGGCTACGACGCAGGCAAGAACCTCAAGTGGGAATACCAGAGCGCGCAAGGCAACACCGGTACGGCCGCGCAGATCGCCCGCAAGTTCGTGGGCGACAACCCGAGCGCGATCGTCGCGATTGCCACGCCTTCGGCACAGGCCGTGGTGGCCGCAACGAAGACGGTGCCCGTGGTCTACTCCGGCGTGACCGATCCGGTCGCCGCACAGCTCGTGAAGACGTGGGCGCCGAGCGGCACGAACGTGACCGGCGTGTCCGACAAGCTCCCGCTCGACAAGCAAATCGCGCTCATCAAGCGCGTGGTGCCGAACGCGAAGAACGTCGGCATGGTCTACAACCCCGGCGAAGCGAACTCGGTCGTGGTCGTGAAGCAGCTCAAGGCGCTGCTCGCGCAGCAAGGCATGACGCTGAAGGAAGCGGCCGCGCCGCGCACCGTGGACATCGGCCCGGCGGCGAAGAGCCTGATCGGCAAGGTCGACGTGATCTACACGAACACCGACAACAACGTCGTCTCCGCCTACGAGGCCCTCGTGAAAGTGGCCAACGACGCGAAGATTCCGCTCGTCGCCGCGGACACGGACAGCGTGAAGCGCGGAGCCGTCGCGGCGCTCGGCATCGACTACAGCGACCTCGGCCATCAGACCGGCAAGGTGGTCGTGCGCATCCTGAAGGGCGAAAAGCCCGGCGCGATCGCATCGGAAACCAGCAACAAGCTGCAGTTGTCCGTGAACCCGGCCGCCGCGCAGAAGCAAGGCGTGAAGCTCTCCGACGATCTGCTCAAGGACGCCACCACGGTCGTGAAGTAAGCGCGCGCAGTGACGTGTGAAATAGCGCGAGCCGCCGCGTCAGGCAATGCGCCCGCCTCGCGCGCGGCGCGTTGCCGATCGGAAATTTTGCGCAAACAGCGCAAAAGCGACGCAAACGCACCACGGAAACGCACCGCCGAAACCAGACGCAACAACGCAGTCGAGCCGTAAAGCACGTACCGGCCCAGAACGGGCTCTCGCGCCCGCCGGCGCGCGCCGCCTCACCCAGGCCGCGCGCCGGCGGCGACCGATCCGGCGCAGCGACCACAATCCGCCAGCCGGAGACCGTAACAGGATTTCCCCATGTCCCTCTACTCGCTACTGGGCGCGCTCGAGATCGGCCTGATCTTCAGCCTCGTCGCCCTCGGGGTGCTGATCTCGTTTCGCATCCTCAACTTCCCCGACCTCACCGTCGACGGCAGCTTCCCGCTGGGCGGCGCCGTCGCGGCAACGCTGATCGCGAACGGCCACGATCCCTTTGTCGCCACTTTCTGCGCGACGATCGCGGGTGCGCTCGCGGGCTTCGTCACCGGCTGGCTCAATGTGCGCCTGAAGATCATGGATCTGCTCGCCAGCATTCTCATGATGATCGCGCTCTACTCGATCAACCTGCGCGTGATGGGCGCGCCCAACGTGCCGCTCATCTCCGAGGCCACGGTCTTCACGATGATCCAGCCGGCGTGGCTGCCCGATTACGTGCTACGTCCGCTTGCGCTGTTCTTCGTGGTGCTTGCGGCGAAATTCGGCGTGGACGGGTTCTTCTCCTCGCAATACGGCCTCGCGCTGCGCGCGACGGGCGCGAACCCGCGCATGGCGCGCGCCCAGGGCATCGCCACGGGCCGCGCGACACTCGCGGGCATGGCGCTCTCCAATGCGCTCGTCGCGCTCGCGGGCTCGCTCTTCGCGCAGACGCAAGGCGGCTCGGACATCTCCATGGGCATCGGCACAATCGTCATCGGCCTTGCGGCGGTCATCATCGGCGAAAGCATTCTGCCCGCACGCCGCCTCGTGCTCACCACGCTCGCGGCCGTGCTCGGCGCGATTCTCTACCGCTTCTTCATTGCGCTCGCGCTCAACAGCGACTTCATCGGCTTGAAGGCGCAGGACCTGAATCTCGTCACGGCCGTGCTCGTGACGAGCGCGCTCGTGCTGCCCGCCACGCGCAAGAAGCTTTTCGCGCGCAAGAACGGGAGGGCCTAAGCGATGCTCAGCGCACAAGACCTCAGACTCACCTTCAACCCCGGCACGCCGATCGAAACGCGCGCGCTGCGCGGGCTCACGCTCGAGATTCCCACGGGCCAGTTCGTGGCCGTGATCGGCTCGAATGGCGCGGGCAAGTCCACCTTCCTGAACGCCATCAGCGGCGACCAGATGGTCGATAGCGGCAAGATCACCATCGACGGCCAGGACGTGACGAAGAAGCAGGCCTGGGACCGCGCGCATCTCGTCGCGCGCGTGTTTCAGGATCCGATGGCGGGCACCTGCGAAGCGCTCACGATCGAAGAGAACATGGCGCTCGCGATGGCGCGCGGCAAGCGCCGCGGCTTCGGCCCGGCGCTCAAAAAGCAGGACCGCGAACTATTTCGCGCCAAGCTGCGCCTCCTGAATCTCGGCCTCGAAAATCGCCTGACCGACCGCATCGGCCTGCTCTCGGGCGGCCAGCGCCAGGCCGTGAGCCTGCTGATGGCGTCGCTGCAGCCCTCGCGCATTCTGCTGCTCGACGAGCACACGGCCGCGCTCGATCCGAAGACGGCCGCGTTCGTGCTGGAGTTGACCGAACGCATCGTGGAGGAGGCGAAGCTCACCACCATGATGGTCACGCACAGCATGCGCCAGGCGCTGGACTACGGCCAGCGCACTGTGATGCTGCACCAGGGGCAGGTGGTGCTCGACGTGTCCGGTGAAGCACGCCGGGGTCTGGACGTGCCGGACCTGCTGCGCATGTTCGAGCAAACGCGTCACGAAAAGCTCGACGACGACGCGCTGTTGCTGGGCTGAACGATCGGGCTAAACAATCAGGCTAAACGACCAGGCAGGACGCCGCACGCGCGACGAGCAAAAAAACGCCACCTCACGGTTGGCGGGTTTCTATTGGCGGTGAACTACAAAGGAATCCAAAGGAAATTCCGGCGGCGCGTCCAGACCGGTTTCAGACCGTCTTCGAATACTTGAACGTACCCTGCGCGCTCGCGATCAGCAAGCGGTCGTCCACCCATGCCTCGGCACGGGCGAAGAAGATCGAACGGCCGCCGCGCTCGAGAAAGCCCTTGGCGCGCACGAACTGTCCAAGCCCCTTGTCGAGATAGTTGGTGGTGAGCGAGAGCGTGAAGCCGTGCCTCGGCGGCTGCCCCGGCTCCGCAAACAGGCCCGCATAACCCGCCGCCGCATCGAGCAGCGTGGCGATCGCACCACCTTGCAACACGCCCTGGCGGTTGAGCTTCGAGGCATCGACAGGCATGAGCAACTCCGCGTACCCCTCGCGCCACTGTACGACGCTCACGCCGAGCGTTTCGAGGAACGGATTGTCGACGGCGAATTGCGGCATGCTGCTGTCCCCTTGATGATGTCGATGAGCGGTGTCGATGCGGCCACGCCCCGTGGCGCGCCGTGGTACGCCATCCACGCACCGGCCAAGCCAGGCTGTCGATTATAGGACGCCCCACCCGGCTGCGCAGCGAGCCGGGCGGCACTGTGCACTGTTCAGAGAAAATCCGCGCAACTGTATATGGTTTTATGGGCTGCCGAGGAGAACACTGTACTTTTCCCCGCCGCCCACGTGCGCGCGTTTCCTCCCAGCACCGCAAAGGAACCCACCATGACCGACACCACGCGCCCCACCGACTCCCTGACCCTGCAACAACGGGCGGCGGCGGCCGCCGCGGCGTTGCCGGTCCCGTGCCCGGGCGTGGATCCGCTCACCAGTATCCTGCCCGAGGAGCCGCTCCTCATGATGGGCGCGGGCCCCGTGCCCATTCCGGACGCCGTCGCAAAGGCCAACTCGGTCGTCATCAATCACCTCGGCGACACCATGGCGCGCGTCATCGGCCAGGTGAAGACCATGGCGCGCTACGTCTTCCAGACGCGTTCGAACTGGGTGCTCGGCGTGGCCGGCCCCGGTTCGGCCGCCATGGAAATGGCGGTTTCGAATCTCGCATGGCCGGGCACGCGCGTGCTCTCGATCGTGAACGGCTTCTTCAGCGGCCGCATGGCGGAGATGGCGCGGCGCGTCGGCGCCGAAGTCGCCACGCTCGACGTGGCCGATCGCGCGATCGTCTCGCTCGATGCACTCGCACAAACCATCGAGCGCACGCGCCCCGAGGTCGTCACCGTGGTGCACGGCGAGACCTCCAACACGGTCTGGAACCGCCAGTTACAGGACATCGTGCGCATCGCGAAGGCGTCGGGCGCGCTGGTCGTCGTCGACGCGGTCTGCACGCTGAGCACGATACCGCTGGAAATGGACGCATGGGGCATCGACGTGGTGATCACCGGCGGCCAGAAAGGGCTTTCGTCGATACCGGGCGTTTCGCTGATCGCGTTTTCAGACGCCGCCTGGGAGCGCGTGCGCACGCGCAGCGCGCCCAACACGCATTGGTGCCTCGACGCCACGCTCGCCGAAAACTTCTGGCACAACGCGGGCTATCACTACACTGCGCCCGTGTCGGGCGTGCTCGCGTTGCACGAGGCGCTGCGGCTCGTCTGCACGGAGACGCTCGAAAAGCGCTTCGCGCGGCATCAGCGCTGCTCGCTCGCGCTACAGAGCGGCGTGGCCGCGCTCGGCCTCGAGCTTTATACGCCCGAGGCGTGCCGCCTGAACTCCGTGGTCGGCATCGCGCTGCCCGCGGGCATCACGCCACGCGACGTGTGCAGCCATATTTCGCAGCAGTATCAGGTGGAAATTGCCGGATCGTTCGGACTCCCCATCGTGCGCATCGGGCAGATGGGCGAGCAATGCCGCGAGCACCATCTGTTTCGCACCGTGCACGCGCTCGGCCGCACCATGTGCGACCTGGGTGCGAAAGTGGATCTGCCTGCAGGCGTGGCCGCGCTCGAAGAGTCGCTTTCGGCGGCTGGGCGCCGCTGAGGCGGGCGGCGCGTTTCGGGCGGCACGCCGGCGCCTGACCGGGCCGTGTCGCGCGCTATGCGCGGCGCGCCCGCACGCAGAGAAATGCCGGCGCCAGCGCGAGCTCCGCATGGAGCCTGGGCGCAACCGCCTTCATCTCCGGCTGCGGCAGTGGCTCGACCAGTTGCTCGATCGCCCAGCCGCTCGCGGCGAGCGCGTTGACGATATCCGCGAGCGGCCGGCGATACGCCTCCACATAGGGCTTGGGCTCGCCAAAGCCACCCCAATGCAGTCCAAAGCGCGTGGTCTCGAAGTACGAGCGGCCACCGCGCGTGCGCGTGTCGATCCAGTCGCGCATGGGATGCGCCATCGAGAACACCAGCAGCGCGCCGGGCCGCGCCACGCGCCGGAATTCGGCGAAGGTGGGCGCGAGATGCTCGACGTAATCGAGCGCGAGCGAGCAGACGATACGGTCGAACCGGGCGTCGGCGAGCCACGCGAGCGGCTGGCCCAGATCGCCTTGCCTCACCTCCACGGACAGGTCCGCACAACGCGACTTCGCGAGCTCGACCATCGCGGGCGTCACGTCGAACGCATGCACCTGCGCCCCCGCATGCGCGAGCTCGGCGCTGACGATGCCGGGTCCGCAGCCCGCGTCGAGCACGTAAAGCCCCGCCACGTCGCCCAGCAGCGCGGCAGTGGCCGGACGCTCATAGAGCGCGTTGTGCGGCTTTTCCGGCGCCATCTGCGCGTAGCGCTGCGCGAACTGCGTGTAGTTCGCGCAGCCGGGCAACTCGGGCGCGGCGTTCGCGCTGCGGGCCGGTTCGGTGCGAGCGGCGGGCGTGGAAGGGGCGTTGGCGCGAGGATCGTTCTGCATGCTCATGGGACGACGATAAGCAAAAGCGCTATTGTCCCGCGTTTTGTCGAACATGGCGGACACTCGGTTCCAGCCCCCGATTCACGCGCGCGATCCGGCCCATTGCGCGCCGGAATTTCCACACGGCATCGATCAGAAGGTGCGACGCCGACCCGCCGAGACCGCCACCTGATCCTGTGTGGACGAGGCCGGGCTCACACCGTTCAGGTGGACGCCGAAGCCATACGGATTGGCGCTCACGCGCTGCCCGCGACCGCGCCGCGGCTGTTGGTCGAGGTCGCCGGATTGTTGATGTCGTTGTACAGCTGCAGGTAGCCCACCGCGACGTTCAGGCCGCCAAAGCGATAGCTGCCGCCGACGCTGTACGCGCGGTTATTGGCAAATGCACCCGCCGTATTGGAGAAACCGTACAAAGCGCAGAGCTTCAAGCCGCCGTAATTATGGCCGGCTCGTCGAATGATTTGAGATTCCGGATAAATGCCGATTCACGCTCTTTACAGAATATTTACAGCCGCAACAGAATGCGGCGCTGCCGCGATTTCGTAAGGTCGTTGTGCGGTGAAAAGACATGAAGCCTTGGCGCGCCTCGGCAATCCCGCCAGAGGGGCAATGACGTCCTGCTGCGCCCAATGCAAAGGCAAACCTGAGCGCGACTCCGACGTCCTCGCCGCATCCCGGTTATGATCGCGCTCTTGTGTCCGCCGCGCGCGAGGCGGAGCCGTTCCCGCAGACAAACCACTCGACAATGCCCCACACCCCTTTCGACGCCGTGCTTTTCGACTGTGACGGCGTACTGGTCGATTCAGAGCGCATCACGCATATCGTGCTGGTCCAGATGCTGGACGAGCTCGGCTGGACCCTCTCTGTCGACGAGGCGATGGGTATTTTCGTCGGCAAGATGGTGAAGGACGAGGCGGCGCGCATCGAACGGCACACCGGCTTTCGCATCACCGAGGCCTGGCTCGAAAACTTTCGGGCGCGCCGCAACGCGGCGCTCGAGCGCGACCTCGTCGAGATACCGGGCGCACCGGTGGCGGTGCGCGCCGTGCACGCGGCCTTCAATGGACGCATTGCGGTGGCCTCGGGCGCGGATCGCCGCAAAGTCGAACTGCAATTGCGCAAGGTGGGCCTGCTCGACTGCTTTAACGGGCGCATCTTCAGCGGCCACGAGACTCCGCGCAGCAAGCCCCATCCCGACGTCTACCTCGCGGCGGCCGCAGGCCTGAACGCGGCGCCGCAGCACTGCGCCGTGATCGAGGACACCGTGACGGGCGCGCGCGCCGGTCTCGCGGCAGGCGCAACCGTATTCGGCTACAGCCCCGGCTCGCCGGGCCACAGCAGCGCGCAGGCGCTGCGCGAGGCGGGCGTCGCGCACGTCTTCACGGACATGGCGCAATTGCCCGCCCTGCTCGCGAGCTGGCGCGCGCAGTAAGCGCTCGGCCTGTTCATGCGAATTCACGCCAGTAACAGGCACTGACCGCCAGGCTGGGGTTCGGCATCGCCATGAATTTCTCGTGAAATCCGCCTGACGGCGTCGCGTTCGCGCGACACGGACAACACGAGCAACCACGCGGGCGGCAAAAAAGCGGCATCGAAAGCGCACGCGTGCGCACATTCCACTACCATCCGGAGATGGCGTTGCAGGCTGGAAAATAGTCAAAACGCAGCCGAAAAAAGATAGTTTGCTACCGAATCGCTTTACGCTATCATCGCGCCGATGTCGAATCTTCATACCTTACGCCTTGCCGTCAGCAGCACGCTCGTCGTGGCTGCCCGTAAATGGCGGCGCACGAGTCACGGCGCACTTGCCGCCTATAACGTCTCCGAAGCCTGCGCCGCGCCGCTGCTCACTGCCGGGCGTCTTGGCGAAGCCGTGCGCCAGGTGACGCTCGCCGAGCACGTGGGCATCGAAGGCCCCTCGCTCGTGCGCCTGCTCGACCAGCTTTGCGCCGCGGGCCTCGTGCGCCGCGACGAAGACCCGGACGACCGCCGCGCCAAAACGATCTCGCTCACCAACGAAGGCCGCGCCGTCACCGCGAAGATGGAGGAAGACCTGCGTGGGCTGCGCGCGCGCGTCCTCAAGGGCATGACCCGCGCCGAGCTCGAAACCACGCTGCGCGTGCTCAACGCCTTCAACGCGCCGGACCCGGCCGACGCCACCCTTCATGACTGAAAGCTGAAAGCGGCCTCATGACTTACCCCTCCATCCGCGACTGGCTTTTCTCGGTCAAGACGTTCGCCGCGTCGATGCTCGCGCTCTATATCGCGCTGGTGTTTCAGCTGCCGCGCCCGTACTGGGCCATGGCAAGCGTCTATATCGTCTCGAACCCCTTCGTGGGCGCCACGCGCTCGAAGGCGCTGTATCGCGCGCTCGGCACCGCGCTCGGCGCCGCTGCCGCCATCACGCTCGTGCCGCCGTTCGTCGAAACGCCGCTCCTCTTCAGCGTGATCGTGGCGCTCTGGACCGGCACGATGCTCTATCTCGCGATCTCGGATCGCACCGCGCGCAGCTACGTGTTCATGCTCGCGGGCTACACCATGCCGCTCATCGCGCTGCCCACCGTGACCGATCCCTCGACGATATTCGACGTGGCCATCGCGCGTACCCAGGAGATCACGCTCGGCATCATCTGCGCGAGCGTGGTGGGCAGCAACATCCTGCCGAGCCGGCTCGCGCCCACGCTCATCGAGCGCGCCGACGCGTGGTTTCGCGACGCCGCCTTCTATGGCCGCGAAACGCTCTCCGGCCAGATCGCGGGCAAGGCGCTTTCGGCCTGCCGCCAGCGCCTTGCCGCCACCGTGAACCAGCTCGAATTTCTGCTGAGCCAGTTGAGCTACGACCACACGCATCCGGAGATCCTCGCGCGCGCGCAACACCTGCGCGGGCGCATGCAGCTCTTTCTGCCGATGATTTCCGCGCTCGCCGACCCGCTCATCGCGCTGCGACGCGATCTGCACACGTGGCCCGAAGGCCTCGACGCATTGCTCGCCGACACGGCGAAATGGTTCGACGCCCCGCTGCCCACGCGCGCCGCCGAGATCCACGACGACGCGGGCGACCCGGTTGCCGAGCGCCTGCGCGCGCGCGTGGCCGCGCTGCAGCCCCCGCACGACGCGCTCACGAGCTGGGAAGGCGCCCTGCTCTCGAACGCGCTGTGGCGTCTCGGTCAGGTGATCGATGTCTGGCAGGACTGCCGCACGCTGCGCGCGCTGATCGCGCACGAAGCGGGCACGTGGCGCCCGCGCTACCGGCATTGGCGGCTCGGCGGCACCGAGCGCTTCTACGACCGCGGCCTCATGCTGTTCTCATGCCTCGTGCCGATGAGCGCGATTCTCGTGGCGTGCTGGCTGTGGGTCAGCTCGGGCTGGCACGACGGCGCGGGCGCGGTGACACTCGCGGCGGTGGCCTGCTGCTTCTTCGCCGCCCTCGACGAGCCCGCGCCCATGGTGTTCCGCTTCTTCCTCGCGACCGCCGCGAGCGTGGTGTTCGCGGGCCTCTATCTGTTCGTGGTGCTGCCCAAGGTGCACGACTTCGCGATGCTCGTGCTGCTGTTCGCCGGGCCGTTCATCCTGATCGGCACGCTCATTCCGCGCCCCGCGTTCAACATGGTGACGATGCTCGTGGCCGTGAACACGGCCACCTTCATCAGCATCCAGAGCGCCTACGAGGCCGACTTCTTCGTATTCCTGAACAGCAATATCGCGGGCGTCGCGGGCCTGTTGTTCGCCTATGTGTGGACGCGCGTGACGCGCCCGTTCGGCGCGGAGCTCGCGGCGAGGCGCCTGCTGCGCTCGAGCTGGACCGACGTGGCGCTCTGCGCCGGCGCCGAGCCGATCGACGACCAGCGCAATCTGGCCTCGCGCATGGTCGACCGGCTCATGCAGCTGATCCCGCGCCTCGCGGCGTCGGACGAGCATCGCCATCCGTCGATCGAGAGCTTCCGCGACCTGCGCATCGCGCTCAACGCGCTGGACCTGCGCCGCTCGCGCCACAAGCTCGGCGGCGACGTACCCGCCGTCATCGACCGCGTGCTCGCGGGCGTGAGCGATCATTTCGCGCGCTGCGCGCAGGCAAGCGAGCGCCAGAGCGCCCCGCCCGCGCTGCTCGCCACCATCGACGACGCGCTGCATCGCGTGGCCACGCGCGGCCTCGCGCAGGAAGCGGCCGGTGCCGCCGATGCCGGCACCGCAGGCGCGACCGGCGAAAGCGCGCAAACGCCGCCGCAAGCACGCTTCTCGCAGCGCTGGCTGCGCGACACGCTGCACGCGCTCGTGGGCCTGCGCGTCTCGCTCTACCCCACGCTGGTCGGCCAGCGTCCGGGCGGCAGTCCTTCGGGAGACAATCGATGAGCGCACAACCTTTTTATTTACTTTCGACAACCGCACCATGATCGGCGAAATCGACATCTTCGGCGTGTTCGTGCCCGCCGTGCTCGTGCTGATGCTGATCGCGTACCTCATCAACGTCGTGATCGGCAAAGTGCTCACCCGCGTCGGCTTTTACCGGCTCGTGTGGCATCGTTCCATCGTCGATCTCGGCATTTATGTCTTCGTGCTGGCTGCCGTCATCATCGTGTCGCATCGTTTCGTGAACTAACGTGAAAAAAACCTGGTTCTCCGCAGGACAGATCCTGCTGACGCTCATTGTCGTCGTCGTGGCCGCGCTCGTGCTGTGGCGCATCGTCAACTACTACATGTTCTCGCCCTGGACGCGCGACGGCCGCGTGCGCGCCGACGTGATCCAGGTCGCGCCCGACGTGGGCGGCCTCATCACCAACGTCGAGGTGGTCGACAATCAGCCGGTCAAGAAAGGCCAGGTGCTGTTCGTGATCGATCAGGCGCGCTACTCGCTCGCACTGCGCCTCGCGCAGGCCGTGCTGCAAAATCGCCAGGCCTCGCTCGCACAGGCGAGGCGCGAATACGCGCGCAACCTCACGCTCGGCAATCTCGTCGCGAGCGAGACACTCGAGGAAAGCCGCACGAAAGTGGACCAGGGCGAGGCCGCCGTGGCCGACGCCCAGGTGCAGGTGGACACCGCCAGGCTCAATCTGCAGCGCACGACCATCGTGAGCCCCGTGGACGGCTATCTGAACGACCGCGCGCCGCGCGTGGGCGAGTACGTCACGGCGGGCCGCGCCGAGCTCTCCGTGGTGGACATGCATTCGTTCCGCGTGGATGGCTACTTCGAGGAAACGCGCCTGCACGGCATCCATATCGGCCAGCCGGTGGAGATTACGGTGATGGGCGAGCCGCGCCCGCTGCGCGGCCATGTGCAAAGCATCGTCGCCGCCATCGAGGACCGCGACCGCCAGCAAAGCCCCAACCTGCTGCCGAACGTGAACCCCGCGTTCAGCTGGGTGCGCCTCGCGCAGCGCATTCCGGTGCGCGTCGCGCTCGACGAAGTGCCGGACGACTTCCGCATGATCGCGGGCCGCACCGCCACCGTCGCCGTGCGCACCGAGGAAAGCGACAAGCAGAAGAGCAAGGCCGGCGCAGCGGCGGGTGCGATCGGCACAAGCGGCGCCAGCGGCGCGCTTGCCGCCTCGCGTACGAACCCCGCTTCGAACGCAGGCGTCGCGCCCGTGGTGGCGAGCGGAGCTTCGCAATGACGCGCCGCGGTCTCTGGCGCACCTTCGCGCTCG
>DATEJU010000107.1:0-11025 GCA_035277805.1 Paraburkholderia sp. | reverse complement strand
CCGGCCGATCCGCACGACATCCTGCGTCTGCAGGGTATCGAGGCGCTGTCGCGCTACATCGTGGACGAAGTGCAGGACGTGTACCGTCTGCAGGGCGTGAAGATCAACGACAAGCACATCGAAGTGATCGTGCGTCAGATGCTGCGCCGCGTGCAGATCACCGACAACGGCGATACGCGTTTCATCCCTGGCGAACAAGTCGAGCGTTCGGACATGCTCGACGAGAACGACAAGATGATCGCGGAAGACAAGCGTCCGGCGACGTACGAGAACGTGCTGCTCGGTATCACGAAGGCATCGCTCTCGACCGACTCGTTCATCTCGGCGGCATCGTTCCAGGAAACGACCCGCGTGCTGACCGAAGCGGCAATCATGGGCAAGCGCGACGATCTGCGTGGCCTGAAGGAGAACGTGATCGTCGGCCGTCTGATTCCGGCCGGTACGGGTCTCGCGTTCCACAAGGCGCGCAAGGCGAAGGAATCGTCGGATCGCGAGCGTTTCGACCAGATCGCAGCGGAAGAAGCGTTCGAGTTCGGCACGCCGGAAACCCCGGCCGCCGAACAGCCGCAACAGCCGCATACGACGGACGAGTAAGCTTTCGGCGAACCCGTTTCGCCATCAGCTGAAAATGTCGGATGCAATCCGCCCGGGTAACCGGGCGGATTTTTTTTGCCTATGCCAATTGAGGCGCGACATTTTGTCGTGATGCCTCTACCTGCGTGCGACTTCCCTGCACGAGGTGGCCGCTCATGCTAATGTGGCGCCTCGCGCGGCCCGCGCGTCTGTCGGACGGGCTTTGTCGTGTAACTTTTACCCATTCCGGAGGCGTGAATCATGTGGGTTGTTGGGGTCGGTCTGATTTTGAATCTGGTGGCGTCGGTCGGGATCTTCTCGTATCTGCTGCATCACGTCGGCATCCAGCCTGCCGCAACGTTCTTCGCGATCTTTCTGGTCGTGTGGGCCTTCATCATCATCGGATTTATCATGCAGCTCGCGGGGAAAACGCGTATCGGCGCACTGCTGATTTCGATCGGCTCACTGGTTTTTGTACCCGTTGGGCTCGTCGCTATTATTGGCAGCATTCGGGTGGCACGCAGGCATAACGGCCCGGCGGCTGGCGGACACACCATCTAGGTTCATCACTCGCGCTCGATGCCACGTTCGTGGCATCGAGTATTTTCAGGAAGCTGGCGCACTCAAAGTACATCGATATCCTAATCAAAAGAAGACTGCTACAACAGGTGTTGCTGCTTCTGACGCATCTTGTTTCAGAATTCATTCAAGCTCATTCATTCCCGCCTCTTTCAATCCTTCTCTTTCTCACCGCCCTCGCGGCGAATTCCTCGACTCATCTTCCCCGCTGTCTGGCCGCTGTGCTTGCGGTCACATCGAATTCCGCCTTTCGACAGCCGCATTCAAGTGGAACGCCTAGGTGGAACACTGTTCTCTGCGGACATTTTTCTATTGAGAAAAATCAAATCGCGAATCGAATCGCAGAAAATTTACAAATCTCTATTCTATAACTTTCATCTAGCGACTAAAGTTGCGCAACGCTGTAGTTCACGCCAGATGAAAAGCGCATGCTATCCAGATAGCAGTCCTTTGAGCGTCGAATCGAGAAGCGTTTTTAGGCCGCGGCGCAACAACGATTAAACAACGCCGACGGTAACAAAGGATTCAAATCAAATAAAGCGTACGGGGTATATCGTTAGATATGCGAATTGGTATAGATATCATCGAAACGGGGCGAATCGCGCAAGCGATTGAGCGCAGCGGCGACGCGTTCGTTGAGCGCTTGATCTCCCCGCAAGAAATGCTTGGGCACGATCAGCCCGCGAATGTCGAGCGCATCGCCGGCATTTGGGCCGCCAAGGAAGCCGCCGTAAAAGCACTCGGAACGGGCTTTCGCAACGGCATCACCTTTCACGATATCAAGATTCTTCACGATACGCTTGGAAAGCCGTATTTCGAATTCTCGGGCGAATTCGACAGAATAATGCAGCTCGAAAATCTGAAGACGTCGACTTTAACGATTTCGCATTGCGGAACGCATGCGGTCGCCGCGGCTGTGCTCGATTAATAGACCCGAAAGATAAAAATATGGCCATCTATCCTGAACTCGAAGGTAAAACCGTGGTGGTGACCGGCGCCAGTGGCGACCTCGGTCTGGCAATTTGCCGAAAATATCTCGCGCTCGGCAGTCATGTGATTGCGCTATACAACAGTGCGAAAGCGAGTCTCGATGCACTCGCGTCCGAACCCGAAAGCGCAAATCGGTTGACCGTCGCAAAGTGCGACGTTGCAAATCGCGACGACGTCGAGCGGTTGCGCAGCGAGTTGGAGCAGCGTGTCGAGGCCGTAGACGTTCTCGTCAATAACGCGGGCATCAACAAGGACAACTTGATCTCCACCATGACGTTCGAAGAGTTCGACGACGTCGTGCGCGTCAATCTCCATGGAACATTCAACATGACTCAGGGGATGCTGAGGCTGATGAGGCACGCGTCACAAGCAAGCGTCGTGAACGTGACTTCCGTCGCAGGGATGACGGCGAGCTTCGGGCAGTCCAACTACAGCGCCGCCAAAGCAGGCATCTCCGGTTTTACACGCTCGATTGCGAAGGAACTCGCATCAAAAGGAATCAGGGTCAATGCCATTGCACCAGGCATGATCGAATCTCGAATGGTCAAGAAGGTGCCGCGCCACATCGCACGGACCATCTTCGACGCCATTCCGCTGAATCGCTTTGGGCGTCCAGAAGAGATTGCCGAGGTGGTCGCGTTTCTCAGTTCCAACGCCGCAAGCTACATCGTCGGGCAGACGCTGGTGGCCGACGGTGGTCTTGTAATGTGCTAATTTGCGGAAATTTTCATGTCCAAGCTAGAACGAAGCCTGATGCCCGCGCGGCAGTTGTTTGAGATCGGTGCGTGGCGATCCCCGATATTCATGGTAGACCGCATTGCCGATATTGTGCCCGGTCCCAAGGCAAGTATTACCGTCGTCAAGCACGTCACCTTCAACGAAGCCTATATCGCCGGCCACTTTGCCGATAACCCGGTCATGCCCGGTGTGATGATTGCCGAGATTTTCGGTCAGGGCGGTGAGTATTGCACGTTCTTTAGGGACGTCTGCGTAGATTACGAGCGGGAAACGGGGCGCGTCGCCAGGAGATTCGAAGACGTGGCCGAAATAATCAGTACAACTGATGGGCAGCGCATCATGAGCGAAAAGCGCGCAAAGGCGATCGGGTTTCTCGCTGCCCAGAATCTCAAATTCAAAAAGGTTGTCTATCCGGGCGACACGCTCTATGTCGACTGCCGGTTAGCGTTTGCCGATGCCCAGGGGTTCAACCACTTCAACGTGGAAGCGCGCGTCGGGCGCCACGTCGTTGCCGAGGGCACCATCATCAATTTCCGGACCGACCGGGACAAGATCGGCAGCAATGTCGCTGCCGGAATCTCACGATAAAGAGCGAAAAGATGACCAACACAACGATACTGGACGACGTAGAACGGCGCAAAGCAGTGCTCGAAAAACTCAAGGCGGGGTTGATCCAGCGTCTCAATCTCCCCCAGACAGTCGAGCAGATCGACGACGACACGCCGCTGTTCGGCAGCGGTCTTCGGCTCGACTCGGTCGACGCAACCGAAGTCTTCGTGCTCCTCGACGAAACCTTTGGAATTCGTGTGTCGGAAGGCGACGAGCCTTCCTATCTGCGAAGCATCAATACGCTTGCATCGTTCATTCTGCGACGCAGCAAAGACGCGCAAGCCACCGCAGCCTGACGAAAATCCGACCAAAATTCGATGCAGAGAGACGAGCAAGCTATGACGAGCCTGAAAGACATGCATATCAGCCATGGCGCAAAGATGGGTGTGCGCAATGGCGTTGAAATTCCACTGAGCTACGGCGACACCGCGCGCGAAATCGCCGCCGCCCGCAAGCACATTCTGCTTACTGACTATTCCCATATGGGCATCGCCGAAATCGCTGGCGACGACGCCTACGAAGTGCTCAATACGATCGTTGGAGGCGACGTTTCCTCGTTGCGTGACGAGCAGGGCATGTACACGGTGCTGCTGGATGAAGAAGGGAAGATCATCACCGATGTCTACATCCTGTGTGACGAGGAGCGCTTCATCGTCGTTACGGAGTGGTTGACAGGGGATCAGTTGCGCGACCTGATGCAAGCCGCTGTCGATCGCTGCAAGGATGAATTCAGCGAAATCGAAGGGGTGGAATCGCTGGACGGCGAACGCGGCGTGCTGCATTTCGAAGGGCCCTACGCCTGGGAGCTGATGGCCGAGATGTTCGGCATGGACGTCATCGGCTTGCCGTTCCACGAATACATGTTTGTCGAGCAGGACGAGATTCTCTTCCGGGCGGGCAAGCACGGGGAGTTCTCATACAAGCTCATCGTGCCGGCCGGGCGATTCGCAGAGGTATGGCAACAGGCTCTGGAAGCCGGCAAGAAGTACGACATGGTCGTCGGTGGCCTCGACTACCAGCGTCTGGTGCGCATCGAGAATCCGTGCTGGGATCCGTCGGCTCTCGCCGACTTCTCGCGCTGCCCGGTTGAACTGCAGATGCAGTGGACGCTGCGCTACACGAAGGACGATTTCGTGGGCAAGAGTGCGATCGAGCAGCGTCTTGCACAGGGCGTGACCCGTCGCGCAGTGGGTTTCGAGGCTCATGGCGAGCACGCTGCGGCCGCAGCACGAGGCGATGCAATCTATTTGGGCGATCGGAAGATCGGCGAGGTGATGGTGTGCGGCACGATCGCTGAGGACGGCCGGCATGTGGGGCGCGCGATGCTGGACGAAGCGCTGGCCTATGCCGATATCGGCCCGCTGCGTCTCGCGACGGCAAAGGGGGACGCCGAACTCGGAACCATGGCGATTCCGTTCCTGCGCAACTTCAGCTTCATGATCAACCCGTCGGAGCACAGCTACGTCGATCCTGCGAAGCCGAAGCATCTGCTCGAGCAAATCGAGAGAAAGAAGCAGGCTCTGTCGGCTGCAGGCTGAGCGCCGAGCGGTGTAGTTCACGCAAACATCGGGCAGTCGTAAAGACTGCCTGATCGAGGCTGCCCGACGGGAGAGGGCGGGCGGGTCGACAGGAAGTCGAAGTAAGTGGCGGCCAAGCGATTTTGCATCGGACTACATATTAATTGATGCCAGATCGGGAGACCCGGGAATATTGGTTCCGGGTAGAGATAAGGTGAAAAAATACATGCAAACGCAGCGTAAGCGGGTCGTAGTCACGGGGATGGGGCATATGTCGTCCATTGCCGATAACGTGGACGAATTCAAGGAGGCGCTTTTCAACAAGGTCTGTGGAATTCGCCCAAGCGAACACTATCAGCCCTGGTTCGATGGCGCGAATGCGTCGGAGGTCTTGCGGGAGGTCGTCTACGAGGATCTGCCGGCTGAGCGCGCGGAGTTGCTCGACAAGGCGGCGCTCTGGGCCTACAAGGTCGGTCACGAAGCGCTCAAGCGTGCGAATGCGTCCTCGCCGGAATTGCGGGAGAAGACTGGCCTGGTCATTGGTATCTCGTCGGCCGGCACCGAAGCCTACATGCCCATTCTTGAAGAGAATTACGAAATCTTTTCTCTCAAGAAGATTGTCGTTTCCGGTAGCTTCGCTTCATCCAGCGCGATCGTTTCGGCACTGCTCGGCCTGAAGGGCGGCTTCGAACTGGTGGCCACGGCTTGCACCGCGAGCACCAATGCAATCGGCATGGGGTTCGACCAGATCCAGAACGGCAAGAATCCGGCCGTTCTCGTGATCGGCACGGAACCGCTCTACCTGCCCACTTTCGCCGGCTTCTACGCGCTGCACGCGATGAAGCGCGGCCCAGCGAGTCCATTCTCCGGCGAGCCCGGCATGTCGATCGGTGAGGGCGCCGGGGCGCTCCTGCTGGAAGAGTATGAGCATGCGGTTGCCCGCGGTGCGACGATTTATGCCGAGATCGTTGCGTATGCGACGTCAGGTGACGCGTTCCACGAGACCGCCCCCGACCCGCGCGCGGAAGGCGCGGTCCAGGTGATGCGCTCGGCACTGCATAATGCCGGCCTTCAGCCGAATGACATCCAGTACATCAACGCCCACGGCACGGGAACGGATGCCAACGACCGATCCGAAACGCTGGCGATGAAGAAAGTGTTCCCCGGCATCGCGGATATTCCCGTGAGCTCGACGAAGGCGTATGTGGGGCACAACATCGGCTCGGCCGGCATCATCGAACTGATTGCCTGCTATCTCACGCTGCCTGAAAAGAAGATTCTGCCGACGCTCAACTTCACTGTGCCGCGTCCCACCTGCGACCTGAACTACGTGCCCAACGAATTTCAGTCCGCGGACGTCGGCGTGTTCATGAAGAACAACTACGCATTCGGCGGCAACAACTGCTGCATCATCTCCAGTACTCGCGCGGGTATCGTGCCGAAGACGTCGTACGAGCCGAAGCGTGTCGGCATCACCGGCATGGGCGCGGTTGCGTCGGCGGGCCACGACATCGAGGAAATCTTCGACGCCGTGTGGACCGGGAAGTCGTCCGGCCGCAAGGTCAAGCTCACCGGCGAGGTCAAGGAGAGCCATTCGTTCGCGGGTCTCGTGGACCACCCGTCCGTGCGCAATGAGGTCACACAGTATTTGCTGAATATTTTCAGCCCGGAAGTCGTCAACTCGCTCGGCGAACGCCATATCTGGGTGCACGCGGTCGACAATCTCGATCCGCGCAAGTATCTGCGGCGTTTCGACGAACGCAAGGCCGATCCTGTTTGTACTTTCGCGCTGCTCGCCTTGACCCAGGCGCTCAAAGGCGCGAGCCGGAAGATCCGGCGCGACGGTCACGATCTGGGGTTGGTGCTGGGCATGGCCAAGGGTCCGCGCACGAGCGTCGAAACGTACATGCGCAGCATGATTCCCGAGCCCACGAAAGTTCGTACATCGGAATTTCCGGGCGCGCTCATGAATGCGATTGCCACGTTCTGTTCAATCACGGAAGGCATCAAGGGCTACAACACCACGCTGGCGACGGGCAACAACGCGGCGTTCGGCGCCTTGGGTTACGCCTATGAGCTGGTTCGTCAGAGCCTTCAGCCGCAGGTGATAGCAGGCGGCGCCGACGAAAGGCCCATGCAGTTCTGGTCATATCTGCAGGCGATCAACGATGGCCTGCAGCTGGCGGATCGTCCCGAGGCGTTTGAAGTCTACGGTGAGGACGGCAACGGCTATCTGTTGGGCGAAGGCGCGGGCATGCTCTTTCTGGAGGACATCGAGCACGCTCAGGCGCGAGGCGTGGAAGTTCTTGCGGAGATCCTCGGCTACGGCAAGACATGCGACGCAAGCTATTTCGACCGGGACGCACTGGAGCCGCGACGCGCGTCGATTGCGACGTCGATCCGGCAGGCACTCGACGAAGCCGGAATCGGCTGCGACGAGATCGACCTTGTTTGCGGCAACAGCGACGGCACCACGATGAGCAACCAGGCCGAACTGGGTGCGATTCGCACGATCTGGGGCGAGCGGGTGGGGCAGGTGCCGGTCGTCAACTATAACGGCTACTTCGGCAACGTCGAGTCGTGTAGCGCGATGTTGAACATGATTGTCGTCCTGGAAGTCATGCGCCGCGGAGAAATTCCGCCCATTCCTTATACCCGGACGTTCAGCGCTAACGACATCCAGTTCGTCACGTCTCACCAGTGCAAACAGGTGCGCACGGCACTCGTTCTGGGCGCGACGGAAGGGGGCAACCACTACGCGTACGTGATCCGGGCAGGTGCCTGATGGGCGTACGCAACGTCCCGGTGGTGATTGGCGGCGCCGGGCTCGAATGTGCTTACGCGGGCAGCCGGGACGAACTCGTTCGTCGGCTGGCCGCCCGCGAGAGCGTGGCTGCGCAACCCTGGTTCGCGAGCGATCGCGAGGCCGCCGACCTGCGCCTTCCAGGCAACCCTCATCACGCGAGATTCTTCGTCGGCGAGGCCGCGCGCTTGCCCGTGATGGAGCGCGTGCAGCACGTGCTGGAGCGCGTGCAGCACGTGCTGGAGCGCGTCATCGCTCAAGCACTGCAAGGCTCGAACCTCGACGAAGCTGCTCTTTGCGGTCCGGACGTGCGCGTCTATCTGGCCGGGCATGGCATGCGTCCCGATATCGGGGACTTCGCCGGCTATGAGAACCGGAACGATGAAGAAGATCTGCTGTATTTCCCGAAGCTCAAGCAACTGAGTGTCGCGAATTACGCTCAGGACGAACTCGCCCACCGGCTCGCAGTCAGGTATCGGCTGGCTTCGCCGCCGGTTCCGATCTATACGGCCAGTTGCTCTGCCATGTCCTCGCTTTATCTCGCCTGGCAGGCGATACGCGCGGGCCTCGCGCGCAGGGCGCTAGTGGTCGGGTGGATGCAATACACGCTGCAGGACATCGTGTTCATGGGCGGCCAGGGGGTACTGAGCGTCGGCGATTCGCAGCCGTTTTCGGCGCAGAGCGGCGGCATGTTGCCAGCGGACGGTGCGTGCGCGCTCCTGCTCGAGGCCGCGGACGACGCTTCCGGGGTTGGGACGTCGCCCCGGACACACCTCGCCAGCTGTGTGGCGTATCAAAGCAGCGGGGAGGCGAGCCGCGCAATGTCAGCGGAT
Organism: Paraburkholderia sp.; assembly: GCA_035277805.1. Taxonomy (GTDB): domain Bacteria; phylum Pseudomonadota; class Gammaproteobacteria; order Burkholderiales; family Burkholderiaceae; genus Paraburkholderia. Next base: position 2,383 of record DATEJU010000107.1, on the reverse strand, counting down.
TTTCGCGCGATTGCCGCAACCATGGAGCGGGCACTCGAGGCCGCCGCGCTCAAGCCGGAGGACATCGCATGTGTCGTTCCGCATGCCAATGGCGCGCCGGCGAGCGACAAGTCCGAGGCCATGGCGATCCTGAGGATATGGGGGAAAAACGGCATGCCTGTCGTGACGTACAAAGGGCAGACCGGCTACATGTCGGTATGCAGCGGGCTGCTCGATCTGTTTGCGATTACCGATGCGCTCGCCAAGCAGGAGATTCTTCCCGCCCAAACGCGTCTGCCTTTGGACGACACGTTGCAGATCGACGTTCACGCCAATCGTGCTGCGTTGCCGCTCGCCGGTGGCGCAATTTTGAAGACCACACTCGGTCTCGACGGCTCCATTGTCGCGTGCGTCGTGACGCAGGGACCCCTGTCCGGAGGTTTGCATGAAGTGCGCGGTTCCTGATAGCGCGATCGGCGTGATCGGGATAAGCACGGTGGAAAGCGGTCATTCACTCGTCCCTTTCGAACCGAGCTGGTTCAACGCCAACGAGGCGCGCTTTTTCAAACAGGCGCAGCGGCGCCGGGCGCAGCGAGAATGGCTCTTCAGCAGGTTCGGCATGCCGGGCACGGGCGTGGACAGCGAGCAGATGCGCCGGGCGGCGTATCGCGAAGCGCTCAATGCGGTGGCGAAGGTTTGCCGAAATGCTTTCGATCAGATGGGGCGAAAGCTGGAAGCGCAGATCCGCAAGCAGCGGTCCGCATTCGTTTATTTCGACGCGTGGGGCGAGACCGCCACGCTCGAAGGCGCGAACAGCTGGCGGGACGTAGTCAGCCTCGACATGATTCCGAAGCCGATCCTTCGCGACTATGGATTCCGGAACTTCTCCTGCAAGGTGCGTGGGGAACGCAACGGTTTCATGCACGCGATTCGTCTGGCGTCCGATCTGCTGAATTCCGATGAGATGGATACGGTCGTGGTGGCCGGTCTGTTTCGAAGCTTGCCCATCATGGTGCTGTCGTCGGCGGCGGAGCGCGTGGCGCTGCACGGCAGTGCGCGCTCGAAGCTGCCCAACCCTTGCCCGAGCGTCGAGCGCGCCGGTTGTGTCGTGCTGCGCAAGCTTCCTGCGCGGGGCATGGCGCTCGCAATCACGTCATACGGCCAGTTGCCGGAGAGTCCGCGGCTTGCGCGCGACGATCTCGCCCGAGAGTGGGGCGCTCGCTGCAACGAACGCACCGCATACGTCGTGGCCGGCATGCATCCGAGCGCCGCCATGCGCGAGCTGGAGCGCGATGCCTATGCGGCCTCTGCGCTCGGCGCGCGCTATCTCTCGGTTTGCGATGTTTATGGCGACAGTGGATGCATGAACCCCATGGTCGCGCTTTCCCATTTGACCAACGCACCAGATCGGGGCGAGCGCAGCCACGCGCTGATCAGCGCGGACGACGGGCGAGGCGGTGTCTGGGGGCTGGAATGCTGGCGCGGCCCACATGAGGCGAAGGAGCTTGAATGAAGAACTCTTGCGATGTCGCGTTTGACGCAACGCGCAGCCCGCGTGCCGCTGCAATGCGCGGCCGGCGGAGAGCAGCGGAGGGGCAGCCATGACGATTAGCGTACAACCCCTGCCGATCGTCCAGATGCAGGGCGCCGGGAAGCGTTACGGGGGCGGCGCCGGCGCGGTGCATGCGTTGCAGGGCATCGACCTCGCGATACGGCCGGGCGAGTTCGTCGCGTTGTGCGGGCCGTCGGGCAGCGGCAAGAGCACGCTGCTCAATCTGATGGCCGGCATCGATGCGCCAACCGAAGGGCGAGTGCTGCTCCTCAATCACGATTTCGGGAGCCTGAGCGACGTTGCGGCGGCTGCGCTGCGCGCGAAGACGATTGGCTTCGTGTTCCAGTTTTTCAACCTGCTGCCGGTCCTCAGCATATTCGACAACGTCTACTACCCATTGATGCTCAACGGACATAGTCGTGCGCAAGCGCGCGACGAGGTGATGTCGATGCTCGAGCGCGTTGGTCTGATCGAGCATTACAAGCGCAGGCCGGGTGAACTTTCCGGCGGGCAGCAGCAGCGCGCCGCCATTGCGCGTGCGCTCGTGAAGCGCCCTGCGCTGGTTGTCGCGGACGAGCCGACGGGCAATCTGGATACGCATACGGGTGAGGAAATCGTCGACTTGCTGCTCGACATGAACAAAGAACTGCAGACCACGTTCGTCATCTCCACCCATTCGCTGCAATTGAAGGACAGGGCGCGACGTGTCATCGAGATCGAGGATGGGAGGCTCAAACGGGATGGGCAGCAATTTTAAGGCGCTTTTGCGCGGTGCCATCTGCGCGGCGCTCTTCGCGAGCGCGCAGGCCATGGCGGATAACGCGGCGAGCGACCCGGCGCGCAGCGCGGCGA
>DATEJU010000106.1:0-2663 GCA_035277805.1 Paraburkholderia sp. | reverse complement strand
CGACAGACCGAGAAAGGTGGAGACTATGACGCAACGCAAGGGCAAGACCATGCTCCGAAGGTTGGCCGCGGCGCTCGCGCTGGCAGCGGGACTGAGCGGCTTGAGCGTGCTGGGCGCGCAGACGGCGCAGGCCGCCGACGCGCACTTCGTGTTGATCAGCCACGCGCCGGATTCTGACTCGTGGTGGAACACCATCAAGAACGCCATCAAGCAGGCCGACGAAGACTTCAACGTCGAGACCGACTACCGCAATCCGCCCAACGGCGACATCGCCGACATGGCGCGCCTGATCGAACAGGCCGCCGCGCGCAACTATGACGGCGTCATCGTCACCATCGCCGACTACGACGTGTTGAAGAGTTCCATCGGCAAGGTCACGGAAAAGAAGATCCCGCTCGTCACGATCAACTCCGGCACCGAAGAGCAAAGCGCGAAACTGGGCGCGATCATGCACGTGGGCCAGCCCGAATACGTGGCGGGCCACGCGGCCGGCGAAAAAGCCAAGGCCGCGGGCGTGAAGTCGTTCCTCTGCGTGAACCACTTTGCGACCAATGCCGTCTCGTTCGAACGCTGCCGCGGCTTTGCCGATGCGCTCGGCGTGGACTACAAGACCTCGACGATCGACTCCGGCCAGGACCCGACGGAAATCCAGTCGAAGGTGAGCGCGTATCTGCGCAACCATCCGAACACGGGCGCGATCCTCACGCTCGGCCCGGTGCCGGCGGCGGCCACGCTCAAGGCGATCCAGCAGATGGGCCTCGCGGGCAAGATCTACTTCTGCACCTTCGACTTCTCCGACGAGATCGCCAAGGCGATTCGCGCGGGCACGATCCAGTTCGCCATCGACCAGCAGCCGTATCTGCAGGGCTATATCCCCGTGGCCGTGCTCGCGATCGTGAAGAAAGACCATACGACCGACCCGGCGAAGATCCGCCAGATTCTCGAAGCCAACCCCAAATTCAAGCAGCGCCTCGAAACCTACGGCCTGCAACCGTCTTATGGCCCGCGCAATATCCGCTCGGGTCCGGGCTTCATCACCAAGGAGAACCTCGACAAGGTTGTGAAGTACGCGGGTCAGTACCGCTGATCCCGCTGGTCTAACGCGTCTTTTCGTCAGCCACGCGCGGCGACGGTTCGCTCCCCGCGACACCGACTCGCCTCACGCTCACCGCGCCGCGCGTCATTTACCGGGCCATGCACGCCGTTTGCGGCACATGCGCACCGGGCATCAGGAGACATCATGGGTGTAGCCGGCAAACACTTCCCCTCGCACGCAACGGACGGCACGCAAGACCCCCGCGCAGGCCAACCGGCGCCGGCGGGGCCTGGAGCTACCGACGAGCGCGTGCGTCGCGAATCGTGGTTCGGGCATCTGCTCGGCCGCCCCGAATTTGCCGCGATATCCGGCACCGTGCTGGTGTTCGCCGTGTTCGCGATCGGCGCAGGCGGCTCCGGCATGTTCGATCTCGACGGCGTGATGAACTGGTCGCAGGTCGCCGCATATTTAGGCATCCTTGCCGTTGGTGCATGCCTGCTGATGATCGCCGGCGAGTTCGACCTCTCGATCGGCTCGATGATCGGCTTCGCCGGCATGATGGTGGCCATTCCCACCATGTACTTTCACTGGCCGATCGCGCTGTCCATCGTGTTCGCGTTCGCGGGCTGCACCGCGCTCGGCGCCTTGAACGGCTACCTCGTGATGCGCACGCGGCTGCCCTCGTTCATCGTCACGCTCGCCTTCCTGTTCATCCTGCGCGGCCTCACGCTTGCGCTCTCGATCATGTTCGCCGACCGCACCATCGTCTCGGGCGTGGGCGACGTCGCGAAAGCCGACTACGTGACCAACCTGCTCTTTCACGGCACCGCGTTCAAGGGCCTGTTCGTCGCGCTCGCGCACATCGGCATCGGCAAGATGCTCGACAACGGCCAGCCGCTCGTGCCCGGCGTGCCGAAGGTGATCCTCTGGTGGATCGCACTCGTCATCATCGGTGCGTTCACGCTCGCCAAGACGCGCTACGGCAACTGGATCCTCGCCGTGGGCGGCGACGCCAACGCCGCGAAGAACGTGGGCGTGCCGGTCAAGCGCGTCAAGATCTCGCTCTTCATGCTGACCGCGTTCTGCTCGTGCCTGTTCGCCGTACTGCAGGTGTGCGACATCGGCTCGGCCGCCGCGGACCGCGGCCTGCAAAAGGAATTCGAGGCGATCATCGCCGCGGTGATCGGCGGCACGCTGCTCACGGGCGGCTACGGCTCGGTGATCGGCGCGGCGTTCGGCGCGCTCATCTTCGGCGTCGTGCAGATCGGCATCACCTATACGAACATCGACTCGGACTGGTTCCGCGTCTTCCTCGGCGTGATGCTGCTCATCGCCGTGCTCTTCAATCACTATGTGCGCCGCCGCGTCGCGCAATCGTAAGCCGGAGGCCGACATGACCGAACTGCAAAACAGCCCCGTGAACGAGACCTCGAACCCAGCCGCAAGCGACGACACGATCCTCGCGCTCGAGAACGTCAGCAAGTATTTCGGCAAGGTGATCGCGCTCAACGGCGTCACGCTGCGCCTGAAGCGCGGCGAAGTGCACTGCCTGCTCGGCGACAACGGCGCGGGCAAGTCCACGCTCATCAAGACGCTGGCCGGCGTGCACGCGCCCACTTCGGGCCAG
>DATEJU010000105.1:0-15913 GCA_035277805.1 Paraburkholderia sp. | reverse complement strand
TCAATCGTCCTCGCCCGGTGCGCAGCACTCACGTCTCACGAGATTCACGAGCCAGTCGGCAAAGACCTGAAAGCGGCGGGACAGATGCTGCCGGTGCGGATAGAGCAGCGTAACCGGCATCGGCGCGGCGCGATATTGCGGCAGGACTTCCACGAGTTCGCCCGCGCGAATATGCGCTTCGACGTCATAGGCCGGGATCTGTATGAGCCCGAGTCCCGCGAGGCAACAGGCGATGTAGGCCTCGGCGTTGTTGACCGTCACGCGAGCGTGGGTCTCGAGCATCCTGGGCGTGTCGCCGTCGAGCCATTCCCACGGCGCGAGCCGCCCGCTCGAGGGCGACGCATAGCCGATCGGCGCGTGACTGGCGAGGTCGTCGGGGCGATGCGGAACGCCGTGCCGTGCGAGCCAGGCGGGGCTCGCGACGTTGATGAGCGTGAGCTCGCCGATCGGACGGGCAATGAGGCCGGAGTCGCCGAGCTTGCCGACACGCAACGCGCAATCGATGCGCGCCTCGACCAGGTCGACCGCGCGATCGGTCGTGCCGAGTTCGATGTCGATCTGCGGCCAGGCATCGAGGAATGCGGGAAGCGCGGGGGTAACGATCAGGCGTCCTATCCGGTCGGGGACGTCGACGCGCACTGTGCCGCCGGGTGTGAAGCTTGCTTCGCGGAACAGATTCTCGGTTTCCTCCATGTCGGCGATCAGCCGCAGACATCGTTCGTAGAGGGCCGCGCCGTCCTGGGTTGTCGTGACCTTGCGCGTGGTTCGGTTCAACAGACGTGTGCCGACCCGGTTCTCCAGCTCCTGAATGGCGGCGGAGACGGAGGAGCGCGGCATGCCGAGCGTCTGTGCGGCACGCGTGAAATTTGCACATTCGACGACGCGGGCGAACACACGAAAAAGGTCGATTCGATCCATAGTTGCCAGTCGGCCGGCGCGCGATCGATGGCGCGAAAGCGGTGCCGCAATGGGTTCAGAATTGGTCGAGATTTCTGACCGATCTGGTCAGAAATAGGGGCTTTATAGACAATAAGTCGAACTTTATCATGTGCCGCAGAGGTGGCTGCACCGGGCAGTCGACCCGTTCGGAGAGTAGAGATGGCGAACCATGACATCAAGGGCAAGACCGTGCTGATCGCCGGCGGCGCCAAGAACCTCGGCGGCCTCATCGCCAGGGATCTGGCTGCACATGGCGCGAAGGCGGTCGTGATTCATTACAACAGCGCCGGCACGAAAGCCGCCGCGGAGGAAACGGCCGCTGCGGTCAAGCAGGTCGGCGCCGAGGCGCTTGCGCTGCAGGCGGACCTCACGAGCGCGGGCGCGGTCGAGAAACTGTTCGCGGACGCCGTTGCGGCGGTCGGGCGTCCGGACATCGCGATCAACACCGTGGGCAAGGTGTTGAAGAAACCGTTCACGGGGATCACCGAGGCCGAATATGACGAAATGGCCGCCGTGAATTCGAAAACCGCGTTTTTCTTTCTGCGCGAAGCAGGCCGGAACGTCAACGACAACGGCAAGATCGTCACGCTCGTGACCTCGCTGCTCGGCGCGTTCACGCCGTTCTACGCGGCCTATGCGGGCACGAAGGCGCCCGTCGAGCACTTTACGCGCGCGGCCGCGAAGGAGTTCGGCGAACGCGGGATTTCGGTGACGGCGGTCGGGCCCGGCCCGATGGATACGCCGTTCTTCTATCCCGCCGAAGGCGCGGACGCCGTGGCGTATCACAAGACGGCGGCGGCGCTCTCGAAGTTCTCGAAGACGGGGCTCACCGACATCGGCGATGTCGTGCCGTTCATCCGCCATCTCGTGAGCGATGGCTGGTGGATCACGGGCCAGACCATCCTCATCAACGGCGGATACACCACGAAGTAAGGGGTTTTCGCATCGGCCGCATGATATTCTCAAAGCCCATTTCGCATTGGTCGCGGCCGACCGGTTCCCCATGAAAATCATTCGCAGCAAGACCTTTACGGCTGCGCGTCCTTGGGGCGCGCTCGATATTTCCAGCATGCGGGGCATTACGACAAGGCTGCACTGGACAAATGAGCCTTATCGATGGCATGTCAACGACGGCGAGGAGGTCTTTGCTGTACTCGATGGTCGGGTCGAGATGCGCTACCGGGAAGCGGGCGTCGAGCAATCGGTGACCCTTGAAACAGGGGATATTTTTTACGCCTCTGTCGGGACCGAGCATGTCGCTCATCCGCTCGGAGAGGCGCGCATTCTCGTGGTTGAAACGCAAGGCAGCGTGTAGGCCCGGGCCTCGGCGGCACAGCTGGCCGGCTGCGCACCGCACTCAGCTTTGCATGCCCTGTGCCGCTTCTTCAAGGCAGGTTTTCAAAAGCGCCGCCGCCGGCGTGCTCTCGTTCGCGCGCAGCCAGGTCATGCCGACCGAGCCCATGACGCCGCCGAGCGTGAGCGGCAGGATGCGCAGCACGCCGGTTTCCTCGTAGTGCTGCGCGAGCGATTTCGGCAGCAAGCCGAGCGTCGCATAGGACTGCAGTAGCGCCACATTCGCCGCGATCACGACCGATTCGACCATATTGTCGGGCGTGCGCACGCCATGAGCCGCGAGCACGGAGAGCAGGCGCTGATACATCGGCGCGCTCGCGGTGGGCACGATCCACGCATAGCCTTCGAGATCGATCCACCTGAGCCGTTTGTGCTGCGCGAGCGCATGATGGCGCGCGGCCACGATGACGATCGGGTCGTCGAACAGCGGCTGATGCAGCAAGTCGGCGTCGAGCGGCGCAAGCGGCACGCGTCCGACGATCAGGTCGAGCCGCCCGGCGCGCAGGTCGGGAATCAGCGTGTCGAGCGTGCCTTCGTGCAGGCTCACGGTGGCCGAGGGCAGATATTGCTTGAACCGCGCGATCGCGCGCGGGATCAGCACGGGCGCCGCGACCGAGAGCACGCCGACTTCCACGCGACCGCCCGTGCCGTTCGCCATGGCCTGCAATTCCACGCTCGCGCGCTGCGCGTGCGCGAGCAATTCGCGCGCGTGACGGATCAGGCATTCGCCATAGGGCGTGGGCTTGATGTGGCGTCCATCGCGCTCGAACAGCGCGGCCCCGACGCCTTTTTCCATTTCGGCGATCATCTTCGACACGGCCGGCTGCGTGACGTGCATCGCGGCGGCGACCTTGCCGACCGTGCGCAGGTCCGCGAGCGCCACCAGCACATGCAGATGGCGCAGCTTCATCTGCCGCGCAAAATACTGGTCGATGCCTGACATGGGGAACGGATAACGAAAAGGTTATGAGTGGCCTTGAATATCTCACTGGACGCTGAAAAAGTAAAACCCGACAATCCGCTGAAACACATTGCGCGCATGCGGCCACGTTCCCCGTCCATGCGCCGCCGGCGCCATGCCGCGCCGTCTACGGAGACAGGGGACGCGATGGCCGCAACGGCCATGCCAGTCGGAGGAGAATTCCAGATGCCGCTCGCCAGCTCGCAGCGTCGCGCGATTGTTTCCGCGATCATCGGCAATGCATTCGAATGGTATGACTTCGTCGTATTCGGTTTTCTTTCGGTGCTTATCGCGCGCCACTTCTTTCCGAACACGAGTCCCACGGTTTCGCTATTGCTGACCACGGCCACGTTCGGCAGCGCCTTTCTCGTGCGCCCGATCGGCGGCATCCTGCTCGGCCTCTATGCCGACCGGCGCGGGCGCAAGGCGGCGCTCTCGATGGTGATCCTGATGATGACGATCTCGTCGGCGGCGATGGCGCTCACGCCCGACTATCACCGCATCGGCATTGCCGCGCCCATCGTCGTGGTGCTCGCGCGCCTCTTGCAGGGGCTCTCCGCCGGCGGCGAGTTCGGCAGCGCGACCTCGATGCTGATCGAGTACGCTCCTGCGAACCGGCGTGGCTTCTATGGCAGCTGGCAGAACTTCGGCCAGTTTCTTGCCGCCGTCGTGGCGGCCATCATGGGGGTACTGGTCACGCGTTATTTGCCGGGCGGCGCGCTGGAAAGCTGGGGATGGCGCATTCCGTTTTTGTTCGGCATGCTGATCGGTCCCGTGGGCTTCTATATCCGCACGCGTTTGGACGAAGCACCGGCCTACGTGAATGCGATGGAAGACGCGCAGCGCTCGGCGGGCTCCACGCTCGCGCTGGTGTGGCGCGAGCATCAGTCGGCGTTGTGGATCGCGTTCGGCCTCGTGGTCGCGAGTTCCGTTGCGCAATACGTGCTCAACGTGTATTTGCCCGTTTATTCCGTGCAGCAGCTCAAGCTGCCGGTGTCCGCACCGTTTACGGTGCTCATTCTCACGGGCTCGCTGCGCATGCTGCTGATTCCGCTGTTCGGGCAGCTCTCCGACCGCATCGGCCGCAAGCCTGTGCTCGGCGTGTCGATGGCGCTTTACGTGCTGACGATCTATCCGCTGTTCGTCTGGCTCGTCGCGGCGCCGAGCCTCACGCGCCTGTTCGCCACCGAGATCGTGTTCGCGGTGCTGATGGCCGCGGCGCTCGGCCCGGCCTCCACCGCGCTCGCGGAGCTCTTCCCGACCCAGGTGCGCGCGACCGGCCTGTCGATCTCGTACAACCTTGCCACGACGCTCTTCGGCGGCTTCTCGCCCTTCCTCGTGAGCTGGCTCATCGACGTGACCGGCGACCGCATGATGCCCGCGTACTTCGTGACCGTGGCGATGGTGGTGGGCCTGATCGCGCTGTGGCCCATGCGCGAGGGCGCGCCGCGCGCGCCGGCCGAGGGGCTCGATGCGCGCAAGGAACTGCCGCTTTCCCGCTAAGCGTTTTTCATCTGCAATCTTCAGCCAAGGTCGTCATGTCGTCGATTCGCAATGTCCTCTTCATCATGTGCGATCAGTTGCGCGCCGATCATCTCGGGTGCTATGGCCATTCTTGTCTGGCGACGCCGAATATCGACAGTCTCGCGCGGCGCGGCGTGCGTTTCGATCGCGCGTTCGTGCAGTCGGGCGTGTGCGGCCCTTCGCGGATGTCGTTCTATACGGGCCGCTATGTATCGAGTCACGGCGCGACCTGGAACCGCGTGCCGCTCGCAACCGGCGAGCTCACGCTGGGCGAGTACCTGAAACATGCGCAGCGGCGTCTCGCGCTCGTGGGCAAGACCCATGTGATGCCCGACAACGAAGGGCTTGCACGCCTGCAGATCGACGGTGACAGCGAGCTGGGCGCGCTGCTGCGCGAAGGCCATTTCACCCTGGTCGACCGCTACGACGGCCATCATGCCGAGCCGCACGGCGGCTACGCGGGCTATCTGCGCGAGCGCGGCTACCAGAGCAACGACCCATGGACCGACTTCGTGATCTCCGCGCAGGACGAGCGCGGCGAGATCGTGAGCGGCTGGCACATGCGCAACGCGCATCTGCCAGCACGTGTGCGTGAAGCCGATTCGGAAACCGCGTATACGGCCGATCAGGCGATCCGCTTTATCGAAGGACAGCGCGACGCGCCGTGGGTGCTGCATCTCTCGTTTGTGAAGCCGCATTGGCCGTACATGGCGCCGGCGCCGTATCACAACCTCTACACGTTCGATCAATGCCTGCCGGTGCAGCGCCACGCGGCCGAGCGCGAGACGCAGCACGCCGTAGTGGGCGCCTACCGGCAGCAGGAGGAATGCCGCAATTTCATGCGCGACGAGGTGATCCGCAAGGTGCGGCCGGTCTACCAGGGCTTGATCGGCCAACTCGACGATCATCTGGGCAGGCTGTGGGAGACGCTCGAGAAGCTCGGCCGCTGGCAGGACACGCTCGTTGTCTTCACGGCCGATCATGGCGATTTTCTCGGCGATCACTGGCTCGGCGAAAAAGAACTGTTTTACGATACCGTGCAGCGCGTGCCTTATATCGTCTACGATCCTTCGCCCGAGGCGGACGGATCGCGCGGTACCTGTAGCAGCCAGTTCGTCGAAGCCATCGACACGGTGCCGACGATGCTCGAAGGCCTCGGCCTGCCGCTTGCGGAGCATCGGCTCGAAGGGCGGTCGCTGCTCGCACTCACACGCGCTCAGGAATCCGAAGTTTCATGGCGCGATGCGGTGTTCTCGGAGCTCGACTATAGCTACCGCGAGGCGCGCCTGCTGCTCGGGCGGAGGCCCGACGCATGCCGCGCATGGATGGTGCGCACGGCGCAGTGGAAGTACATCCACTGGCAGGACGACGCACCGCAACTGTTCGATTTGCTGAACGACCCCGAGGAATTTTTCGATCTCGGCCGGGAGAATGCATACGAAAGCGTGCGCGAGAGCATGCGCATGCGTTTGCTCGACTGGTTCTGCCGCCTGCGCCGGCGTACCACGGCATCGAACCAGGATGTCGAGCGCGGCACGCATCAATACAAGAACGCCGGGGTGTACTACGGGGTGTGGTGATCGCTTGGGACGCACGCCTATCCGAAGCGATACCTGGCTGTTGAGGCCGCCGCTCGCGAGGAGAATGGCTAGCTTCGAGCGCCCGGTTCGGCGCCGGCCTCGCCGCTTGCGTGGCCGAGCGTTTCTCCGGGGCGGTATTCGCTGGGCGGCGCGCCCAATTCACGCCGGAACATATCGCTGAAGCTGCTGGGCAGATAGCCGAGCTCGCGCGCCACGGCGCTCACGGAATGACCTTCCGCGAGCCGCGAGACCGCAATGGCGAGCTGCACCTGACGCCGCCATTGCGCAAAACCCACGCCCAGCTCGCGCGTGAAGAGCCGCGCGAGCGTGCGCACGCTCGCGCCCACCGACGCGGCGTGCTGCTCGAAGGCGATCTCGCTCGACGGATTGTCGATCACCGCGCGGCACAGCATGGCGAGGCGCCGGTCGGCGGCGCTGGACGTGCCCGATGCGCTCGAAGCATCAGGCAGCGGGATGCGCAGCGACGAGCGTCTCGCGTGAGCGAGCTCCATCGCCGCGAGCTGCGAGGCGGCGGCGAGCCAGGCTTCGCCGCGTTCGTGCGCGCGCTCGGCAAGGGTCTTGATGAGCTCGCGCAGCAAGCCGTCGATCTGGAAGACTTCGCATTGCTTGCTCAGGTGGCCGATGTCGCACTCGTGGAGATAGAGGTTGCGCATCTCGACGGCGCTCATCATGTGAATTGCATGGGGCGTGCCAGGCGGCAGCCAGACGGCGCGCTGCGGCGGCACGACCAGCGCCTCGCGGCCCGTCTCGACCCACATGACGCCCGAAACGGCATAGAGCACTTGCGCCCAGGTATGCGAGTGCGGTTCGATATGATGACCGCGGGGATAGTGGCGGGCGAGGGCGCGGGAAAGGCCCGGGGTGTCGGTCAGGGGCGGCGGGGCAGCTTGAGGCATGGGGAGCGCGAACCCGGGGGGAGTGGGCGAGGGCCGGGAGGCCCGTTTAAAGGCCTCTTGAAAGGGTTGTTAAGCGAGGGATATTAAGCGGCAACGGTGAAAGGCGTCCAGCGCGTCCGCGCGATTCAGGAGGATGCCCGAAGCCCCGTCCAGGCGCAGCCGCGCGGACCACCGGATGGTTTTAAGTTTCGGTTAACGATCCCGGCCTATATTGCAATCGACCAACCCATGCCCGAAGCACAGCGTCTGCGGCCTCCAGCGGGCAGCGAGAACGACCCGCTCTCCCGCTCATTCGCCGATGAAAAAAGCCCACCGGATGTTCGTGATCGTCGACAGAAGTGAGGGATAATGAAATGGGTACGCAACGCATCACTGCATCGCTCACGGAGGGCGGAATGAAACGCGCTGCAAGATCGCAATCGGGGGACATGGAAGAAGGCGACCGTGATCGCTCATCGCCGCCACAGGCGCGGCCGAGGTCCAGCCGAATTCCATGGGTAATCATTCTCACGCTTCCCGTGCTGGTCATCGTGATGTTCATCAGCATCGAGATTTTCGGTCTGCTCGCGCGATTGTTCGGCGCTTGATTTCACGTAGTCTCTCCGACGATCTTCGGGCACGGCGTGAGGCTCGCTGTCGATAGCCGAAGTGCGGAGCCGATCATGAAAGCCACGCTCGATCAACCCGTCGACCCCCAGCGTCGCGTCTGGTTGATTGCAACCTCGACCGCAGGAGGAATCGCCGGCGTCGCGACGCTGATTCCCTTCATCGACTCCTTTGCACCGCCCGCCAGCGCCAAGGATGCCGGCGCACCCGTGCATGCGGACCTGACGAGCCTCGTGCCCGGTTCGATGATGACGGTCGCGTGGCGCGGCAAGCCTGTCTTCATTGTCAATCGCACGCCGGAAATGCTGGCTGCCGTGGTGAAGGCCGATCCGATGGTTGCCGATCCGCACACCGACCATCCATTTTCCATGCCGTTGCCGGCCTATTGCCGGAACGAATACCGGTCGCGGCCGGATCACGCCAATTTTCTCGTGGTGATCGGCGTATGCACGCATCTGGGCTGCACGCCCGTGCCCCGCTTCCAGGCCGGAGCGCAGCCGAATCTCCCGGATGACTGGCCCGGCGGCTTCCTCTGCCCTTGCCACGGCTCCACGTACGACCTCGCCGGACGCGTCTTCAAAGACAAGCCCGCTCCACAAAATCTCGATGTGCCGCGCTACATGTTCGTGTCATCCACGAACGTCGTGATCGGACGGGACGAGCACGAGCAAAGCTGAGCAGGGCGGCCATGCCCGGCTGGCATGAGCGCTGCGTGCGGCCACTGCCGCGTACCGTCGTGCGTCCGTGATTCTTCACGATTCGTGTCTCGAGTATTCACGGATTGCGTGTCTATTGCCGAAATATCTTGCGGGATACTAGCCCGGCTTGAGCACCTGGGCGATCTACGCGGTCGGCGCAGTGGCCATGTGCCATCACTTCCACGTGCGCAAGAACAAGGGGCTGGGCCTTGCCTCGGTGATCGAGGCAGTCACGGGCTGCCGAGCGAACGGTCCGGTCGGACGATTGATCGACTTGCTGTTCATGCTGTGCATGTTCGGAGCGCTAACCATTTCGCTGGTGCTCACTGCCACGACGTTCTCGAGATTGCTGTCCACGTTAACCGGTATTCCCGACACGTTTACGACCCAGTTGATCATCATTCTCGCGGTGTCGGTGCTGTTTACGCTCAGTTCGTGGGTTGGCATGGACGGCGGCATGAAGCGGCTCAGCCATATGGTGTGCTGGGGCGTCGTGGCATTGACGCTTTATAGTTACCTCGTTGGCCCGACCCAGTTCATCACCAGCAATACGCTCTCCAGCATGGGGCTGATGTTGACCAGCTTCGTCGACATGAGTCTGTTCACGGATCCCATGGGCAACGGCAAATTCACCCGCGAGTGGGCGGTGTTCTACTGGCGGTGATGGATCTCCTATGCGCCGGGCGTGGCGCTGTTCGTGACCCGTGTATCGCGCGGGCGTACCATCCGGGAAGTCATCCTGGCCATGCTGCTCGACCAGTTGCCGGCCGGCCGCATGGTGATGACATTCTTCCTTCTCGTGATGGCGATTTTCCTCGCGGCACACATGGACGCGGTGGGCTACGCGGTGTCGGCAACCTGCACCCGCGATCTGGCCGAAGGCGAAGACCCCGCGCCCAGCGACCGGCTCTTCTGGTGCATCATGCTCACGCTCGTGCCGCTGGCGATGATCTTTTCGAAAGCGCCGCTCAATACCATGAAGACCGCCGTGATCGTGACGGCCATTCCGTTCCTTGTCGTGCTGCTGCTCAAGGCGTATGGCCTGCTCAAGTGGTTGCGCGAGGACTATGGCAACGTTCCGGGGCATTTGATCGAAGAGCGTCACGGTTCGGCGGGCACGGTGGTGGTCAACAAGCAGCCGGTCGGCTGAGCGGGGACACCATGCAGAAGCACTACCTACACAGCGATGCAATGCGCGAGTTCGTGCAGACGGGTGCACGCTTTGGCGCAGCGGACGACACTGTGAAGGCCATGCGCGAGGCCTACGATGCGCTGTGCCGACACTTCACGCCAGCGCGATGCCCGCCTCGCCATCGAAAAGCATGCCGTCGTCGAGGCGGGCCGGCGCATTCCGGTACGCCTCTAGGTGGTGGTCGATTATCGCTTGGCGCCCGAGCACGTGTTTCCGGCTGCGTTTGACGACTGCCTGGCAGTATGGCGGCAGATGCAGGCGCATGGCGATGCCTGGGGGATCGATACCTCCAGCGTGGCGGTGGCCGGAGACAGCGCGGGCGGCAATCTGGCGGCGGCGTTGTGTCTGGAGATCGCGAGAATTGGCGGTGTGGCGCCGCGTGGGCAGGCGCTGATTTACCCGGGACTGGGCACGGACCACAGCCTTCCATCGTTCCACGACAATGCCGACGCACCGTTGCTGAGCGCGGCCGACGTCGAGTATTACCTGCGCGTCTACGCGCCCGATCCGGCGAGCCACAACGACCCGCGTCTTGCGCCGCTGGCGGCGCCGTCATTGAGTGGCTTGCCGCCGGCATTCGTGGCGGTAGCCGAATTCGATCCTCTGCGCGACGATGGACAGTTGTACGTCGAGCGGTTGCGCGCGGCCGGCGTTCCTGCGCAGTTTCATTTTGGTCGCGGATTGTTGCACGGCTGCATGCGGGCGATGGGTCGCTGCCCCGAGACGACGCGGCGGTATGGGGCCTTTGTTGAAGCGATTGCGGTAATGCTCGCAAGCCACATCGAATAGAGCCCGCTGCAATATGCATTGTGAGCGCCTTCATGAAGAAGGCGCTCACTCGCTTCTTTCAAGCGCCGGTCACTGGCGCAGCGTCCTGGCTGCCGCGACCATGTTGGTCAGCGCGGGAATCACTTCCTGCCACTGGCGCGTCTTCAGCCCGCAGTCCGGATTCACCCACAGGCGCTCAGCCGGAATGCGCTCGGCGGCCTTTCGCATGAGCTGCACGATGTGCTCCTGCGTCGGAATGTTCGGCGAATGGATATCGTAGACGCCTGGCCCGATTTCATTCGGATACCTGAAAGTGTCGAAAGCATCGAGCAACTCCATGTCCGAGCGCGAGGTCTCGATCGTGATGACGTCCGCGTCCATATCGGCAATCGACGCGATGATATCGTTGAACTCCGAATAGCACATGTGCGTATGGATCTGCGTTTCGTCGCCCACGCCGTTCGCGGCGATGCGGAACGATTCGACGGCCCAGCGCAGATACTCGGCCCATTGCGCGCGGCGCAGCGGCAAGCCTTCGCGCAGCGCGGCTTCGTCGATCTGGATCACGCGCACGCCGGCCTTCTCGAGATCGAGCACTTCCTCGCGGATCGCCAGCGCCAACTGGTAGCACGACACCGAGCGGGGCTGGTCGTCGCGCACGAACGACCAGTTGAGGATCGTCACCGGACCGGTGAGCATGCCCTTCATCGGCTTGTTCGTGAGCGACTGCGCGTAGGCGATCCACTCCACCGTCATGGCCCTCGGACGGCCGATGTCGCCGAACAGGATGGGCGGCTTCACGCAGCGCGAGCCATACGACTGCACCCAGCCGAACTGGCTGAACGCATAACCATCGAGCTGCTCGCCGAAGTATTCGACCATGTCGTTGCGCTCGGCTTCGCCGTGCACGAGCACGTCGAGGCCCAGCTTTTCCTGTTCGCGCACGCTGCGCTCGATCTCGGCGCGCATGGCCGCACGGTAGCCCGCCTCGTCGAGCGCACCGCTCTTGTACTGGCTGCGCGCCTGGCGGATTTCGGCGGTCTGGGGGAACGAGCCGATCGTCGTGGTCGGGTACGCGGGCAGGTTCAGCAATGCGGCCTGCTTCGGCGCGCGTTGTGCGTAGGTCTGCTGACGATTGCCGAGCTTCGCGTCGACGCGGGCGAGCGCGGCCTTCACGGCCGGGTTGTTCACGCGCGGCGAGTTGCGGCGCGACGCGATGGCAGCGGCGTTGGCGGCGAGCACATCGGCAACCTTGTCGGGGCCGTCGTTGAGCGCGGTGGCGAGCACCTTCAACTCGTCGAGCTTTTGCAGGGCGAAGGCGAGCCACGACCGGATTTCGGCGTCGAGCTTCTCTTCGCTCGCGAGATCGACCGGCACGTGCAGCAGCGAGCAGGAGGGCGCCAGCCACAGGCGATCGCCCAGTTGCTGCGCCAGTGGCGCGAGCCATTCGAGCGTGGCGTTCAGGTCGGTCTTCCAGATGTTGCGGCCGTTGATCGCCCCAACCGAGAGCACGCTCTCTTCAGGCAGCTTCTGCGCGGCCAGCGCGAGTTCTTCGCGTGCGTTGATCGCGTCGATGTGCAGGCCGTCGACGGGCAAACGGCAGGCGAGGTCGAGATTCTCCTGAAGCTGGCCGAAGTAGGTCGTGAGCAGCAGCTTGACGCGGCGGTCTTCGAAGCCCTCATAGGCCGTCTCAAACGCCTTGCGCCACGCCGGATCGAGTTCGGTTACGAGCACGGGCTCGTCGATCTGCACCCATTCGACGTCCATGATGCGGAAATAGTCGAGCAGCGCGCGGTACACCGGCATGATGCGCGGCAGCAGGGCGAGCTTGTCCGAGTCGTCCTTGGCCTTGCCCAGCCACAGATAGGTGATCGGACCGACGATCACGGGTTTCGCCTTCACGCCTTGCGCGCGCGCCTCGCGCAGTTGTTCGAGAAGGCGCGAGGTATCGAGGTTGAACTGCGTATTGGCCGTGAATTCGGGGACGATGTAGTGATAGTTCGTATCGAACCACTTCGTCATTTCGCCGGCGGCGACACCGCCGCAGCAGGCCGCATGCTCATCGACGCCTTGCGCCGAACGGCCGCGCGCCACGCGGAAGGCGTTGTCGAGCTTGTCGCCATGAAAGGCCTGCACGCGCTCGGGCAAGTTGCCGAGCGTGAAGCTCATGTCGAGCACCTGGTCGTAGAACGCGAAGTCGCCGACGGGCACGAAATCGAGCGCCTTCTGGTGGTCCCAGTGGCGCGCGCGCAGTTGTGCGCCGAGCGCCTTGAGTTCGTCGCGCGACGACTCGCCCTTCCAGTAGCGTTCGAGGCCGAACTTGAGTTCGCGTTTCGCGCCGATGCGCGGGAAGCCGAGGTTGTGTGTGGTGACCATATGCGCTGCCATCCGGTAGAAAAGTGCAGAAAATCAAGCGATGTGGCAGCGATGATAGGGCTATCTGCTGATGAAATAAAATGGCATTATTTCATTCATTCATTAGAATCTTTCATCGATCGCATCAGGTTGCCGGATCATGCTCGAACGCATTCACCTCGTCATCGTGCGCGAAGTCGCGCGCCAGGGATCGCTCACCGCCGCGGCGGGCGCGCTTTTTCTCACCCAATCGGCGCTCAGCCACACGGTCAAGAAAATCGAGCAGCAGTTGGGCACGCCGATCTGGGACCGCGAGGGGCGCAGCCTGCGGCTCACGCAGGCGGGCCAGTATCTGCTCTCGCTCGCCGATCGGCTCCTGCCGCAATTCGAGCTTGCCGAGGAGCGCATGAAGCAATATGCAGCGGGCGAGCGGGGCACGCTGCGCATCGGCATGGAGTGCCACCCGTGCTATCAGTGGCTGCTCAAGGTGGTGTCGCCGTATCTCGCGCGCTGGCCCGACGTCGACGTGGACGTCAAGCAACGTTTTCAATTCGGCGGCATTGGCGCGCTGTTCGGCTACGACATCGACGTGCTCGTGACGCCCGATCCGCTCAATCGCCCGGGGTTGCGCTTCGATCCCGTGTTCGACTACGAGCAGGTGCTGGTGGTGAGCGAAAGCCATCGGCTCGCCAATGTGCGGTATGTCAAGCCCGAGCAGCTCGTGGACGAGACACTCATCACCTATCCGGTGGAGACGGACCGGCTCGACATCTACAACCAGTTTCTGCGCCCGGCAGGCATCGCGCCGCGCCGCCACAAGACCATCGAGACCACCGACATCATGTTGCAGATGGTGGCGAGCAACCGCGGCGTGGCGGCTTTGCCGAGATGGCACGCGGAGGAGTACGCCGATCGCATGCCGCTTGCGATCGTGAAGCTCGGCAAGGAGGGCATTGCCAAGCAGATTTTTCTCGGCACGCGCGAGGCGGATAGTGCGGTCGATTATCTGAGCTCGTTCGTGCAATTCGCGAGGGAGTCGAACTGGCTGGCGCCGCGCGTGCGGGGTTGATACGTCTGTCGGCTGGCGCGAAAAAAAGCCGCCCCGAAGAGCGGCTTCTCCCGAGAAGCGGGCGCGCAGCCCGCGCCAGCATCAATCGTCGAGCAACGAAAGATCGCGCACCGCGCCCTTGTCGGCGGACATCACGAGCCTGGCATAAGCCTTGAGCGCAGCCGACACCTTGCGCGGACGCGCCTTCGCCGGCTTCCAGCCCCTGGCGCTCTGCTCTTCGCGGCGACGCGCCAGTTCCTCATCGGACACGAGCACGTTGATCGTGCGATTCGGAATGTCGATGCGAATCCTGTCGCCATCGCGCACGAGGCCGATCGCACCACCCGCCGCCGCTTCAGGCGAGCAGTGGCCGATGGAAAGCCCCGACGTGCCGCCCGAGAAGCGCCCATCGGTCAGCAGCGCGCAGGCCTTGCCCAGGCCCTTCGACTTGATATAGCTCGTGGGGTAGAGCATTTCCTGCATGCCGGGGCCGCCCTTGGGCCCTTCGTAGCGCACGATCACCACGTCGCCGGCCTTGACCTTGTCGGCGAGGATGTTCTCCACCGCCTCGTCCTGCGACTCGGTCACGTGAGCGGTGCCCTCGAAGACGAGGATGCTGTCGTCCACGCCGGCGGTCTTCACCACGCAGCCGTCGAGCGCGATATTGCCCGTGAGCACCGCCAGGCCGCCTTCCTTGGAGAACGCGTGCTCGTTCGAGCGGATGCAGCCTTTGGCGCGATCGAGATCGAGGCCCGGCCAGCGCGCGTTCTGGCTGAACGCCACCTGCGTCGGGACACCGGCGGGACCGGCCAGATAGAACGTCTTCACCGCATCGTCAGTCGTGCGAACGATGTCCCACTGGTCGAGCGCATGCTTGAGCGAGGGCGCATGCACGGTCGGCACGTCGGTGTGCAGCTTGCCGGCGCGATCGAGCTCGCCAAGGATCGCCATGATGCCGCCCGCGCGATGCACGTCTTCGATGTGGTACTTGTTGGTGTTGGGCGCGACCTTGCACAGCTGCGGCACGACGCGCGAGAGGCGGTCGATATCGGCCATGGTGAATTCGATGCCCGCTTCCTGCGCAATGGCCAGCAGGTGCAGGATCGTGTTGGTCGAGCCGCCCATGGCGATATCGAGCGTCATGGCGTTCTCGAACGCCTTGAAGCCCACCGAGCGCGGCAGCACGCGCTCGTCTTCCCGCTCGTAGTACTGGCGCGCGAGCTCGACGATGCGGTGTCCGGCGCGCTTGAAAAGCTGCTCGCGGTCCGCGTGCGTGGCCACCACGGTGCCGTTGCCGGGCAGCGAGAGGCCGAGCGCCTCGGTGAGGCAGTTCATGGAGTTGGCCGTGAACATGCCCGAGCACGAGCCGCAGGTCGGGCAGGCGGAGCGTTCCACCTCGGCCACTTCGGCGTCGGAATACTGGGTGTCCGCGGCGATCACCATGGCGTCGATCAGGTCGAGCTTCTTGAGCTCGATGGACTTCGTGACGGGGTTCGCGAGGCGCGTCTTGCCGGCTTCCATCGGGCCGCCGGAGACGAAGATCACGGGGATGTTCAGGCGCATGGCGGCCATCAGCATGCCCGGGGTGATCTTGTCGCAGTTGGAGATGCACACCATGGCGTCGGCGCAGTGCGCGTTGACCATGTATTCCACCGAATCCGCGATGATGTCGCGGCTTGGCAGCGAATAGAGCATGCCATCGTGGCCCATGGCGATGCCGTCGTCCACGGCAATGGTGTTGAATTCCTTGGCCACGCCGCCCGCGGCTTCGATTTCGCGCGCAACGAGTTGGCCGAGGTCCTTCAGGTGGACGTGGCCGGGCACGAACTGGGTGAACGAGTTGACCACCGCGATGATCGGCTTGGAAAAGTCGTCGTCTTTCATGCCGGTGGCGCGCCACAGGGAGCGCGCACCTGCCATGTTGCGGCCGGCGGTGGAGGTCTTGGAACGGTATGCGGGCATCGTGGGTGCT
>DATEJU010000104.1:0-13683 GCA_035277805.1 Paraburkholderia sp. | reverse complement strand
GTTCGCGGCGCGCGCGGTACAGATCTGCGCCGCCGTCGGGGCCGCGCGGCGCATCGGCTGCGGCGCGCGAGGCGGCCGAGGCGCTTTCCGGAAGGGTCGTGTCCATCGTGCGATTGTAGCGCCTGTGTAGAACCCGCATCGGCCGGACAACGCCGGTGTGCGCGGCGCCGCTGTTGCATCGAGCCGACAGGTCGGAACGGAGAAATCCGGCGTCACGGTGGGCGAACCGTCAGAATCTCGTTATTCCAACGTATACTTCGGCCGGATTCCAGAAAAGGCAGGTGCGATGAAACTTATCGGTTCGCTCGGCAGCCCGTATGTCCGCAAGGCGCGGATCATGCTCGCCGAAAAGAAAATCGACTACAAGCTGGTGCTTGAAAACGTGTGGGGCGCCGATACGGCGATCCACGATTTCAACCCGCTCGGCAAGGTGCCGTGTCTCGTGATGGAGGACGGCGAAGCCGTGTTCGACTCGCGTGTGATCTGCGAATACGTGGACATGCTCTCGCCGGTCGGCAAGCTGATTCCGCAAGGCGGGCGCGAGCGCGTGGAGGTGCGGTGCTGGGAGGCGCTTGCCGACGGCATGCTCGACGCCGCCGTGCTGATTCGCGTGGAAGGCACGCAGCGTACGCCCGAACAGCGCTGCGAGGCGTGGGTCGCGCGCCAGGAGCACAAGATTCGCGACGGTCTGAACGCCATGGCCAAGGGCCTCGCGGGCAACGCGTGGTGCGCGGGCAACCGCTACACGCTCGCCGACATCGCGGTGGGCTGTGCGCTCGGCTATCTCGACTTCCGCATGCCGGAGCTCGACTGGCGCGATCCGCATCCCAATCTCGCGCGGCATTTCGACAAGCTCATGCAGCGGCAGTCGTTCGCGGATACGGTTCCGCAGGGGTAATGGGCAAGCGCGCGCACGCCGCAATGGCGTTGCGCGCGCAACCATCAAATCATCAGACGATTTTGGCCGCGTCCGGCGCGAACGAATCACTGCGCGCGACCGGCCACCACTTCTCGTACAGCTGATAGCGATAGCGTCCTTCGATCAGGTCGCCAGGCTTGAGGTACTTGAGCAGTTCCGACATCAGCTTCACTTCATACGACGACACACGGCGCACGATGTGATGCGCGCGCAGATCGGCGGGGCTGTCGAGCCCGGCGGCCTGGAGGATTTCCTGCAGCGCGTGCAGCGTGTTGCGATGGAAGTAGTAGACGCGCTCGCCCTTGTCGGGCACGTTCAGCGCGCGCTGGCGCGCCGGGTCCTGCGTGGCCACGCCGGTGGGGCAGCGGTCGGAGTGGCACTTCTGTGCCTGGATGCAGCCCACCGCGAACATGAAGCCGCGCGCCGAGTTGACCCAATCCGCGCCGATCGCGAGCGTCTTGGCGATATCGAACGCCGTGATGATCTTGCCGCTCGCGCCGATCTTGATCTTGTCGCGCAGACCGATGCCCACGAGTGTGTTGTGCACGAGCAGCAGGCCTTCCTGCAGCGGCGTGCCGATGTGATCGGTGAACTCGATCGGCGCCGCGCCGGTACCGCCTTCGGCGCCGTCCACGACGATGAAGTCGGGCAGGATGCCCGTTTCGAGCATGGCCTTGGCGATGCCGAAGAACTCCCACGGGTGGCCGATGCAGAGCTTCAAGCCGGTGGGCTTGCCGCCCGAGAGCTTGCGCAGACGATCGACGAATTCGAGCAGGCCGCGCGGCGTGGAGAATTCCGAATGGCGCGCGGGCGAGACGCAGTCCTGGCCCATCGGAATGCCGCGCGTCTCGGCAATCTCGGGCGTGACCTTGGCGGCCAGCAGCATGCCGCCGTGGCCCGGCTTCGCGCCCTGCGAGAGCTTCACCTCGATCATCTTCACCTGCGGCTCGTTGGCGAGGCGCTGGAATTTGTCGGCGCTGAACGTGCCGTCCTCGTTGCGGCAGCCGAAGTAGCCCGAAGCGATTTCCCAGATGATGTCGCCGCCGTTTTCGCGGTGGTACTTCGACATCGAGCCTTCGCCGGTGTCGTGCGCGAAGCCGCCTTTCTTCGCGCCCAGATTGAGCGCGCGGATTGCGTTGGCGGACAGGGCACCGAAGCTCATCGCCGAGATATTGAAGATCGACATCGAATACGGCTGCTCGCGCTCCGCGCCCACCAGCACGCGGAAGTCGCTGCCGGCGAGCCTGGTCGGCGCGAGCGAATGGCTGATCCATTCGTGCCCGACCGCCTTCACGTCGAGCTCGGTGCCGTACGGGCGGCTGTCGACGGTGTTCTTCGCGCGCTGATAGACCACGCTGCGCTGCACGAGCGAGAAGGGCTTTTCGTCGGTGTCGTCTTCGACGAAGTATTGGCGGATCTCGGGGCGCACGAATTCGAACAGGAAGCGCAGATGGCCCCAGAGCGGATAGTTGCGCAGGATGGCGTGGCGCTGCTGGGTCATGTCCCAGATGCCGAGCGCGACGACGAGCGCAGGCACGATGGCGCACAGCCACGACAGATGATGAAACGCCGCTGCAAGAACACAGGCTGCCAGCAGCAGCACCGCACACCACATGGCGAGGTAACGTCGGGAAAACATGGGGGGCTCCTCGATCTCTTGATTCGCTGCGCGAGGCCGGTTGGGGCCGCGCGCGCCGGCCGCGCCCGGGTAAGGCGCCAGCGTGCCCGAATGATGCCGCAAGTTTGTGAAATTGGCCGGGAATCTGGCAGAAAACTGGGGATGGAACAACGCGGCGAGCGAGGTGCGGATCGCGCAGAGGCGGGGAGAAACGCCGTGAAGCGTGGCGCGAGGACTGGCCAGGCGTGGCCCGGTTGAGTTCGCGTGAGCCCGGATGGCCCGGATGCGCCCGAACGGGCAGAGGAAAAAACGCGCGGCGCGTGATGCGCCGCGCGAGCGAACTTACACCTGGCCTTGTGCCGCCGACGCTGCAAACTGCGCGGACTTCTTGCGCGGCGAGCGCTTTTTCTTCGGCGCGACGGGGGGCAGCACCGCGGGCACGTGCGGCTCCAGCGTCGTCACGGCTTCGATGATGCCGCCGCCCAGACACACATCGCCGTCGTAGAGCACTGCGGACTGGCCCGGCGTCACGGCCCATTGCGCCGTGGGGAAATGCAACGCGAACTGGCCCGCGTCGCCATCGGCGCCGACGGGCGCGGCCTTGAACGAGCAGGGCGC
The DNA here is from genome assembly GCA_035277805.1 of Paraburkholderia sp. Lineage (GTDB taxonomy): Bacteria > Pseudomonadota > Gammaproteobacteria > Burkholderiales > Burkholderiaceae > Paraburkholderia. The sequence continues at coordinate 10,528 of DATEJU010000104.1, read as the reverse complement.
GTCGGCCTGGCGGTAGCGCGTTTTCGCACCGCACGCATGGCTGTCGGCGGGCGGCTCGCCCGCGACCCAGCTCACGTTGCCCGCGCGCAGCTCGTGCGCGAGCAGCCACGGATGATCGTGGCCCTGCACGACGTAGAGCGTATTCGTGGCCATGTCCTTGCCCGCGACGAACCACGGGTCGCCGCTGCCGTCCTTGCTGCCGCCAAGGCCGATGCCCTTGCGTTGCCCGAACGTGTAGAACGCGAGACCGATATGCTCGCCCACGACCTTGCCATCGGGCGTCATCATCGGGCCGGGTTTTGTCGGCAGATAGCGGTTCAGGAAGTCGCGGAACGGGCGCTCGCCGATGAAGCAGATGCCGGTCGAGTCCTTCTTCTTCGCGTTCGGCAAGCCGATCTGCTCGGCGATCTCGCGCACCTTCGTCTTCGGAATTTCGCCGAGCGGGAACATCGTCTTCGAGAGCTGCGCCTGGTTCAGGCGATGCAGGAAGTACGACTGATCTTTCGTGTGGTCGAGGGCCTTCAGCAGTTCGAAATGCCCGTCGCGTTCATTGTTCTGGCGTACGCGCGCGTAATGGCCGGTAGCGATGGTTTCCGCGCCCAGCGACATCGCGTGGTCGAGGAAGGCCTTGAACTTGATCTCGGCGTTGCAGAGCACGTCGGGGTTCGGCGTGCGGCCTGCCGAGTATTCGCGCAGGAATTCAGCGAACACACGGTCCTTGTACTCGGCGGCGAAATTGACCGCCTCGACGTCAATGCCGATCAGGTCCGCGACCGACACCACGTCGATCCAGTCCTGACGCGTCGAGCAATACTCGCCGTCGTCGTCGTCTTCCCAGTTCTTCATGAAGAGACCGACGACGTCGAATCCCTGCTCCTTGAGCAGCCATGCGGTAACCGACGAATCGACGCCGCCCGACATGCCTACCACGACCTTACGTTTGCTCATTTGTCTGCTGCCTTGTTGCTGCTTTCAGCCTGCTTTGGATCCTGCGGTTCCGCTTTGGGTCCCGCTTTGGGGCCGACCGCGTGCGTGCGCACGAAGTCGAGCGGCACGCGCTTGCCCGCGAGGTAATCGTCGACGCATTGCATGACGAGCGGCGTGCGGTGACGCGCGCTCGCGGCGCGCAGTTCGTCGGCGCTCATCCACAGCGTGCGGACGATGTCGGGATCGAGCGCGCGCGGTTCCGGCTCGCTCGCGACGCTGCCGCAGTAGGTGAAGCGCAGATACGTCGTGCCGCTTTCTCCGGGCTTGCCGAAATGCGTCATGTACATGCCGACCAGCGCCTCGGGCGCGAACGCATACGCGGTTTCTTCCAGCGTCTCGCGCACGACGGCCTCATGGAGCGTCTCGCCGGCTTCCAGATGCCCAGCGGGCTGGTTCAGGCGCAAGCCGGCTGGCGTGTGCTCCTCGACGAGCAGAAAACGCCCGTCGCGCTCGACGATCGCCGCCACGGTGACGTGGGGTGCCCAGGTTTCATCATTCATGGGCCGCTATTTTACCGGGACGCGCATAACGCTGCCCGGGGCCGGATCGCGTGCACGGCAGCGCTATGCACGATGGATGGAGACCACGACGGCAGGCTGCGCGAGTCGAAGTCGACCGTCCGGTCGGATGGTTCAAAGTGTTGTGTGCAGTGCACAAAAAACGGCGAATCGTGCTTCAACCACGCCGTCGCTTTCGGTTAAAGTGGTGCGTCGTTTGCCGTTGCACCAGAAAGGAAAGCCGGCGAGCCTCGTCGGCCTTACTTCGCTCGAATCGAGCCAGATCAGAAAGAAAAGCAGGTCGAGGAGGAAACAACGATGCATATCGGAGTGCCCGCGGAAACCCGGGCGAATGAGACCCGCGTAGCCGCGACGCCGGAGACAGTGAAGAAGTACGTCGCGCAGGGTCACACGGTCACAATCCAGGCAGGCGCCGGCACCGGCGCGAGCTTTCCCGACGAGGCTTACACGGCCGCGGGCGCGCAGATCGCCGATGCGGATGTCGCCTTCGGCGCGGATCTCGTGCTCAAGGTCCAGTCGCCCTCGCTCAGCGAGCTCGCGTTCATGAAGCGCGGCGCGGTGCTGGTCGGCATGCTCGATCCCTTTAATGCGGAGAACGCCGCGAAGCTCGCCGAGGCGGGCGTGAGCGCCTTCGCGCTCGAGGCCGCTCCGCGCACCACGCGCGCGCAGAGCCTCGACGTGCTGTCCTCGCAGGCCAATATCGCCGGCTACAAGGCGGTGCTGGTGGCCGCGAACCTTTATCCGCGCTTCATGCCGATGCTCATGACCGCCGCAGGCACGGTGAAGGCCGCGCGCGTGCTGATCCTCGGCGCGGGCGTGGCGGGCCTGCAGGCCATCGCGACGGCCAAGCGCCTCGGCGCCGTGATCGAGGCTTCGGACGTGCGTCCGGCCGTGAAGGAGCAGATCGAATCGCTCGGCGCGAAGTTCATCGACGTGCCCTACGAAACCGATGAGGAGCGCGAAGCGGCGCAAGGCGTGGGCGGCTACGCGCGGCCCATGCCGCCCTCGTGGCTCGCGCGCCAGTCGGCCTTGGTGCACGAGCGCGCGAAGCAGGCCGATATCGTGATCTCCACCGCGCTGATCCCGGGCCGCGACGCGCCCATGCTGCTACCCGCCGACACCGTGCAGGCCATGAAGCCGGGCTCCGTGGTGATCGACCTCGCGGCCGGGCGCGGCCCCGTCGCCGATCCGGCAACGGGCAGGCGCGGTGGCAACTGCCCGCTCACCGAAGCGGACAAGGTGGTGACGCACCACGGCGTGCAGATCTGCGGCTACACGAACCTCGCGTCGATGGTGGCCGCCGATGCCTCGTCGCTCTACGCGCGCAACCTGCTCGACTTCCTGAAGCTGATCGTGACGAAGGAAGGCGCATTGAACATCGATCTCGCGGACGACATCGTCGCGGCCACGCTGCTGGCCCGCGACGGGGCCGTCACGCGCAAGACCTGAGAGGAGACCCGGCAATGGAACTGATCAACCATACCGTCATCAACCTGATCATCTTCGTGCTGGCCGTGTACGTGGGCTATCACGTGGTGTGGAACGTCACGCCCGCGCTGCATACGCCGCTCATGGCCGTGACCAATGCGATCTCGGCCATCGTGATCGTGGGCGCGATGCTCGCTACCGGCCTCACGGTGGGCGGCGCGGGCAAATTCTTCGGCACGTTTGCCGTGCTGCTCGCGGCCGTGAACGTGTTCGGCGGGTTCCTCGTCACCAGGCGAATGCTGGAGATGTTCCGCAAGAAGGAACCGAAGAAGCTTGCCGCGAAGGAGGGTGCGTAAATGAGCATGAACGTCGTTACGCTGCTCTACCTGGTGGCGTCGGTCTGCTTCATCCAGGCGCTCAAGGGCTTGTCGAATCCGCGCAGCGCGCGCGCCGGCAACATGTTCGGCATGGTGGGCATGGCGATTGCCATTCTCACCACGGTTGCGCTGATTGCGAAGCAGTCCGCACAGTTCGGTTCGAACCTCGGGCTCGGTCTCGGGCTGCTGTTCGGGGCGCTGGTGATCGGCGGCGGGCTCGGTGCGTTTGTGGCCGCACGCGTCGAGATGACCAAGATGCCGGAACTCGTCGCGGCCATGCACTCGCTGATCGGTCTCGCCGCGGTGTGCATCGCGTATGCGGTGGTGTCGGAGCCTGCCGCGTTCGGGCTGGTGGCCGAAGATGCACCGTACCCGGGGTTCCTGCCGTACGGCAACCGCATCGAGCTGTTCATCGGGACGTTCGTGGGCGCGATTACATTTAGCGGTTCGGTGATCGCCTTCGGCAAGCTCTCGGGCAAGTACAAGTTCCGCCTCTTCCAGGGCGCGCCGGTGGTCTATGCGGGCCAGCATCTGATCAACCTGCTGCTCGCGCTGGGCATGATCGGCTTCGGCATCCTGTTCTTTCTCACGCAGTCGTGGCTGCCGTTCATCATCATGACGGCGATCGCGTTCGCGCTGGGCGTGCTCATCATCATCCCGATCGGTGGCGCGGACATGCCCGTGGTGGTGTCGATGCTGAACTCGTACTCGGGCTGGGCGGCGGCGGGCATCGGCTTTTCGCTGAACAACGCGATGCTGATCATCGCCGGCTCGCTGGTGGGCTCGTCCGGTGCGATTCTCTCGTACATCATGTGCCACGCGATGAACCGCTCGTTCTTCAACGTGCTGCTGGGCGGCTTCGGCGCCGAGGCGAGCGGGGCGGCGGCGGGTGGCCAGCAGGAGCAGCGCCCGGTGAAGTCGGGCTCCGCCGATGACGCCGCGTTCATGCTCGGCAACGCCGAGAGTGTCGTGATCGTGCCGGGCTATGGCCTCGCGGTGGCGCGCGCGCAGCATGCGCTCAAGGAACTCACGGACAAGCTCGTGGAAAAAGGCGTGGACGTGCGCTACGCCATTCACCCGGTGGCGGGGCGCATGCCGGGCCACATGAACGTGCTGCTCGCGGAAGCCGAAGTGCCGTACGACCTCGTGTTCGAGATGGAGGACATCAACAACGAGTTCGGCCAGACCGACGTGGTGCTGGTGCTCGGCGCGAACGACGTGGTGAATCCGGCGGCGAAGAACGATCCGAAGTCGCCGATCGCGGGCATGCCGATCATCGAGGCGTACAAGGCGCGCACGATCATCGTGAACAAGCGCTCGATGGCGGCGGGTTACGCGGGCCTCGACAACGAGCTGTTCTATATGGACAAGACGATGATGGTGTTCGGCGACGCGAAGAAGGTGATCGAGGAGATGGTCAAAGCGGTGGAATAAGCTGTTGGCCGGCGCCGGTGCATCGGCATTTTGTCGATCCGGAGTTTGTGTCTGGCACGGACTCCGGCCTCCCGAAAGCGCGCAGCGATGCGCGCTTTTTTCACGCCCGCATCTCGCGTTACTTCGATGGCGCTTCCACGCGCCGCAGATAGTCGGCGAGACGCCGTCCGCTCACGTCCGGAAACGGCTCGAGCACTTCCACGTCGTTCATCCGCGCGATGTTGAAGTTGCGGAAGTCCTCGCGCATTTCGCACCACGCGCCGACTGTCCACTGCGCGCCCCAGTACACGAGTCCGAGGGGCCAGATGCGCCGTTGCGTATGCGCGCCGATGCGATCGCAATACGCGAAGCGCACCACGAGCCGCGAATCGACGGCGCGATGCAACGCGTCCACCTTCTCCGAGTAAGCGGGGTCGACGTGATACGACGGCGCGAACACGGCGATGCGCTCGAGCACGGCGCGCTTCTCGGCGGGCATGGCCGCGGCGATCTTCGCGAGCGCGCCGCGCGCGCCACCCGCGAGCACGGCGCCGCCCCAGGATTCGGCCATGCGCGCGCCCACGGCGAGCGCGGTGAGCTCGTCAGCGGTGAAAGTGAGTGGCGGCAGGCTCGCCGTGCGCGCGAGCCGGTAGCCGATACCCGCTTCGCCTTCGATCGGCACACCCGAGAGCTGCAGGTCGCGCACGTCGCGATAGACGGTGCGCGGCGACACTTCGAGCCACTGCGCGAGCTGCTGCGCGGTGGTGAGGCGGCGGCCGCGCAGCAGCTCGGCGATGCGGAAAAGGCGGTCGGCTCGGCGGGTCATGGTTGGGCGGGCCAGAACGGTGGACTGGGTCGGACTGCGGGAGGCGCCGCGCCGTGGGCATAGCCGAGGCTGACGCGGTAGCGCAGATGATAGCGCTGCTCGCGCGCTGCGCCCGGGCCGGTGGCTCTGGCAAGGCCGCGGCGCTCAGCCCAGCTTGGCGGCGTGCAGGCCGACGCGGTTGCCTTCGGTGTCGATGAAAAAGCCGATGTAGCCGTAATTGTTGGGCAGCTCCACCGCAGGGCCCTGCTTCTTGCCGCCGGCTTTTTCCACGCGGTCGAGCACGGCCGTGACCGACGGCTGCGCGTTCAGATACACGAGCACGCCTTTCGGGTCCGGCTTGGCGTCGTGCGGATTGAACACGATGCAGCCGCCGGTTTCCGCCTCCGTGTGGGCGAAGAGCGCCATCTGCACCCCGCCGACGACTTCGCGCTGCAGCGACGTGTCGAAGGCGGTTTCGTAAAAAGTGGCGGCACGGTCCAGATCGTGCGCGGGGATTTCGAACCACGAGATGACACGGGAAAGGTCGGTCGACATGATGCGCTCCTTGGATGCCAATAGTGTCGATGGCGGATGGGGTGGAATGGCGGCTACTGGCGGGATGCCGTGGCGCCGGCCGGCCCGCTGCGCTTTGCGCACCGCGCGGGTTGGCGTAGAGGCAGTGTGCGGTGGTGCTACTGACAGCGTGCTGTCAGTAGTCTTGGCAGGACGTACGCCGGCCAGTACGCGTGCGGCGGAGCATCGGGGAGCCGCGGTGTTTTCGTATATTTTCGAGAGAGATGCGCGCGCAAATCTGCTGTAATCCGCGAGTCTATTCACTTGAGCCGGCGACGTGCTGCCAGCTTTGCGCTTCATATCTCCAAACGTATCCATCATCACGCCCACGGCCAACCGCGAGGCTTTCCTGCAGGCGATCGCGCGCTGCGTGGCGCGTCAGCAAGTCGACTGGGCGTGGCTCGTGCTCGACGACGGTCCACAGCCCAGCGCCTTCATGCGCCAGTTTGCCGATAGCGACCCGCGCGTGCGCTACTACTGGTCGCAAACGCGCATGTCGATTGGTGCGAAGCGCAATTTCCTCGTGAGTGAGTCGCGCGGCGAATTGATCGCCCACTTCGACGACGATCACTACGCCTCGCACTATCTGTCGAGCATGGTGCGGCTATTGCGCGAGAGCGACGCGCAGCTCATGAAGCTCTCGACGTTCTGGATGTACGCGCCGCATACGCAGTTCCTAGACTACATGGACCTGAACGCGCGCGTCGGCCTGCACTACGTGCTCAAGGGCAAGGAAGTGGGCAGGCACGGTGAGCTTTCACGAGAAGATGCAGATTGGCGCCGATTTCATTCTTTTCTACGGCTTTGCCTACGTGTACCGCACGGCGCTCTTCGACATCGCGCGTTTCGACGACGTCAATCTGGGCGAAGACGAGAGCTTCATCCGTCGCGTGGTAGCGGCGGGCGAGAAAGTGCTCGCTGCCGAGGACACTCAGGCGAGCTGCCTGCATCTGATTCACCCGGCTTCGACTTCGCGCTGCTTTTCGCGCCATTCGCTGCCGGATTTCCTGCTGCCCAGGCTTTTTCCGGAGTACGAAGGATATCCGTTGCCCGTCGAGCCGGGCGGTGCGGCCGTCGGACCTGCACGTGTCTAATGCAGGGAGGGCGGTATAAAAGCCGCGCCGTGATGAGTGGATCCTGCGCCTTGCGGCGCGGGATCACGATGGCGATCAGCCGTTGTTGCCGGCGCTGTCCGGGTTCTTGTCGGCTGCAACGTTCGGGCTGGCGTTCGCAGGACGCTGGCGCACGCTGCCCGCGATCAGGTCGAAGCGGAACAGGCGGCATTCGAGGGCGCCATTGAAGAGCGGCGTCTTGGCCGCTTCACGCAGGCGCAACTGGCCCGGCAGCTTGCGGTCCGAGGTGAGGAAAAACGCGCGCCAGCCGGTGAAGCGCTGCTTGAGCGCGTCGCCGAGCGCCTGGAAGAACTCGGCGTCGGGCGCGTCGGTATGGACACGCCGGAAGGCTTCCTGCGCCTCGTAGTCGTCGCGCATCTCGCGGGGCGCACGGGCCTCGCCGCGCGCATTGCGCCCGCGCACTTCGATACGCTCGCCGTACGGCGGATTCGCCACGAGGACGCCGTTGCCCTCGGCGGGCGGCGTCATGTTGCGCGCGTCGAGCTGCTTGAGCGGCACGTTGCCGAGACCCGCGCGCGCGAAGTTGGCGCGCGCCTTCTCGAGCATGACGTCGGAAATGTCGCTGCCGAAGATGCGCAGTTCGGTCGCGCGGCTCATCGCCGTGTTGCGCGCCGTATTCGCCTCGCTCTTCAGGTGGCGCCAGGCAGCGGTATCGGCCTGCTTCAGACGCTCGAAGCCGAAGCTGCGCGAGAGCCCCGGCGCGATGTCGAGCGCGACTTGCGCGGCTTCCGCGAGAAACGTGCCGCTGCCGCACATCGGATCGTAGAGCGGCATCTCGGGCGTCCAGCCCGTGAGGCGCAGGATGCCGGCGGCGAGGTTCTCGCGCAGGGGCGCAGCGCCCTTGTCCAGACGCCAGCCGCGCTTGAAGAGCGGCTCGCCCGAGGTGTCGAGATAGAGCGTGCAATCGCTCGCGGTGAGAAAGGCGAACACGCGCACGTCGGGATAAGCGGTATCGACGCTCGGACGCGCGCCGGCCTTGTCGCGCATGCGGTCGCAGATTGCGTCCTTCACGCGCAGGGTGGCGAATTCGAGGCTGCGCAGCGGCGATTTGATCGCGGTGATGTCGATGCGGATCGTCTCGTTGGCCGAGAACCACTTTTCCCACTGCTGCTCGCGCGCGAGCGCGTAGATGTCCTGCTCGCCGCGATAGGGCCGCTGGGCGATCTTCAGGAGCACGCGGCTCGCGATGCGCGAATGCAGGTTTGCGGCCATGCCGCCGGCCCAGTTGCCGCGAAAGTGCACGCCGCCGGGCACTTCGGCGCCGACCTGGAGCGCGCCGGGCGGCAGGCGCCGCTCCGCGATATCGGCCAGTTCGGCGGCGAGCGGGGCTTCGAGGCCGCGCGGGCAGGGAGCAAAGAAATCGAAAGACATGAGAAAGAGAGGTGACGCTGCGGGGGAAGGCGCTATTGTACGCGGGTTAGCGCGGCGGCCACGGCGGGGCTCAGGCGGCTTGCCGTGCGAGCGGCTTGATCTTGGGCCGAGGCTGCTGGCGGGCTTGCCAAAGATCCCACTGCACCTGCAGACCGAGCCAATGCTCCGGTGTCGTGCCGAGCCACGCCGAAAGGCGCAGCGCGATATTGGCCGTCATGCCGGCTTTGCCGTTCAGCAGATTGGAGAGCGTGACGCGGTTGATCTGCAGGGCGTGCGCGGCTTGCGTCACGCTCACGTCCGGCGGGATCCACTCCCGCAACACCTCGCCCGGATGCGGCGGGTTGTGCATTCTGCTCATGTTCGTTCCCTTAGTGGTAGTCCTGATAATCGACGAGGATCGCATCGGTGCCGTTGAACGTGAATGTGAGACGCCAATTGCCGTTCACCCAGACCGCCCAGTGCCCGGCAAGATCACCTTGTAGCGCGTGCAGCCGCCAGGGCGGCGCATTCATGTCCTGCGGGCCACGCGCCTGATCCAGCGCACCCAGCAGGATGCGCAGCCTGAGCGCGTGATGCGCATGGATTCCGCCTTTGCGGCCCTCGAGAAAAAACGATGCAAGACCTTTGTGCCGAAAGGTTTTGATCATGATGAACTGTAGCCTATATGACTACACATTGCAACTGCCTGTGGTGGCGTGTCGCGGTGCAGAAAAGTGTGAGGGACACCCCGCAAACGCGGGGGCGCGAGTGTCCCTAAGCCTGGCACGGCGGCTTTGCGCGCTTGCTGGATGGCGTCAACTTTGCTGCATCGTTGGCTGAACGAAGGATGAAATCGGCGGTATCAATCGTTGTCTTCACGCAACCTGGCGCGCCGGATCGGCCACACGAGATCGATCGGATGACGCGTCACGCGCCGCCAGAATGCGCGCATGAGCGGACGCACATCCTGGCGCCCGAGGTCGCGCGAGCGCAGCGCCATCTGCAGCGCGAGCGCGAAACTCACCGTCACGTTGAGCACGGCCATGCTCGCCACGCCGGCTACGGCCCACCAGAGCTCGCCGCTCTTGAGCGTAGCGGTGCCGAGCACGCCGAGCGCCACGCCGATCGAGCCCGACGAGAGCGTCACGTGCCGCACCTCGAAGTGGAACGCGATGCCCGAAACGATCGCCGGCACGAGGCCGAGCATCATGCCGAGCACGAGGTTGCCCCACACGCCCGCCACGTTGGTGCGGCAGAAGTGCGCGAGACGCGCCGCGCCCGAAGCGCCCAGCGTCATGCGCAGGCGCCGGTTCCACGCGAGCGCGTCCTCGACGCGATGGAGCACGAACCAGTTGTCGGCCCAGCCCGCGAACAGGCTCGAGGCCCACAGCAGCACGCCTGTGAGCGCGGCGTAGAACGGCGTCGGGCCGATGAGCGAGAACGATTGGAGCGTGGCGTGCGCTTTTGCCGGCGTGATCAGGTTTGCGTGGAACAGCCAGCCGCACACGAGCTGGATCGCGAGACAGGCAGGAAACACGAGCAGCACGTTGCCGAGCACGGCGGCGGCCTGGGTGCGGATCAGCGCCACTACCGACGACACGAAGCGCGCGCGCCCTGCGCTTTCGTTGGCGCCGTCGAGCTCGCGGGCGAGCGTGGGCGCCGTCATGGCGGGCTGCTTGGTCGCGAGTGAGAAGTGGCAGAAGTGCATGGCGAGGAAGCTCAGCGCGTAGTTGATGCCCGCGAAAAGCCCCTCGATCATCGATGGCAGGTGCGCGCCCGTGATGCCGAATTTCACGTAGACCGTCACCGCCGTGACGAGGCCGCCACCCGCCGCCATGCGCAGCATCGTGAGGTATTCGGCGCGGTCGCGGGCGATGTAGTGCTCGCCCGTATCGGCGGAGAGCTCCACCACCTTGCGCGAGAGCAGCGCGAAGTTGCTGCGCA
>DATEJU010000103.1:0-9588 GCA_035277805.1 Paraburkholderia sp. | reverse complement strand
GCCACGACCTTTTCATAAGGCGCGGCCTTCGAGGCGACTTCGAAGACGTTGGAAAAAACGTAGTGGCTCGCACTGCCGCTCGTGATTTCGATCTCGCCCTTGCGGTAGCCGTCGAGCGAGCCGAAGACGGTCTGGAATGACAATTCGGTCACGGCTGTCTCCATTCATTTTGAAAGCTATTTTCTCAACTTTAAGAGCGCAAAGGGGCAACAACAACCGGCGCCGGAGCGATTACGGCATTCGCATTTCGCAAATAATCGCGGCCAGCCCTCATGCTGCATCGCGCAATCCGTGCGAGCGCCGTTCAGCGCGTGCTCGATCATGCGACGCGATTCGTCGTCGCCCACGCCATAGCTGGCGAATTCGGTACGCACGCCGAGCCCTTCGAGAAAGCGTGCAAGAAAACGATCGGCATCGTGAAGCGCGCAGGGAAACACGCGAGCGAGCACCGCGTCGCGGCCGCGTGCGAGGTCCAACACCATCGGCAGCGTGAATGAGCACGCGATGCCGTGCGGGATGCCGTGATGGATCGTCATCTCATACGAGATCGAGTGGGCAAGCGCGGTTTTCGTGTTGGAGAACGCCAGGCCCGCTTTCAGCGCGGCCAGCGACGCGCGCTCGCGCAGCGCCGGATTGCCGAGGTCGCCCGCGAGCAAGGGCAGCGTCTCGAGCACGTCGCGCGCCGCCGACACCGCGAACTCGTCGGAGATCGGATTCGCGTTGACGTTCCAGATCGCCTCCAGCGCGTGCGAGAGCGCAATTGGGCTGCACGTCGTCGATCACGCCGACGATGCGCGCGCCGGCAATCTCGCGAAGCCGGCGAAGCAGGCCGAGCCCGGCAGCTTCGGGAAAAGTCACCACCACCGCATTGTGCGCGCCGAGGACGGATGGCAGCCTCTCGAGACTGGCTCGGCCGAAGTTCACCTCTACGGGATTCCAGAACACGCCGTTCATCTGCTGCCTTCAATGAGTGGGTTTCGGGTATGAACGGATTATGGAAAAGCGCGGCTTATAGTAAAAATACAAAAAATTTCACATGATCATTCAACGGATCTATGCGTCTCACGCACCTCCGCTCGTTCTACGCGGTCGGCCGTTACGGCAGCGTGACGGCCACCGCGGAAGCGCTGCACGTCAGCCAGCCGACCGTGACGACGCAAGTCCGCGCGCTCGAGGAAAGCTATGGCGTGGAGCTGCTGCATGCGATCGAGATCGTCGCCGCATTCCATCAGCGGTATCCAGGCTTGAATGTGTCGGTGCGGCTGGGCAACTCGGAGGACACCGTGCGCGATCTGCTCGCGTATCAAACCGACGTCGCGGTGCTCGCGCAATACGATGCCGATCCTAAGCTCTACTACGTTCCCTGGCGGCGGCATCCGCTCGTCATCATCGTGCCGGCCTCGCACCGGCTGGCGCGCCGCAAGAGCATCCGCATCGAGGACCTGCGCGACGAGCAGATGATCATGCGCGAGCCCGGCTCGACGACACGCAAGGCGCTGGAAGCGGCGATGCGCGCACACCGCATCCTGCCGCGATACTCGCTCGAGATCGGCAGGCGCGAGGCGGTCCGGGAGGCGGTGATCCTGGGGCTTGGCATCGCCGCCGTATCCGAACGCGAGCACATCGGCGATCCGCGCTTGCGCAAGCTGGCGATTCAGGACGAGGACGTCTATACGCATGCGCATGTCGTGTGTCTGGAAGAGCGCCGCGGCGCGCGACTCGTGGAGGCCTTCCTGGATGTCGTTCGGCAAATGCTCGCGAGCGAGCAGGCCGAACCCGCGCAGCATCGCCGCGAACGACGCGCATGACAGCGGCAGGAGATCGAAATGATCAGGAACGAGCCGGTCGTGCTCTACATTCTGGTGCTGATAGCCGTCATCGTCAGCGTGGACTTTCTTTTTCTCAAGAACCGGTTCTGGGTACGGCTGGTCGTGAACATCGGCATTGTCGCGGTGTTCGCGGCCGCCTACTTTGCATTGTTCAAGAAACTGTAAGCCGGATTTCGCGGGCCGCTGATTACAGGCGATAATCAGCGGGACGCAGTCGGCTTCAGAAACGGACTTGAGAAACGGAGAAGGAATGGACAAGCAAGGCTTTACCACAGGTATCGTCCACGGCGACAGAATCACGGGCACTGAGCACGGCGGCGTGCGTCAGCCGATTCATACGTCCGTGCAATATGGTTTCGAGCGCGTCGAGGATCTGATCGGCGTGTTCCAGGGCACGAAAAAGGGCGGATTCAACTACGCGCGGCAAGGCACCCCCACGACCGCCGCGCTCGAGCGCAAGATCACGAACCTCGAGGAAGGCGCCGGCACGATCTGCTTCAGCACCGGTATGGCCGCGATCACGGCAACCTTCCTCACGCTCCTGCGCGCGGGCGATCACCTCGTATCGAGCCGTTACGTGTTCGGCAACACCAACAGCTTGTTCGGCACGTTGCGCACGCTCGGCGTCGAAGTGACGACCGTCGATGCGTGCGACGCCGACAACGTGAAGAGCGCAATCCGGCCGAATACGCGCATGGTGTTCGTCGAAACCATCGCGAATCCGGGCACGCAGATTCCCGACCTGCAAGGCATCGGCAACGTATGTCGCGAGCGCGGCCTCGCGTACGTCGTCGACAACACGATTACCTCGCCCGCCTTGTTCAAGCCGAAGGCGGTCGGCGCGAGCCTCGTCATCAACTCGCTGACGAAGACCATCGCGGGCCATGGCGCCGCGCTCGGCGGCGCGGTGACCGACACGGGCCTGTTCGACTGGAGTGCGTATCCGAACATCGCCGACGACTATCGGCGTTCGGCGGCAAAGGATCAGGGGCTTTTGCAGATCCGCAAGAAAGGCCTGCGTGACATGGGGGCGGCATTGTCGTCCGAGCAGGCGCACTCCATCGCCATGGGCGCGGAAACGCTCGCCTTGCGCGTGAAGCAAAGCAGCGACAATGCGCTCGCGCTCGCGCAGTTTCTCGAAGGGCACGAGGCCATCGGCAAGGTGTTCTATCCAGGACTCAAGAGCCATCCTCAATACGACATCGCGCAGGCGCTGTTCAAAGGCGCGTCATGGCTGTTGTCGTTCGAGTTGCTCAACGCCGAGCGGATGGTCGAAGTCGTCAACGCGCTCAAACTGCCGATCAAGGCGACCGGTCTCGGCGACACGCGCACGCTCATCATTCCCGTCGCGCCGACGATCTTTTTCGAAGCCGGGGCCGAGACGCGCAAGGCGATGGGCATCTCCGACGGCATGCTGCGGCTCTCCGCGGGCATCGAGGATATCGACGACCTGATCGCGGACTTCTCGCAAGCACTGAAGCTTGCGGCGTAAGCGTCTGGATCGTCGATTTCGCGAGCAGGGGCGGCCGCGGGCATAGCGCGGCCACCCCGACCTGTCGATTACGAGTGGGTCGTCTACGTCTGCCTGCGCGTCCCTTGAGGCTCGCATGCTTCGGCGGTACCGCTCGCATCGAGCAGCGCTTTAGCCCGCCGCAAATCCGCCGTTTCGAATCCTTCCGTGAACGATTCGTAGACAGGAGCGAGAATCCGCCGTACGGCGCTCATCTTTCCTTGCTCCTTATGGAGTCCCGCCAGGCTCAGCGCCGCGCGGAGTTCGAGCGATCTGGCGCCCCGGCGGTGAGCCATGGCGATGGCCTCGTTGAAACACACTTCGGCCGCATCGCGGTCCGCGGCAGTTGCCGCAGTGGCGGCAGCAGTCCGCCGATCAGCCGGAAGCAGCAACAACTCGCCTTTGAGACGATACAGCTCGGGCTCGTGATACCGCTCACCCGACGCTTCGCACGTGGCCATTCCCTCGGCCAGTGCATCCAGCCCCGCGTCGCGCTGGCCTGCCCTTGCACAGGTTTGCGCCAGCAACGCCAGAAAATAGGTGCGCCCCAGACGCGCCCCGGTCGCTTCATAGTCGGCGAGGCCGCGGCGCACGCGCACATTGCCCTCCTCTGCTTGCCCCGCTTCGGCCAGTGCCCAGCCGTGCAGCATGGTTGCCCACGCGAGTAGCGTGGGAAAGCCCTGCTCGGTCGAAAGCGTGATGGCCGCTTCGGCGCACACCTGGGTCAACTCGGCCTCACCGCGCAATTGATGAAGCTCGGCCTTGAAAACCAGGGCTTGTCCGAGACTGACCAGGTCGGGCAACGCACGAGCGCGAGTGAGCGCCTGCTCGGCACGCCTTAACGCCTCATCCAGATAGCCCAGGTGACAGAGCACGAGGCCCAGGCTGCTTTCACCAACGCTTCGAGGATCTCGCCCGTGCGCAAAGATCTCTTCATCGAGCTGCTCGCCGTCATGCAGCAACGACAGCTTGCCGAGACCCGCAAGGTAAGCATGCGCGGAAGTCAGCTCGCCGAGCCTGAACAAGCTCATTCCCAGCAGATAGTGAGCCTCCATGATTTGCGTGGGATTGTGCGCACGCTCCGCCAGGTCGAGCAGCCTTTCGGCGATTTCCTTGGCTGTTTTGTATTCTGCGCTCAGTTGATACACCATCCGCAGGCCGGTTTGAACCCGGAACACATGCGGCGACTGCCCAACCTGCCCGCACAGTTCCAGCGCACGCGTGTAAGTCGCCGCCACCTCGGGCGAAGCCCATCCCCTTGCGGCCATCAAGGCCGGCCCGATGGCAAGCCGCAACGCGAGTTCCCGATCGGTGCGTTCGGGCGTCTCGGGCAACCCTGCAAGCAGATCCAGCGCCATGCCAAGCTGACGAATCGCTTCGGCGTTCGCCGAACGTTGCCAGGCCTGTTGTCCGGCGCGATGCAAATACTCGACGGCTTTCGGTACATTGCCGCTCAGGCTGTAGTGATGCGCGAGTTCATTCCAGTAGTCCTTGAGACGCGCCTGGAAAAGCGCCTCGAGCGCCTGGCCGGTGCGTTCGTGCAGCAGGCGGCGCCGCTCGGCGAGTAGCGAGTTGCCCGCCACTTCCTGCGTCAAGGCGTGCGTAAACACATACTCGAGCGCGGGGAAAGCAGGTTGCTCGTAGATGAATCCCCCCGCTTCCAGGTGCGCGAGGAGCGTGTACAGCTCGCCGTCCGGCAGCTCGACGACACACTGAACGAGATTGGCAGGAAACGTCTTCCCGATCACCGCGAGCGTTTGCAGCAAATCCTTTTCCGCAGCCGGCAGCCGGTCGATGCGCGACGCCAGCACGCCCTGCACGGTGGTCGGGATATGCAGCGTGAGCGGCGCCGCCTGCATGCGGTAACGGCCCGGCTCGCCCACGAGCACGCGTTCTTCCGCGAGCGTGCGGACCACTTCTTCGATAAAAAACGGATTGCCTTCTGTTTTGTCGAGCACATGCTGCTTCACGGAAACGAGCGTTCTATCGTCACCGACAAGCGCACTGATAAGCCCCTGAGCATCCGCACGCCCCAGCGGCTCCAGCACCAATGGGACGTAACAGTCGTGCCCGCCCCAATCATGCCGATACTCCGGCCGGAAGTTGAACAGCAATAGCAGGTGCGCACCCGGGACGCGATCGACCAGGAAAGAAAGAAACGCCTGCGTTTCGCTGTCGAGCCACTGCAGGTCCTCGAACACCAGGGCGACGGGCTCGTTCACGCTTTCGCGCACGAAGAGTCGCGCGATCGCTTCGAACGTGCGGTCGCGCCGGATTTGCGGATCCATTTGCGCGAGCGCGGGACTCGCCTCACCGATCCCGAGCAGATGAAGCAAATAGGGCACCGTGTCTTCGAGATTGCGCTCGAGAGTCAGCACGCGGCCCGTCACTTTTTCGCGGCACCGTCGCTCGTCATCGGCGAGGGAGATCTGAAAGTAGTTTTTCAGCAGCTCGATAAGCGGCAATAACGCGAACGACTTGCCATGCGAGACCGAGAACGTCTCCACCACGAGGCAGTCTTTTAGCGTCGAACCC
Organism: Paraburkholderia sp.; assembly: GCA_035277805.1. Classification (GTDB taxonomy): domain Bacteria; phylum Pseudomonadota; class Gammaproteobacteria; order Burkholderiales; family Burkholderiaceae; genus Paraburkholderia. The sequence goes on along the minus strand of DATEJU010000103.1, from coordinate 3,714 downwards.
TTGAACTCATGAAAGAGCCGCGATTTGCCTACGCCCGCCTCGCCCATCACGCCGACGATGCGGCCTCGCCCGGCTCGTGCCGAATCGAACGTTCCGCGCAATGCCTCGAGCTCCGCGTGGCGCCCGACGAAGCGCGTCAGCCCACGCTGCTCGGCCACCTGAAGACGCGTGCGCAGCGCGCCTGGCCCGTACAGCTCGTAGACCGCAAGCGATTCGGCGACGCCTTTCACCTGGGTCTGCCCCAAAGCCTTGAACGCGAAATAACCCTCGGTCAGCGCGTACGTGGACGGGCTGACAAGAATCGACGCCGGCGTAGCAATCGCCTCCATGCGCGAGGCAATGTGAATCGTGTTGCCGACCGGGTCATAGTCCGTGTGCAGGTCGTCCTTGCGGATGGACCGCATGACGACCTCTCCGGTGTGCACGCCCACGCGGATTTGCAACGGAATGCCGCGCTCGAGCCGAATGCGGTCGCTATGCCGGCGCATCGACTGCTGCATTCTGAGCGCCGCATAGAGCGCCCGCTGTGGATGATCCTCGTGAGCGATCGGCGCGCCGAACAGCGCCAGGATGCCGTCGCCGAGCAGCTTCGCGACGAAGCCCTCGTAGTGATGAACCGCCTCCATCATCAACTCGATGACGGGAGCGATCAGCCGGTGCGCCTCTTCCGGATCCAGATCGTAGATCAGGGCAGTCGAGCCGGCCATGTCCGCAAACAGTGCGGTAATGGTCTTGCGCTCGCTGACGGCTTTGCCGCGGGCTTCGAGCGCCGCCTGCGCAGCGAGGATCTGCTCGGCCAGATGCGAAGGCGTGTAAGCGATGGGCGAAAGTGTGGATCCCGTGCGAGTGAGGATGCCGCCGCATTGCTCGCAGAATCTGGCGCCCTCACGGCATTCGAAGCCACAATTGGTGCAGCGCATATAGCCCCCCGATCTCGTGGGACGCCCATCACGACAATTAAAAACTTAATCTATCCGGGCATCAAGCTGCCTGTGACGCGGTGGGCGGCTTGACTTCGTACGAGCGGGATGGCGCGCGCCCAGACCCGGGCGCTCCAGAAACAAAAAACCCGCGTGGCTCGACGCCAACGCGGGTTTCAGGATTCCAGCGGAGGGGGCTGGAATAGATTCTGGTGCCAGAGCGGGACTCGAATAACGCCTGCTATCCATTACTGGCAAACGATTCAAAATTTTCTCAGATGGATGCAACCCCCACAAAAACCCCCACCTTGGGATGTCTTTGGCATATCACTGAGGCTAGCCCAGACGGTTCAATCTCCGAATACCTGGATCCACGCCGTGAGCGAAGACACGGGCCTGATGGCACTCCGGGTCGTAGCGTTCAAGCGCTCGTTCCTCGTGTGCGCGGCCGGCATGGCGCAACGGCAATCCAGGTTCGGACCGGGAAGCGCTCCTGGGAGGCGCGTTGTCGTTCTCCCGGTGGGCTGGCGCGTGCGTTTGACTGCGCAGGCCTGCAGCTATCGCGAACGAACGGTTGCAGTTCGAATACCTGCGCGTTCGCTTGGGAGGCGCGGAGACGAGCATCTTAAACGGCGTCAGACGATGCCAATGGGCACATTGATGCCTTCGGGCACGGTGTATTCCGCCATCCGGATGCGCGACAGCTCCCAGTGTGCCCGCACGAGCTCGCTAGCAGTGACCGCGTCGTGCTGGGCGATTGCATCGATGATCTGCTCATGCTGGTCGACGGCGTCCGCCATGTCGCGAGGCGTGTTCCCGGCGACGGGATAGCGATAGAAGATCTTGCCGAGACGCGCATGATCGATCAGAAGACGGTGCAGACTGGGCATCAAATAGTCGTTTTGCGCTATCTTGCCGATTTCCAGATGAAACCGGTTGTTATAGTGCACGCGGCCATCGACATCGTTTTCCTCGATGGCGATCTTGAGCCGTTGCTGAATTTTCCTCAATCGATCCACATCGGCCGGTGTGGCGTTGGTGGCTGCCAGTTGGGTTGTGACAATGTAGATCAGTGGAGCGGCGAGAAAGAAACTTCGCAGCGACTGATAGTTCATCGACGAAACTCGGGCGGGACGATTGGTTTCGAGTTCGATGTAGCCTTCTGCTGCCATCTGACGCATCAACTCGCGTACCGGCGGCCTGGAAAGGCCGAATTCTTCAGTGAGCGCCAATTCGTCGACGATGGCCCCTGGGCGCATTTCCATACTGATGACGCGATGCCGCAATGCATCCCCCAGCGCGGACTTGCGATCAGTCGACGGTGCGTCCTCGGCGTTCGCATCCGGATTGGGACCTGCTTTCATGGGGGCTCTCTGCCTTTTCGAAATGGCGTGCTCAGTGACGCTCGATCACTTCGCGCCCGTTTGCGCTTCTACGGCAATCCGGGATGGTTCCTTCCGATGTTGATCCGGGATTGCCAGTGGCACACACCTGAACTGTCAAACTCCGTGCGCCTGAAGGCGCGCGGCATACCAGCCAACAAACTGGTCGACATAAGATTCCGTGAACGGAGAATACGGTCCCGGAATATATCCAGGGTCCTGCGCGCCACGATGATTGACGGCAACCAGACTCGCGTCCTGTGCGTTCGTCGCCACCCAGACCTCGGTCAGCTTCTTGACGTCGTAATCGATACCTTCAACGGCGTCAGCATGGACGAGCCACTTCGTACGCACCAGCGTCTTTTCGGGAGTGAGCGGAATGATGTACGAAATCATCGCGTGGTCACTCATCACATGCGTCCACGAGTTGTGGGTCCACATATGCGTGTCGCCAAGGTCGCGACGGACGAGATTTCCCAGCAATTTCTGCGAGGCCACCTTCGTGTCCATCGTCTGCGACTCGCCGTGACCTGCGATGAGCAGCCGCTCGGTGCGAAAATGCGTGGCAACGTCTCCGGTGAGCTCTTCAACCGCCGAGCACAGCCATCCTTCGCTTTCCCAATTCTTCTGGGTGTCGGCGTTGAGCTTGTTATATGCGTCGAGCGCTTTTCGGCCCTCCTCATCCATGTCGTCTGCGCTGGCGCCAGTGGATTCCGGCAGGAATGACATCGTCAATTCCGGATGCCCCGCTTCGCAGTGGTAGCACTCCCGGTTGTTTTCCATCACGAGCTTCCAGTTGCCGTCTTCGATAATCTCGGCTTCGTAAGCAATCTTGGTGTTCTGCAAATCGTACGGCGCGAAGCGCGGCCCCATCGTAGCTTCCAGCTTTTCGATATCAGCCGGTGGCTCGTCCCCGAGACAAACGAACACGTGCGTTCCGACAACTTTGACGTGAACCGATAACAGGCTGCGACAGGTCGCATCGAACTGTTTGCCCATGTGTTTCGTATGACACAAGCTACCGTCGAGGTCATACGTCCACTGATGGTAGGGGCAGACCAACCTGCCAACGGTCGACTTCCCTGCGTCCTTCAAGCGTGCGCCGCGGTGACGGCAGACGTTGCGAAAGGCGCGGACGTTTTCGTCATCGTCTCGGACAAGAATGATTGAGGCTTTACCGATATCGACGACAGAAACATCGCCGGGTTCCGGTACGTCCGACGTCACGCCGACTACAATCCAATGTTTGTAGAAGAAGACATCAACATCAGTGTTGAAAATATCTTGCCGGATGAAGACGTCTCCGGGCAGGCCACACCCTGGCTCCCGGCTCTGGATAAGCTCACCAAGGCTCTTCAACTGAACTTCTGACATCATCTTCCTCCAACCTTGATAGGGATATCGGGACTTCG
>DATEJU010000102.1:0-5026 GCA_035277805.1 Paraburkholderia sp. | reverse complement strand
GTGGCGTTGATGGGCTGCAGCGCCAGCTTGAGCGGCGCGGCGTCCCGGGTGGCGACTGCTTCAGTGTGTTCTGACGACATTCATTGCCTCTTTAACAACCTGCACGCCGGCTCGCGGGCGGCGCTGCACATGCAAGGCCGGCTTCGCGCGCGGCGCCTCGCCGAGACCGACATAGCGGCCATGTTGCGCCGCCTGCTCGATGGCCGACTGCGGCAGCCATTTTGCGATCATAACCGTAGCCGCCGCGCCTAAGCCGACAACTGCCAAACCGAAGAGTGCGAGAGAGACCAGATCCATTTTTGAAGCTCCGCAAGATTGAATCATCGAATGACTCAATCATATGCTGCGCCGCGACAAAAATCAATATTCTGTATGTGATATATCACATACAGATAGCCGTGTCGTTGTCTCTTGACTACACAGGGTCTCGCCGAAATCGTTCCGCATGGCAAAGAAGCCATCCTGGAGGAAACCGGCGCGCGCGGCAAGGGGCGGGATGACCGCCAAGGGACAAAACAAAGTGGTCGCCGTGGTCCGTGTCCTACCGTCGCCAGCGACTCGTCCTACAAATCTTGTTGACAGCGCACGCGGTGCCCCCGCACACTCGACACATGCACACCTCCAACACCCTGATCCACGCGAGCGCGATGAATCACCCGTGGCATATGCCCAACGGCATGGCACGGGGAATGTGTGCGTACGAGCAATCCGGGTAGTCCAGTCTGTCTTACGCAAATCACACAGCCCCGCCGGCATCGACGGGGCTTTTGTTTTTTTGGGTGGCAGTGCCCCGTCCGTCGGCTCCCGATATTGGAGAACACGATGGATTTCGCTTCGCAGCAGGCCGATCAGGACGACGTCTTCAGTACCCTCGCGCACGACGACGCGCTGCCGGCCTTGTCGATCCACTTTGCCGTGCCCGTGGCCGGCACGCTCACCTGGCGCGTGCGCGCCGACAGCACGCTGCGCGTCTACGGCGCGCGCATCTGGCTCACGCGCGCGCGTTCGCCCTACGACCATTGGCTGAACCCCGGCGAAATGCTGCGGGTCTACCGCGGCGAACGTCTCTGGTTGAGCGCTGACGGCGGGAACGCCGCCGCGCGCGTGACGCTCACCAGCGCGTGGCGGCCGTCGTTTGCGACGCTACGACGCGCGGCCGCTCGTTGCGCCAGCCGGTTGACATTGCTCACAGTGCGCCTCGCGCGTTAGCGGCGGCGGCCGGTGTCACCATCGAAGGCGCTGCCGCAGCACAAGCGGGCGCCGCTTGAAGCCCGCCACCATGTGAAGTCATGCAAAAAAGTCAGGCGCGCCGCCCAGGCGGCGCACCCGACTTTTTCAAACCGCATCGGCGCGTCAGAACTTGTGCCGCAAGCCCAGATTGAACATGGTTTGCGTCGCCGTTCCGTTGTAGCCGTATGAACCAATCGACGCCTCGGCCGGCATCGTGCCGCCCGTGCCGTCGCCCTGGTCGCCGCTCGCGTGCTGCCAGCCCGCGGTCATGTAGACGTCGGTGCGCTTCGAGAGGCTGTAATCCGCACCGATCGACACCTGGTGGTAATTCGCGCTCGCGTCGCCATTGGCGTGCGTGTAGGTGTAGCCAAGGCCGAGCAACAGCACCGGGGTCAGTTGATAGTTCACGAAGCCCTGGCCCGTGTTGTACTTCTCGGTGCTGCGGAACACCGAACTCGCATCCGGCGCGTATTGGGAATTGCTGTAGCCGAGGCCGAACGTGAACAGGCCAAGCGAGTATTGCGCCGCCGCCCGCGCGATGGAAAGTGAGTGAGCGCTCGCATAGCCGCTGTTGATGGGGCCGTCGAAGGTGCCGTCCGAGGTGCTGCTCCAGCCGGTGGTGCGAATGCCGAGGCCCGCCTGGCTGTTGGCCGCATAGAAGTAGCCGCCCGCCACCGCGATCGGCCCGTTGTTGTAGGCGACAGCCGCCGAGTACGACTGTTCGGAGCCCGTGGAGCCCGCGATGCCGCCGAACGAATACATGGCGGCGGCCTGCAGGCCGTTCCAGACCGGCGTGGTGTACTTGACGGCGTTGTTGACGCGGAAGCTGTTGTCGTAGTTGTCGACGTCGCCGGGAGTCGCGAAGACCGAGCCGAAGTAGTTGTCCTCGGTGATGCCCTGCACGAGGTCGATCAGCGGGTCATATTGGCGTCCGAGCGTGAGCGAGCCGTACTGCGCCGCGGTCAGGCCCACGTACGCCTGGCGGCCGAACAAACGGCCGCCCTGGCCCGATGCGCCCGTCGACGGGTTGAAGCCGCTTTCCAGCTGGAAGATGGCCTTGAGACCGCCGCCCAGATCTTCGGCGCCCTTCAAGCCCCAGCGCGAGCCCGAGAGATTGCCGAAACTGCTGTTGCCGAGGGTCCAGAGATTTTTGTTGCCGTTCGCGTGATTGACGTAGGTGATGGACGTGTCGATGGTGCCGTACAGCGTGACACTGGTCTGCGCATGCACCACGCCGGCAGCACCCAGCGCGACGAACGAAAGCGAAGTCAGGGCGAGTCTGTTCACGTCATTCTCCCGGCGCAGTCAAACTTCCGCAGTCAAACAGCACGTGATCGGATCAGACTACCTCCGCCGCCACGCGAAGTAAAAGAATTAAAAGACGTGTCTCGAATTGGTAACAGCCGTTTCAGAAAGGGTCGCGCATGGCCGTAAACCATTCTGTCTCGCGACGAATCAATGTCAGGCCACGCGTGCGTTGCAGGGCATTCGCCCATGTACGTAGCGCATGATTCATTGAGGTTTCCCTGGCATCGGCTTTCGAATCCTCAGGCAAAAGACAGCGCGGCGCGCGATAGAATCCGCGCTGCGTTTTTGCATCCCGATCCGGTCCCGCTCGCACGTTTCGTCTGACGTTTGCACCGGGGCTCGGTCAACCGCTCGGCCCCCCCGCGCGTTTTCTGCTTTACCAGTCATTTACCAAACGTTTACGTTTTGGCTCGCCGTGACGGCCCTTGCGCTGCGTACCGCGACGGCGCGCAGGCGCCGGACCAACGTAACGAACAACACACGATGCCGCCCCCGAGGACGCCGGCCACGGCGCCAAGGCGGCATCTGAGAATCGCCAGGCCGACCCATGCTCGAATTGCCCTCTACGCGCTTTGCGCGCACCGCCGTCGTGGCGCTGCGCCGCCGCGCCCGCGTCTTGCGCCTGCAGCGCTTCGTGGCACCGGTCCTCGCTATCGGCATCTGCGCGCTCCTGCTGCTGGTGTTTCAGCACCTCTCGCGCGCCGTCGACTACCGCTCGGTGATCCGCCAGCTCTGGCACCTGAGCCCGGCGCAATGGACCCGCGCGCTCGGCGCCACCGCCCTCAGCTTCGTCGCGCTCGTCGGGCGCGACGCCATCGGCTTGCGCTATCTCGGCGCGAATGTCTCGCGCGGTGCCCTGTGGGTGGGCGCCATCGCCGGCTCGGCGCTCGGCAACGTCACGGGCTTCGGCGCGCTCACGGGCGGCGCCGTGCGTTGCCGCGTCTATGGCGGCGCAGGCGTCAGCGCCGCGCAGATCGGCCGCATGACGGTGTTCACGAGCGTCACGCTCGCGCTCGCCCTCGCGCTCATGGCCGCGCTCGGCATGGTGGGCGCCGCCGACACGTTGTCAGGTCTGCTGCACCTCTCTCCCCTCGCGCTGCGCTGGATCGGTGGCATCGTGCTCGCGCTCGGCGCCGCGCTCATTGCGGCCTGCCCCGCGCAGGCGCGCGAGATCGAGCCGTTCAAGCGCGCCTGGCTGCGCTTCGCGGTGCCCGCGCGGCGCGATCTCGTCGCGCAATTGCTGCTCGCGGCACTCGACGTGGCGGGCGCCGGCCTCGCGCTCTGGTCGGTGATGCCGCATGCGCATGTCGGCTTTGCCGACTTCCTCACCGTCTACACCGCCGCCATGCTGCTCGGCCTGATCGGCCATACGCCCGGCGGCATCGGCGTATTCGAAGCGGCGATGGTGTTCGCGCTTGGCGCGAGCGTGCCGGGCCCCAAGGTGTTCGCCGCGCTGCTCGCCTATCGCGCGATTTACTTCGGCGCGCCGCTTGCGTTGTCGGCCGCGCTGCTCGCCGTATTCGAAGGCCGCGCGCTCAAGAATCCGCTCAACACGAACCTCGCCAGGCGCGGCGTTTATGGCGTCACGCAGCTCGCGCCGCTGTTTCTCGCCATCGTCACCTTCGTGACCGGCAGCATGCTGGTGATCTCGGGCGCTACGCCCGCGTTCACCCAACGCATCGCACTCCTGCAGAATTTCATCCCGCTCTGGGTGCTCGAAAGCTCGCAGTTGCTCGGCAGCCTGTTCGGCGTACTGCTGCTGTTCGTCGCGCGCGGCCTGTTGCGGCGCCTCGACGCCGCATGGTGGCTCGCCCTCGTGCTCGCGGTGGCCAACCTCGCGCTCTCGCTCACCAAGGGTCTCGCATTCGTCGAAGCGGGCGTGCTGTGCGTGCTGATCGCGCTTCTGCTCGCCACACGCCGCCGCTTCAACCGTCATTCGTCGCTGTTCGCCGAGCCCTTCACGCCCGCATGGCTCGCCTCGGTAGGCTGCGTGATCGCGCTCGCCGTGTGGGTGCTGTTCTTCGCCTTCCGCGACGTCGGGTACTCGCAGCATCTGTGGTGGCAATTCGCCTTCGACGAACGCGCGCCACGCGCGCTGCGCGCCACGCTCGGCGCGGGCGTGTTCGCGGCGGCGCTCGCGTCGTATCAATTGCTGCGTCCGGCGGCGGGCCGTTTCGTGATCCCTGCGAGCGAAGATCTGGTCGAAGCCGCGCGCATCGTGCGCGCACAGGAGCGCAGCGACGCGGGCCTCGCGCTCATGGGCGACAAGAGCTTCCTGTTCTCTTCGTCGCGCAATGCGTTCCTCATGTACGCGAAGCGCGGACGCACATGGGCCGCGCTGCACGACCCGGTGGGCCCGCGCGACGAATGGCCCGCGCTGATCCGCGAGTTCGTCTCGCTCGCCCACGCGCACAGCGGCCGCGCCGCGTTCTATCAGGTGCGCGCCGACGCGCTGCCGCTCTATCTCGACGCCGGCCTCACGCTGATG
>DATEJU010000101.1:0-18208 GCA_035277805.1 Paraburkholderia sp. | reverse complement strand
GCCACGACCTTTTCATAAGGCGCGGCCTTCGAGGCGACTTCGAAGACGTTGGAAAAAACGTAGTGGCTCGCACTGCCGCTCGTGATTTCGATCTCGCCCTTGCGGTAGCCGTCGAGCGAGCCGAAGACGGTCTGGAATGACGTCTCGGTCATTGCTGTCTCCTTGAGTTGAATCCGTTTGTCGGAACATGTTGTCGTTGGATTCAACTTTAGGAGCGCAAAGGGGCGGCAACAACCGGCGCCAAAGCGATTACGGCATTCGCGCTTCGCGAATAATCAGACCGAAAGCGCGGATCAACCACGCAGATCCGCAGCGCGCGAACCCGCAGCCGGCTTCAGCTCACCCAGCCGCGCTCGATGAGCGGCAGATCCCATGCGGGCTCGGGGCCCAGCCAGTCGGCGAGAAATTCGACGAGCGCCTTCACCTTCAGCGCCTGTCGCTGCGTTGCGGGATAGACGGCCGCGAAGCTGAGCGGCGAGAGGACATAGTCGGTCAGGATCGGCACGAGCGAGCCGTCGAGCAGCGCCGCGCTCGCCACGAGCGTGGGCAGGCACACGACGCCGCCGCCCGTGAGCGCATAGTCGCGCAGCAAGTGGACCGAATTGGAGCGGATCATGCCGGGCAGCTCCATCTCCACCACCTCGTCGCCGTTCGTCATCGTCCAGCGGTTGCGTGAGGGATAGCCCGAGTAAAGCGCCGTGGTGTGCTGCAGCAAGTCGCGCGGATGCTGCGGCGCGCCATGCTCGCGCAAATACGCGGGCGCCGCGCAAAACAGGCGCCGCACGGTGAAGAGCCGCCGCTCGATCAGCGAATCGGAGATGGGAGGAAAGATCTGGAAGGCGACGTCGAAGCCCTCTTCGATCGGATCGACCACGCGGTCGTTGACGATCACATCGAGCTGGATGCCGGGATAGCGCTTGTTGAATTCGGCGAGCGGCGTGGCGAAATGGCTCAGCGCGTAGCCCGGCAGGATCTGGATGCGCAGGCGGCCCGTGGGCGTCGCGCGCAGCTCGCGCATCTGGTCGGTCAGCTCGTTGACGCGCCCCACGACTTCCGCGCACTCGCGATAGAACGTCTCGCCCACTTCGGAGAGCCGCACGTGCCGCGTGCTGCGATGAAAGAGCGGCGCGTTGACGAACTTCTCGAGCTGCTGGATACGGTTCGTGATGACCGAACTCGTGACGCCCAATTGCCGCGCGGCCTCGGCGAAGCTGCTCGTCTCGGCCACGCGGACAAAGGCCTCGATACTCAAAAAACGGTCCATGCTGCTCCCTTCTCCACCTGTATCGCTCGTCAGTGCGCAGTGTATACGCTGACGAGCGGGCGCGGTGGCGCGCGCGGCGAGGCTAGCCGGTCACTCGGGCTGCTCGGCCGCCGAGAGCTCGACCGCGGCGCTCCCCCGGCGGCGCAGCTTCGCGGGCGCGGTTTCCGTGAGCAGCAGGCTCACGCCGATGCCGAGCACGACCGCGCAGATCGGCAGCCACAGGATGTTCTGAATGCCAAAGCGCGTGGCGACGAAACCGGCGAGCGCGGGCGCCACGCCGCCGCCGAAGATCTCGCCCGCGCCCACGACGATGCCGATTGCCGTGGACACCATGCCTGCCGGCGCGGCTTCGGTCGCGACCGGACCCGAGAGCAACGAAACGAGACCGAGCGTGAAGAACGCGGCAACGAACAGGACTGCGAATAATTCGATCGGCTGCGCGCCGAGCCCGCGGAAGATGTACAGCATGACCGCCGTGCCGGCGAAGCCGACGACGCTCGCGACGCGCCGGCCCAGCAGATCGGAGAGACCTGGCAAGCCGAACTGTCCGACGAAACCACCAAAGCCGATGGCGGAGACCACGATGCCCATGTGCTGCGTGTCGAGCGAAAGATAATCGGTGAGGTAGAGCGGCAGCATGGCGCCGAGCACGAACACACCGGTCATCGCGCAAAAGAGCGCCACCATGGCAATGGGGATGTTGCGGTTCTTGAACACCGTGCGCCAGCTACCGCGCTCGCGCGGCGCGTGAGCCGCGGCATGCGCCACCACAGGCGCGGCCTCGTGGTTCCCGCCCGCTTGCTGCATCGGCTGTGAACGCGGCTCGCGAATCACGCGGAACATCAGCAGGCCGAGGATCAGCCCAGGCACCGACACCAGCGCGAAGACCCAGCGCCACGACACGAAGCTGAGCAACTGCGTGGCGATGATCGGCGAAAGCGCGAGGCCAAAGAGCGCGAAGCCGCTTTGCTGGAGCCCGAGGTTGAAGCCGCGGCGCTTCGGATGCGAGGCGTCGGCGGTGGCGGCGAAGCTGGTCGGGCAGAACGAGCCCTCGGCCACGCCCATCAGCGCCCGCACGGCGAGCAGGCTCACGAGGCCGCCCGCGAGCCCGGAAAAGCCGGACAGCAGCGAGAACGCGAGGATGGCCGGGATCAGCACCTTGCGGCGCCCCACCTTGTCGGAAATGCCGCCCATCAGCGCCGCGAAGACGCCCCATGAAAGACCCAGAATGCCGATACAGTTGCCGACGTCCTGTGCGGTCAGATGGAGGTCTTTCATGATGGACGGAAAGAGCGGCGCAATCAGCCAGCGGTCGAGCCCAACCAGCCCGAAGCCGAGGGCCAGCAGCACAACGGCCTTCCATTCGTAGGCCACGTCCCAATCGTTCGATTTCATCGGTGTCTCCTCCAGACGGCTCCATCGGCCATCGGTGGGGCAAAGATTGGCGCAACCGCAACGTGACGGGTATGGGGCAAGGGCCGAATGCGCCATTCGCGAAACGCGAATAATCGGGGTCCGGATGGGCGGGCGCGAAAACGCCAACCTCGCGCCAGTCCGCTCCCCTGCCATTCAACTCTTATATAAGACATAAGACATTTGACGTTACAGGGCATAGCCATTAAAATCGCGATCAAAGCAGTGCCCGGAGCAGCCTCGGAGTGCTCGAAAAGCCTTCCCCTGAAACGCGATACCAGCAGGTCCCCCATGCTTGAAAACTTTCGTGCTCATGTAGCCGCGCGCGCCGCGCTCGGCATTCCCCCCCTGCCGCTCACGGCCCAGCAGACCGCCGAACTGGTGGAACTGCTGACGAATCCGCCCGCGGGCGAAGAGCAGACCCTGCTCGACCTGATCGCCCACCGCGTGCCCGCCGGCGTGGACGAAGCCGCCCGCGTGAAGGCAGGGTTCCTGGCCGCCGTGGCCAAGGGCGAGACCGCCTGCGCGCTGATCTCGCGCGAGCGCGCCACTGAGCTGCTCGGCACGATGCTGGGCGGCTACAACATCGCCCCGCTCATCGAGCTGCTGGCCGACGCCGCAGTGGGCACCGTGGCCGCCGACGCGCTGAAGAAAACCCTGCTGATGTTCGACCAGTTCCACGACGTCAAGGAACTGGCCGACAAGGGCAACGCCAACGCGCGTGCCGTGCTGCAAAGCTGGGCCGATGCCGAATGGTTCACGAGCCGTCCGGAAGTGCCGCAAAGCCTGACCATCACCGTCTTCAAGGTGACCGGCGAAACCAACACCGACGACCTCTCGCCGGCCCCGGACGCCACCACCCGCCCGGACATCCCGCTGCACGCACTGGCGATGCTGAAGAACGCCCGTCCCGGCATCACGCCGGAAGAAGACGGCAAGCGCGGCCCGGTCAAGTTCATCGAGTCGCTGAAGGAAAAGGGCCACCTGGTCGCCTACGTGGGCGACGTGGTCGGCACCGGCTCCTCGCGCAAGTCGGCCACCAACTCGGTGCTGTGGTTCACGGGCGAGGACATCCCCTTCATCCCGAACAAGCGCTTCGGCGGCGTGTGCCTCGGCGGCAAGATCGCCCCGATCTTCTACAACACAATGGAAGACGCCGGCGCCCTGCCGATCGAACTCGACGTATCGCAGATGGAAATGGGCGACGTGGTCGAACTGCGTCCGTACGAAGGTAAAGCGCTGAAGAACGGCGCAGTGATCGCCGAGTTCCAGGTCAAGTCCGACGTGCTGTTCGACGAAGTGCGCGCCGGCGGCCGCATTCCCCTCATCATCGGCCGTGGCCTGACCGCCAAGGCGCGTGAAGCGCTGGGTCTGGCTCCGTCGACGCTGTTCCGCCTGCCGCAGCAGCCGGCCAACAGCGGCCGTGGCTTCTCGCTGGCCCAGAAGATGGTCGGCCGCGCCTGCGGTCTGCCAGAAGGCCAGGGCGTGCGCCCGGGCACGTATTGCGAACCGAAGATGACCTCGGTCGGCTCGCAGGACACCACCGGCCCGATGACCCGCGACGAACTGAAGGACCTGGCGTGCCTCGGCTTCTCGTCCGACCTCGTCATGCAGTCGTTCTGCCACACCGCCGCCTATCCGAAGCCGGTGGACGTGAAGACGCACCAGACGCTGCCGAACTTCATCAGCACCCGCGGCGGCATCGCGCTGCGCCCGGGCGACGGCGTGATCCACTCGTGGCTGAACCGCATGCTGCTGCCCGACACCGTGGGCACCGGCGGCGACTCGCACACGCGCTTCCCGATCGGCATCAGCTTCCCGGCCGGTTCGGGCCTGGTCGCCTTCGCGGCCGCCACCGGCACGATGCCGCTGGACATGCCGGAATCGGTGCTCGTGCGCTTCAAGGGCAAGATGCAGCCGGGCGTGACGCTGCGTGACCTCGTCAACGCGATCCCGCTGTACGCCATCAAGCAAGGCATGCTGACGGTTGCCAAGCAAGGCAAGAAGAACATCTTCTCGGGCCGCATTCTCGAAATCGAAGGCCTGCCCGACCTGAAAGTCGAGCAAGCGTTCGAGTTGTCGGATGCTTCGGCCGAGCGCTCGGCCGCCGGTTGCACGGTGCACCTGAACAAGGAACCGATCATCGAATACCTCAACAGCAACATCACGCTGCTGAAGTGGATGATCGCCCAAGGCTACCAGGATCCGCGCAGCCTGCAGCGCCGCATCAAGGCGATGGAAGCATGGCTCGCCGACCCGCAGCTGCTGCAACCGGATGCGGACGCCGAGTACGCAGCCGTCATCGAGATCGACCTCGCCGACGTTCACGAGCCGATCGTGGCCTGCCCGAACGATCCGGACGATGTGAAGACGCTCACCGATGTCGCCGGTGCGAAGATCGACGAAGTGTTCATCGGCTCGTGCATGACCAACATCGGCCACTTCCGTGCCGCGTCGAAGCTGCTCGAAGGCAAGCGCGACATCCCGGTCAAGCTGTGGGTGGCCCCGCCGACCAAGATGGACCAGAAGCAACTGACCGAGGAAGGCCACTACGGCGTCTTCGGCACGGCCGGCGCCCGCACCGAAATGCCGGGCTGCTCGCTGTGCATGGGCAACCAGGCACAGGTGCGCGAAGGCGCAACGGTCATGTCGACCTCGACGCGTAACTTCCCGAACCGTCTGGGCAAGAACACGAACGTGTACCTTGGCTCGGCGGAACTGGCGGCGATCTGCTCGCGTCTGGGCAAGATCCCGACCAAGGACGAGTACATGGCCGACATCGGCGTGATCAACGCCAACGGCGACAAGATCTACCAATACATGAACTTCGACCAGATCGAAGACTTCAAGGAAGTGGCCGACACCGTGACGATGTAAACGTGTTCGCGGACTACGGCATGGTGTTGTCGTTGTAGATTCTCGTCGTAGCGCCACGCAATGGCGCCGCAGGCTGAATGCCTGCGGCGCCATTTTTTTTATGCTGTATCGCGACGAATGTCTGCTGGTGAGCAACGAAGCGACAGCGCCTGGCGCTGGCCGGTCCCGCGCCAACTGCTATTCATCCAAAGAAATGCTCGCGCATGCCGTAATGTATGTTGCATGGCCAAGCCTCACATCGGAAATCGCGTCGTTGTGTCCGCAACAATTTGGGGCGCGCGCCTGCGATTGCCGGCAGCGGTTGCGGACCGTATGCGACGCTGCCCGAGAGATGCGCGCCCGTATCAGACCAATAAGTTTCGCGGTGGTGGCCGAGGAGATCCGTACGCTCGCCCATCGCAGCGCGAGCGCCGCGCGCGAAATCAAAGGCCTGTGGCGGCCATGCGGTCCATTGCGCATCCTCTTTTTGCTGTTGTCGAATCGAGCTCCGAGCGCACGCCCGCTCAGAATTCGTGCGGCAGGTTCTCCTGCAGATAAATCGAAATGGGCGTTTGCAGCGGCAGCTCCGAGGGCGCGCCGCGCTTGTAGTGGCCGAGAATCGCCTCGACGGCGCGCACGGCCTCGACGAACGGGCTTTGGTCGAGCACCGCATCCATCACCCCCTCGATGAGCAGCGCGCGGCTCACCGGTGTCAGTTCATGGCCGATCAGAACGGTCGACTGTTCGCGCTTCAACGCCTTCAATGCGCGTGCAATGCCCTCGTCGCCCACGGAAATGTTGTAAATGCCGCGCAAATCCGGGTACTTCCTGAAGGCGTCGCGCGTGAGCCGCTCGGTGGAGCGCTCGTCCTCGCGGCTCTCCACGGTCGCGACGACTTCGCAAGCGGGAAAGCGACGGCGCAGCACGGCGCGAAATGCGCCGTCGCGCTGCTCGTGTCCGAGATAGGTGCGCAGCCCCGCGATGACCATGACCTGGCCGCCCTCGCGGCCCACGAAGCGGCCCATCAGCTCGCCGGCGATGCGCCCGGCGCAGCGGTTGTCGATGCCCACGTACGCGAGGCGCCCGCTATCGGGCAGATCGCTCGCCACGGTGACCACGGGAATCTTTTGCGCGACCCGCGAGATGGCATCCACCACCATGGGGTGCTCGTAAGCGACGACGATCATCGCGTCGGCCTTTTGCGACGCGCGGCCGATCACGTGCGCGAGCGAGCGCGGTTCGAGGTCGTCGAAGAACGTGACGCTGCAAAGCACGCGATGGCTTTCGAACGACTTCTGCGCCAACTCGAATCCCTGGCGCAACGCCACGTAATAAGGCGAAGTGGGCTTCTGCGTGACGATGGCGATACGCAGCCAGCGCGCCGACACCTCGTGCAGCGCCCGATCGATCTTGAGCTTGCGCGCCGCGTCGAGCACGCGGGCTTCCTTGTCGCGCGAGACGCCGCCGCGCCCGTTGAGCACCCGCTCCACGGTCGCGTAGCTGACCTCGGCGGCCCTCGCCACATCGCTCATGGTCGGCTTTCGTCTGACGTTCATGCATACCCCGAACTTTGAGGAGACTTCCTCAACATAGCGTTTGAGAGCCGAGATTCGATCAACTACATTCTATTCGTCATTCGCGCACAAGAGACGAGAGACAGGAGACAACCGATATGAAGACGACAGGATTGCCCAGCTTCCGCGCGGCCAAGCGCGCACTCGCGACACTCGCAGCGCTTGCGGCGGTGACGCTGATGAGCGCCTTTCACGCGAGTGGCGCGGCCGCTGCGGAACGATTCGTGATGGTCAGCCACGGATCGGATTCGAACGTCTGGTGGAACACCGTGAAGAACGGCATGCGCGACGCGAGCGAGGACTTCAACGTACCCGTGGATTACCGCAACCCGCCGAGCGGCGACACAGGCGACATGGTGCGCATTCTCGAGCAGGCCGCCGCGCGCAACTACTCGGGCGTGATCACGACGGTGCCGAACTTCGAGATGATCCAGAGGGGTCTGGCTGGCGTGAAAGCCAAGCACATTCCGCTCATTACGATCAACGGCGGCCCGGAACTGGGCATGAAGCTCGGCGCGATCCTGCATATCGGCCAGCCCGAATATGAAGCGGGCAAGGCGGCCGGCGAACGCGCGAAGGCCGCGGGCATCCACAACTTCCTCTGCGTCAATCACGGCGCCGACATTCAGGCGCTGTGGGACCGCTGCAAGGGCTTCGCGGATGCCATCGGCGCGGACTACAAGAAGTCGACCATGGACAGCGGCGAAGACCCCACCGTCATCGAAAGCAAGGTGGCCGCGTATCTGCGCTCGCATCCCGACACCCAGGCGATCCTCGCGCTCGGCCCCGATCAGGCGATGGGCGTGCTGCGCGGCGTGAACGACGCGGGCAAGGCCGGCAAGCTCTACGTGGCGACCTTCGACCTCTCGCCCGATATCCTGAAGGCGATTCAATCAGGACAACTGGCTTTCGCGGTCGATCAGCAGCCGTATCTGCAGGGCTATCTTTCCGTGGCCGCCATGGCAATCGCGGTGCGCGACAAGACCAGCGACCCCGCGCATATCGTCGCCGCGCTCAAGAGCGACAAGAAGGTGGCCGCGCGCCTCGATAAATATGGTCTGAAGCCGGTCTATACGGGCTCGACGGTGAGCTCCGGCCCGAGCTTCGTCACGCGGGAGAACCTCGCAGTGGTCCAGCAATACGCAGGCTCATACCGGTAAGCCGTGTCCATGCCGATACACCCCGCACACAGCAAGCGCATTCGCGACGGAGTCACACCATGAATATCGACATGCAGTCGTGGTACAAGGTCGACATCGACCGCAAGACGCTCAAGGATCTCTCGCGCCGCTCCGATGCGCGCGGGCTCGTCCAGGCGGGCGGCTTCTTCGCGCTCGTGATCGCCACCGGGGCGCTGGCGTGGCTCTCGCTGGGGACCGCATGGGCCATTCCCGCTTTCCTGCTCTACGGCACAGTGTTCGCATTCAGCGAGGCCGCGGCTCACGAACTGGGCCACGGCACGGCTTTCAAAACGCGCCGGCTCAACGAAGCGGTCTACTGGGTGATCTGCTTCATGTCGTGGCGCGAGCAGGTCTACAGCCGCTGGCTGCATGCGAAACACCACACGTTCACGCATCTGACCGCCGCGCCCTATAAGGACCCGGAGCTGGCGTTCAAGCGCCCGCTCAGCTACCTGAAGCTCGTGACGGACTTCGTGCGCATCTCGCACGGCATCCAGTTCCTCGGCGCGATCTTGCTGCACAGCTTCGGGATGGTCACCAAGCAAGCGAAGGAAGTCGTGCCCGAGGCCGAGTACGGGAAAATGCGCAACAACTCGCGCATTCTGCTCGCGTGCTATCTCGCCGTATTCGCAGGGGCAATCCTCGCGCATAGCTGGCTGCCGATTCTGTTTCTTTTCGTTTCCCGTGCGTATGGCACCTGGCTGCACGAGCTGTGCGCCCTCACCCAGCACACCGGGCTCAAGGAGAATGTGCTCGACCACCGCGTGTCGAGCCGCACAGTGAAGCTCAATCCGCTCGTGCGCTTTCTTTACTGGAACATGAACTATCACATCGAACACCACATGTTCCCGAGTGTGCCGTTCCATGCGCTGCCGAAGTTTCACGAGACCGCGGCTGCGCAGATGCCTACGCCTTATGCAGGTCTGTGGCCCGCGTGGCGCGAGATCCTCACGATCTTCGCGAAGCAGCAGCACGATCCCGAGTATGTGGTCGTGCGCGAGCTGCCGGCGGGACGGCAGGGGAATGCCGTCGCGTAGCCCCGAATCGAATCGCTTACTGCACGCTCTGCGCCCGCCGCCGCGACGGCAGCGCATATTCCGCCGCCTGCCACGCGAGCAGACCGGGCACGTAGAACAACAGATCGCGCACGCGCCGGGCGCCGGCGAGCGCGAGACACGTTGAGGCGTCGAATCCGAGCAGGCCGCCGATCAGCACAAAGCCGCCCTCCTGCACGCCAAGGCCGCCCGGAACCAGAAAGGCAGCACTGCTGACGAGTTGTATGAGCGCTTCGATCACGAACGCCTGCGCGAAAGTCGCTTGCGCGCCGAGCACATGCAGCGCGCACCAGATCTCCAGCGCGTAGCCCAGGCATTGCAGCGTCTGCCAGATGACCAGATAGCGCACGACCACGCCCGTCTGCCGCCAGATCAGCTTGACGGATTGATCGACGCGGACGGACT
This sequence comes from Paraburkholderia sp., assembly GCA_035277805.1. GTDB lineage: Bacteria > Pseudomonadota > Gammaproteobacteria > Burkholderiales > Burkholderiaceae > Paraburkholderia. The sequence goes on along the minus strand of DATEJU010000101.1, from coordinate 8,460 downwards.
TGCCCACCAGATCGACCACCTTGCCGCTCGTGATCCGGTTGATAGTGTGTGCCGCGCGCTCGAACGGCCGCGCGTGCTGGACGAGCGCGAACAGCACCAGCACCGGCGCGAGCGCTGCCATGCCCCAGAAGAACCGGCCGGCAATCCGTGCGGCATCGGAATCCGAATGGCCCAGCACATAGCCCGCGGCGACCATGCCAAAGATGAGCTGGCTGATGAGCGTGAGCTGCATGTCGGCGACGAGGCTCGCGGCCGCTGTCGCCGGGCGTATGCCGGCGCGCCCGAGCAGCCGGAACGAGACGATTTCCCCGCCGATGCGCGCGACGGGCAAGAGGCCGTTGACGGACTCGCGAATCCACACGAGCCTGAGCATGGCCGTGAACGACGGGCGCTGCGCCGGGCGGATCAAGGTGCGCCAGTCCCAGGCGTTCGCGCACATCGGCAGGATGTGCACCAGAGCCGCCAGCACGAGGCCCATGCCCGCGGCCTGCAGGAGTTGCAGCACGGCTGCGGGATGGTCGCGCCATACGAGCCACACGGCGACGGCAAGACCGCACAACGCAGCGATACGTCCCAAGTGTTTCATCTGCGCGTGCTCTTTTTCCGATGCGTCTGCGTCTTGAAGTGGCTATTCACTACCATGAAACTCGTTTCTCTTTCATTTCTCATGCACGGGCGACAGCATCCCGTTTGCGTCGACGCGAAAACGCGTCCCGCGCCACACCACGCCCGACGAGCAAAAACTCGCCAGATAGATCGCGAACTGGACCGCGTCCCAGAGCGGCAGGCACAGCAGCCCACTGCCCTTTTGTCCGGTTGCGCGGTCGGTCCTCCAGACCAGCAGCACGCGCGCGACGAGCGCGACGCCGGCCAGCACCCACGCGGCCAGTGCGCCACCCGAGAAGGCCACCGCAAGCAGCGCGAGCGGCAACGGATGCATGAACACCGCGCCGAGATGCCCCGAGCGGTCCGCCGCGCGTATCGTGCGGCTCCAGCGCAACTCGTGCGCGAAGAGCTTGGAGAACGTATTCTCCGCGCAAGCGTGCTGCACCACAATGGGCGGGATGGCGACGGTAGCGCCCGCGCGCCGCACGGCTTCGCCCACCGCATGGTCCTCGGCGAGGTGGTGGGCGAACTGCGCGAGACCGCCGATGCGCACGAGCATGTCCCGCGTCATGGCGATGGACTGGCCGAAACACGGCCGGGCGCGCCCGAGCGCGAGCCCCGTGACGACGCCCGGCAGAAAATGATAATTGGTCAGCGCCGCGGCAAGGCGGGGCCAGAACCCCGGCGCGCAGAGGCCGCGATAGACGGTCGTCACTAGCCCCACGCCCGGCTGCTGCAACGTGCCGACCACCTGGCGAAGAAAGCTGCGCTCGACGCAGACATCGCTATCGGCAAAGCACAGGACCTCGTGCTCGGCCTTTTCGAGCATGTTCACGAGATTCGCGATCTTCCGGTTCGGCCCGTACAGGCGCGCATCGGCCACCACGGTGACGTGCGCGTCGGGATAGCGCCCGCGCAGGCTTTCGACGGCCGCGAGCGCCGCGTCGCGCGAATCATGAACGCCAAAGAGATACTGCACCGGCCCCGGATAATCCTGCTCGAAGAAACTGGCGAGATGCGCTTCGAGCTGCCATTCGTCGCCGTGCAGCGGCTTGACGATCGTGACGGCCGGAAAACGCTCCGGCACCGCCACGCCGCGTGCGAAGAAGCGGCCGATCAGCCTGCATGCCGCCACGGTGTAGACAATACCGAGGATGGCGCACAGGCCGCAAAGACCCGCAATAAATTGGGCGAATAGATGCGCAGCCGTCAGCAATATCACATGGCCTGGCGCGATCGCAACTGACGCAATATCGATCGGAGCCGGGGCCGCTACCATGATGCCGCCCGTTCGCACCGGTGCTCGGGGGTCGGGAAATCGGCACGCCGCCAATCGATCGTTGATGAAATCATCGCCAGGCATACTCCGGTGCGTTTTGCGGGGAGGCAAGGCGGCAAAAGCCACTGCGAAAACATTACGCGCCCCCAACGAATGCCAATCTGGTTCGCCTGTTTGTCGCCGATCCGCAGGCGCAAGCGTCGCATAAGGTCGGCTCACCGAGCGTACCAGTGTTTTCTGACGAAAAGATTAATTGCTCCTCCGGACTTTCACTGAACCGCACCCGATTCGTGCGCGGCCTCGCGGCGCAACATCGAATGTCTGGAAGCTGGCGTTTCGTCCCCGGTGTTTCGTCCCCCGTGTTTCGTCCCCTTAAGGTCGCGTTAACCGTGCCCCCCTACAATCCGCCCTCGAATCCGCTTCCCTGAATCGAGGTCGCCATGCATACCCGATTACAATACGATGCAGTCGCTCGTCTTCTTCACTGGCTCGTCGTCGCACTCGTTGGCGCGCAGTTCGTGCTGGGCTGGACGATGCCCGACGTCCATCGCGACACGCAGCCGGTCGGCCTGATTGCCACGCACCTGATCGTCGGCACTGCGCTGCTCGCCGCCATGGCGTTGCGCATTCTCTGGCGCGCCACGCATCGTCCGCCCGCCGGCGAGCTCTCGCAGCCGCTGCGCGCCATTTCCGCGCTCACCCATGTTGCACTTTATGCGTTGCTCGTCGCGGTTCCGGTGCTCGGCTGGATCAACGCTTCGTCGCGGGCCTGGCCGCTGACGCTGTTCGGCGTCGTTCCGCTCCCCGCGCTCGCGCCCGCCGGGTCGCCGTTCGGGCATGCCATGGGCGACATTCACGGCACCCTGGCGTGGGCATTGTTCGCGCTCATCTGCCTGCATATCGCAGCGGCGCTGCTGCATCGCTTCGTGTTTCGCGATCGCACCCTGCAGCGCATGGCGCTGTGGTGAGCGGTACGTTCGAGCTTCAGCGGCTGCCGTCAACGGCTGCGTCAACTGTTCTGCGGCGGCCGCGATTTCCCCCGCAACCCGCCTGGATTCGGACCGGATAACGCGCCGCGCTACTGCACCAGCGTAACGGGCGTATGCGTGAGGCGGCGCAGCCGCGCGAGCACGCTCCATTTGCGCACGAAGCCCAGGCCGCTCGCATCGAGCACTACGATGTCGGCCCGGCTACGCTCGGCGAACGACGCAATCACGCGCTCGGGCGGTCCGAACACGCGCTTCCACGTGTAAGGCACGCCCGCATCTTCGAGAATCGCACGCGTTTGCTGAAGCGCGTCTTGCATCACGCGCTTTTCGAGGCGACGCAACGCGCCGATCGAATGGAAGGCCACGCTGCGGTCGTGGCCGAGATCTTCCAGCACCTCGACAATTTCGACCTCGGACACACAGCGCTCCGCAAAGAGGAACGCGCCGTGGCGCGCCGCTTCCCGCGCACCACGGCGGTCGATGATGGGAATGAGCAGTTTCAACACTGGGAATCTCGTTATATTGCGCTTCGCAGCTTTCGGTACCACGATACCGCCCGCTCCCGCAAAACGCCGCAAAGATCGCACGCGCCGCCGCATAGATTGTGTAAACACGTACGGAATCCGGGTGCGCGCCAACGGGCAATAAGCATGAAAAATGCGTCGACGCCGCTCGCGAGCGAGGTCGCAACGGTCAGCACGTAATCCACGAGCAGCGCCGCCCCCGAGACGAGACCCGGGCGCGGGCCGAACAGCGCGGTCGCGACGCGATAGCCGCCGCCGCCCGTGGGGAACAGCTCGATGACCTGGTTATAGCCGAGCGCGATGATGAAGACCGTCAACGCGGTGGCGAGCGCGAGAAAGAGCGCGAGCGCGGTGTGCTGGCCGAGCGCGAGGAAGGCTTCCTCGGGACCGTAGCACGACGAAGAGAGGCCGTCTGCGCCGAGTCCCACCCATGCGAGCAAGGGCGTCACCGCGATGGCGTGACGCGTGCGGGGGGCGAGCGGATCGAGCGGCGCGCCGACAATCAGGCGCCAAACCTTGTTGCGCGTAGCCATGGCTCCTCCGCTGCAGCGGGACAGGCGCGGATCATTCTGCCATGGCGGCCATAGCAGGTTGATAGGGCTAAACGAGGGTCTGGCACTTCACGTATACTTCAATTCGCCTACGGAGAACTTTCCGAACGATCATCAGCCTTGGACTCCCGATCAATTTACGAATGCGTATCGACGATCTCCAATGAAGTCAGGCCTGGTAATGATAGCGGCAGGAAATAATGCTGACTTGCCAGTCGTTCGCCTCGTACACCAGGCGATTCGTATCGTCGATACGTCGCGACCAGAATCCGGAAAGATTCGCCTTCAACGGCTCGGGTTTGCCGATGCCTTCAAATGGCGTCCGCTGTGTTTCACGTATGCGCTGATTAATCCGCTTCAGTGTTTTGCGGTGCTGGCCTTGCCAATACAAGCACGCGAACCAGCCGTGTGCCCCGCAAAACTCGATCCCTGCCGACCCACACCGGTTCGCGCCCCGACTCGATCGCATTGGGACGCTCACACCATGCGCGTCATTCCGCTCATCCACCCGCCACCGCACTCTCCACCATCACCTGCAGCAGCACATTGGCGCCGGCCTCGGCCCACTCGGGCGTGATCGCCTCGGCTTCGTTGTGGCTGAGGCCGTCGACGCACGGCACGAAAATCATGCCCGTCGGCGCCACGCGCGCGAGATAGCAGGCGTCGTGTCCCGCGCCCGAGACGATATCGTCATGGGGCAAGTCCAGCATCACCGCGGCACGGCGCACGCTGTCGATGCACGCAGGCGCGAACGGCACCGGCGCGTAGTCGAAGATCTGCCTGATCGTGCGCCCAAGCTGCGCGTCCTGCGCCACGCGCGCCAACTCAGCCCGCAGTTGCGCATCCAGTTCGGCAAGCACCCCTGAGTCCGGATGACGAAACTCCACCGTGAAAAAGCAGCGCCCCGGCACGGTGTTGCGCGAGTTGGGCTTCGCCTCGATCATGCCGACCGTGGCGCGCCCATGCGGTGCGTATTTGCGCCCCAGCGCCTCGACGAACGTGATCATGCGCGCTGCGCCGGCCAGCGCGTCGCGGCGCAAATCCATCGGCGTGGTGCCCGCATGCGCATCCACGCCAACGAGCTCGATCTCGTACCAGCACTGCCCCTGCCCCGCCGTGACCACGCCAATGGTCTTGCCACTGCGCTCGAGAATCGCGCCCTGCTCGATGTGCAGCTCGTACGCGGCGTGCACCGGCGTTCCACCCACCGGCTCGGCGCCTGCATAGCCGATCTGCGCGAGCGCCTCGCCGATCGTCGCGCCTGCTGCGTCGGTGCGCGAGAGCCCATATTCGAGCGGATACACGCCTGCATAGACGCCCGACGAGATCATCGCCGGCGCGAAACGCGAGCCTTCCTCGTTGGTCCAGATCACGACCTCGATCGGGTGGTCGGTCTGCACGCCTGCATCGTTAAGTGTCCGAATTACCTCGAGTCCGCCGAGCACGCCGTAAATACCGTCGTAACGGCCGCCAGTCGGCTGCGTGTCGGCATGCGAGCCGGTCAGCACGGGGGCGGCTTGCGGATTGCGTCCCGCGCGGCGCGCGAAGACGTTGCCCATCTGGTCGACGCGAATCGCACAGCCCGCCTCGCGTGCCCATTGCACGAACAGGTCGCGTCCTGCGCGGTCGAGCTCGGTGAGCGCGAGACGGCAGACACCGCCTTTCTCCGTCGCACCGATCTGCGCCATGCGTTCGAGCGAGTCCCACAGCCGCGCGCCGTTCACGCGCAGCGTGGAGAAGCCCGCAAGCGGCGCTTCGGCGGCTGCGCCTCGCGCAGCGTGTTGCGAGCGCTCATTCATCGCGATGCTCCGCAGCCGGTTCGACGGGCTTCGCGTCGCGCATGCGATAGCGGAAATCGCAGCGCTTGCCGCCCTGCATGATGGTGCTCGTGCGCGCGAGCTCGACGCGCGGGTCGTAGCCCGCGATGAACTCGCTGTCGCGCGCGCAGCTCAGCAGATGGCCGATTTCGCCGAGGCCCATCGCGTGATACATCTCCGCGTAAGCACAGCGCTTCACGTTGTAATCGTAGGCTTCGTCGTCGGCGCGCAGCGTTTCTACCTCGAGCGCATCGTCCTTTTCCCAGAGCACCTGGAGCGCGACGAACGACGCGATGCTCGTGCCGTTCGGCTCGCGCGCCGCGAACTGCCGGCCCGCGTCGACGGCCGCGCCGCGCACGGCCTCGGCGATCACGTCCTGTGCGCGTTCGGTGCCGAAGTCGCGCTTGAGGATCTCGTAGATCGGCTTGATGATTTCCGCCTCGATGCGCCGGCGCGCAAGAATGCCGAGTGTCTCGCCGTTCACGCCGGTCGGGTCTGCGACGCCGTCGCGTTGTTGCTGTGTCATCTTCGTCTCCTCCAAACGTTTTAGCGGGCAGCGGTCCTGGCAAGCGTCTTCGCGGGCGCGCGGCCGCCGAGCACGTCCACCACGGCCCACTTGCCGTTCTTCACCTGATAAATCGTGTACGCGGGATCCACGAGATTGCCTTGCGCATCGAAGGCGATCGTGCCGGTCACACCATCGCGATGAATCGCGTGCAGCGTCTCGACGATCTTTTTCGGCGCAACCGAATTGGCCTGCTGTGTGGCGGCGATCAGCGTCGCGGCCGCGTCGTAGGCGAATGGCGCGTGCAGCTCGATCGGCGCGTGCCAGCGCGCACGGTATTGCGCGTCGAAAGCCGCGCCGCCCGGCATGCGCTCGAGCGGCCGGCCCGGCTCCAGCGCGGTCACGCCGTCGCCCGCGGGACCGGAGAGCTTGAGGAAGGTCTGGCTCACGAAACCGCCCGCGCCGAGCAGCGGCGCCTGAATATGCAGCTGACGCATGCGGCGCACGAGCGGCGCGGCTTGCGCGTCGAGGCCGCCGAAAAAGATCAGATCGGGGCGCTTCGCCTTGATGGCCGTGAGCACGCTGCTGAAATCGAGCGTCTTGTCGGTCACGTACTGATGATCGATCACGTTGCCGCCGTTGGCCTGCACGCCCTTGATGAACTGATTCGCGAGCCCCGCGCCAAACGCGGTCTGATCGTCGATCACGGCGATGCGCTGCGCCTTGAGCGTTTTCACCGCGTAGGCGCCGGTGTATGCGCCGCCGTCGTCGTCATGACCCATGATGCGGAACGCCGTATCGAAGCCCTGCTGCGTGTATTGATGGCCTGTCGAGGCCGGCGCGATCTGCGCGATGCCCGCGTCGTGGTAGACGCGCGCGGCCGGCACGCTGCAACCGGTATTCCAGTGGCCGACCACACCGATCACGTGGCGATCGACGAGCTGCTGCGCGACCGTGACGGCCGTGCGCGGGTCCGACTGGTCGTCGACACTCACGAGCTTGTAGACGACGGGCTTGCCCGCGATGCCCGGATGCTTCGCATTGGCGTCGTCGATGGCGAGCTGCGCACCGTTTTCCAGATCCTTGCCGATGCGCGCGGAGGGGCCGGTCAGCGGCGCGGCGAGCCCGATCAGTACCACCTGTTCGTCCTGGGCGTGCGCGACGCCCGCGAAAAGCGACACGGCGAGCGACGCGGCAAGCGTGGCGGCCGGCAATAGCAGAGCTTTCTTTTTCATGTCGATCGATCCCGATGAGTCTGTGGGTGGGCGCGTGCGCACGTTCATCCAGGGACATGCGACGTGCGACCTCGAATACTGAAAAAGATTAAGCTTTAGTGCACACCGGCCTAAATTACGTTTGGTTCGATCAATATGCCAATACTCGAACATTGCGCTTAATACGCTGTTTTATATGGACAATCTCAATGCAACGAGCGCCCGGGACATTTCGATATAATTCGACACATGAATAAAATTCAGCTCACCGCCGACGATCCGCCGTTGCGGGCGGTACGCGCATTCGAGGCGTTCGCGCGTCATGGCTCGGTCGCGGCAGCCGCGCGCGAGCTCGAGATCACGGCCTCGGCCGTGAGCCATCAGCTGCAATTGCTCGAATCGTTCGTGCAAACGCCCTTGACCGTGCGCAGCGGCCGCGCGCTCGTGCTCACCGACGAAGGCCGCGACTACTATCGCTCGATCAGCGCGGCGTTTTCGGTGCTGCGCAGCGCCACGGGCTACGTGCGCGAGCGCTCGTCGCGGCGCCAGATCACGATCAGCCTGATTCCGCTGTTCGGCATGGGCTGGTTCATTCCGCGGCTGCACGACTTTCTCGCGGCCAACGAGGACGTGGACGTGACGGTGCTCTATGCGAACCACCGCAATTACCGCAGCGACGCCGCGGATTTGTCGATCCGCTTCGGCACCGGCGACTGGATCGGCTATACGAGCACGCCGCTGATGTCGGGCGCGGTCGTGCCGGTGTGCACGCCGCGCTTTTTGCAGCGCTACGGGCCGCTGCGCAAGCCCGCGGATCTCGCGGGCGTGCCGCTCGTTCACGACGAGGACCGCAGCACGTGGGCGAACTGGCTGCAGAGCGTGGGCGTGCGCCACCTGCCACGCACCGAGGGACCGCTCTTCGAAGACGGCCAGCTGACCTTGAGTGCCACGCTCGCCGATCTGGGCGCGGCGCTC
>DATEJU010000100.1:0-3192 GCA_035277805.1 Paraburkholderia sp. | reverse complement strand
GCGCGCTCACCTGATGGCCGCGCCGTGCCGCTTCCGCAGCAATGCGCGCACCGATCATGCCGGTTGCCCCAAACAAGGCGATCTTCAATGACTTGCTCATTTCCCGACTCCTGTACGGAATATTTATGTAACTATATTAGTTACAGTTAAGGGTCTAAAAAACGGGGCAACGCCCCGTCAGGTATTCATCTGCATTTATTCATCTGCACTTAACGCGCAGGTGCCACCCGGACTGCGTCGATCTCACGCGCGGCGCGGCGCCTTCGGTACACGCGCGCGTTCGAGCTTGCGTTCGTTGCGCTGCATGTCCTCGACGACGTCGGCGAGCGTGCGTGTAGCGAGCGATGCCTCCATGGCGCGTTGCGCGTCGTCGATGATGCCGCGCAGCGACGCCTGGATGTGCCGCCCCACCATGCAGGCCGGATTGGGCCCTTCGCGATGCATGGCGAAGAGCTGCGCGTCGTCGACCGCGCGGTAGATATCCAGCAGCGCGATCGTGCGCGGCTCGCGCGCCAGCAGCGCCCCGCCGCCCGCGCCCAGCTGCGACGCGGTGAGCCCTGCATTGGCGAGCATCGTCAAGAGACGCCGGATCAGCGCGGGGTTCGTGTTCACGCTGCCCGCGATGATCTCCGAGGACAGCGGCACACCCTCCTGCAACGCCAGCAGCGCGAGCACATGGACGGCAAACGCAAAACGGCTACTCGTATTCACAGCAAACCAGCCGCAGGGATCACGGCGAGATAAAATGTAACCATCATAATTACATTAATTCCGACCGTCAACCACAGTCGCGCACAGTGGCGGTCATTGGCTCGTGTCCGAAGCCGTGCTGGCCGCCGCTGCGCTGCTCGCAGCCCAGCGCTGCAGCGAGCTGCCCGCCATCGACAGGCCCGTGCCGGTAGCCGCGGCCGCGTTGCCGAGCATCGCGTGGGCCGCGCTCGCCGCCGCTTGCCACTGCCCGCGCGCCTGCGAGGCCAAGGCGTCGGTCGAGGCGCTCGCGCCCTGCGCAACCGATGCGCTTGCGCTCTCGCCTTGCGACTGAAGCTTTGCCTGCGCCTGCGATTGCGTCTGCGAAGCCGCCTGGCCGAGCTTGCGCTGCGCGGCGTCGAGCTGCTGGTTCACATAGCTGGCCGCCTTGTCCAGCGTCTGGGCCGCCTGGGCGGTGGCCTGGCTGGCCGCGAGTTGCGCGGCCTGCTGCGCGGCATCGGCGGACTTCTTGCTCAGATCGGACACCGTGGCATTCTGCTTGTCGCAGCCGGCGGCAAGCGCCACGCACAGCAGAACGGGCACGATGGAGAGCCGTTTGGAAACCTTCAAAGACATGGTCATCCTGAAAAAGACGCCGCATCGAGCGGCTTGCAAAGATGAAAACGCGGCAATGATACGCTGCCGCGCCAGACGCGCTCTGCTGCGACGAGCGAAAAACCCGCGCGCTCGAACACGGGACGCGCAAGCGCGCTGGCGTCGGTGTCGAGCGTGCTCGCCCGCGCCTCGCGCGCGAGCGTCTCGAAGCGCGCAATGAGCGCGGAGGCGAGGCCGCGCCGCGTCCAGCCCGGCGCGACGTAGAGCATCTCCACGTGATCGCTGGGGAAAAGCTGCCCGAACGCGACCGGCTCGCCCGCACACTCGCCAACGAGCGTCATGCCACGCGCGAGGCGTGCGTCGAACGCGCCGAGGTCGTCGGCCACCGCAGCCCAGGCCGCGCGCTGCCCGGCGTCGTAGTGCGGCGCTGTCAGTGTGAGAATGGCGTCGCGAAACAGCGAAGCGAGCGGCGCCGCGTCGCGCTGCGCCACGTAAGCGCGCCAGACGACGGCGTCGTGCGCGCGCCGGCCGCACAAACTATGGGGATCGGCCATGCCGGCCTTCGTAAAATCGTCAAGCATGCTGGAGTAGACTGCGTGGGCACCCGTTGCGTTCCACCGTCCCACTAGCCCCACCCGCAGCACAACCCGCATGGAGCCAAGCGATGGCAGTCAAGAAGATTCTCTTCCTCACGGGCGACTTCGCCGAAGACTATGAAACGATGGTGCCATTTCAGGCACTGCAGGCCGTGGGCCACCAGGTCGACGCCGTATGTCCCGGCAAGAAGGCCGGCGAGCGCGTGAAGACCGCGATCCACGACTTCGAAGGCGACCAGACCTATACCGAAAAGCCGGGCCATCAATTCACGCTGAACGCGAGCTTCGACGAGATCGATCCGCACCACTACGATGCGCTGGCGATTGCGGGCGGCCGCGCGCCCGAGTATCTGCGCCTGAACCCGAAGGTGATCGAGATCGTGCAGCACTTCGCGCGCGCGAACAAGCCGGTCGCCGCCATCTGCCATGCCGCGCAATTGCTTGCCGCCGCCGAGGTCATCGGCGGCAAGCGCATTTCGGCCTATCCGGCCTGCGCGCCCGAAGTGCGGCTGGCCGGCGGCGAATATGCCGATATCGCCATCGACAGCGCCGTCACGGATGCGCCGTTCGTCACCGCGCCGGCCTGGCCCGCGCATCCCGAGTGGCTACGGCAATTCCTCGCACTGCTCGGCACGCGCATCGAGCCCTGAAGCGTCCAGCGCGCGCCGCAGCCGTGCGCGGACGGCGCGCCTTATCCGCCAACCTCGCGCGGCGGGCCGTTGCGCGCGCGCCTGACAATCTTTAACGCAATCGAGCGAAGATTCAGACCGTTCCGATGTCAGTCAAACCCTGCACTTCCGACAATATCGTTTTGATTGCGGGAATGTGCGGCGATGAACTTGACGGACTGGGTCGTTTTACTCGCGATTGTCTTGATGGCAATCGCGTTCTTTTGCAAGCGCACGAGCCGGCGCGGAACCTCGGCCGAGCGTGCGCGCCATGCGCGCGGCACGCGCATGCTGATTCAGGCGGGCATTGCGCTGTGGAGCGCTCTGTTCATGCTCGAGCGCATTTTCGTGTCGCCGGGCAACTTGCCCGTCGGGCACCTGAATCCGCACGCCGCGCTGGCCGTCGCGCTCGCGCTTGTCGTCGCGGGTGGCCTCTGGTCGATTCGCGGCCGCAGTCTGCTCAAGCAGCGACGCATCTTCGCCTGCTGACCCGGCGGGCGGCCTGAGCAGGGCCGCCGCTCGCATCGAATCAAGCCGCTGCCCTGCACGGCCTATAGACCCGCCAGCGGCCCGCCCGCCGCCGGAGTGCCGGCCACGGCCGCGCCGCCGGGCCCGCCGCCGTTGCC
>DATEJU010000099.1:0-24930 GCA_035277805.1 Paraburkholderia sp. | reverse complement strand
TTCCTGTTCTGAAGCCTGAAATGCCAAACCGAGATGCGCACGATAGATAAACGACTCAACGCGAAGCTCGCGCCCGTGCTGATCAAGCGCGCGCCCACGCTCACCCTGGCGTACGACGCGCGCTGCAAGAGCCGCTTTGCGGCCACGCTCGACTCGGGCGAGGAAGTGGGTGTGGTGCTGCCGCGCGGCACGGTGCTGCGCGACGGCGACATGCTGGTCGCCGACGATGGCGGCCTCGTGCGCGTGATCGCCGCGCCGCAAAGCGTGCTGCTCGTGCGCGCGGCCGAGCGCCTCACGCTCATGCGCGCCGCGTATCACCTGGGCAACCGCCATACGCCCGTGGAAGTAGGCATCGACGAACTCAAGCTCGAAGCCGATCCGGTGCTCGAAGACATGCTCAAGCGCCTGGGCGCCCAGGTCGAGCGCGCGGAACTGCCGTTCCAGCCCGAAGCGGGCGCTTATGGCGGCGGTCATCGGCATGGCCACGACGCAACCTTCGCCGAGGACTACGCACTCGCCCAAAGCGTGTTCGACGAGCATCACGGCCTTGAGCACGATCACAGCCACGACGATCACGTCCACGGCGCCGACTGCGACCATGACCACGGCCACGATCACGGTCATTGCGACGGTCACGCGCACGACCACAGCCATGAACATCGCTGAGCTCACGGCGCTGCTCCATCTCGCGTCGCCGGCCCTGCCGATCGGCGCGTTCAGCTATTCGCAGGGGCTCGAAGCAGCCATCGACGCCGGGCTCGTCGCCAACGCCGCCCACGCCGCGCATTGGATCGCGGCCGGCCTCGCAACCGTGCTCGCGCCCGGCGAGCTGCCGTTCATCGCGCATCAGCTCGAACGCTGGCGCACCCACGACGCCCACGCGCTGATCGAAGCGAACGAGGAATTCGTCGCGAGCCGCGAATCGGCGGAATTGCGCCGCGAGACGTCGCAAATGGGCTGGTCGCTGCGCCAGCTTTGCTCACAGCTCGAATGGGGCGACGCCGCACGCCGCGAGACGCTCGAACGCATGACGCCCGTCGCGCAGCCCACGGCGTTCGCGTTCGCGGCCTTCGCGCACAATGCGCCGGCTGACGCCACGCTCGCCGCCTACGCGTTCAGCTGGGTCGAGAATCAGGTCGCCGCCGCACTCAAGGCCGTGCCGCTCGGGCAGCTCGCGGGGCAGCGCATCGTGGTCGCGCTGCGGCCGGCCATCGAAAGCGCGGTCGCGCGCGCGCTCGCCACGGCGCCCGACTCGCTCAACACCTTCGCGCCGCAACTCGGCATTCTCAGCGCGCGGCACGAATCGCAATACTCGCGGCTCTTCCGCTCCTAGCCGCATACTCATACAGCCTCGCAGACGGACTCACACGAAACGCAACATGAATTCGCACCCCAAACGCACGAAGAAACTGCCGCCGCTGCGCGTCGGCGTAGGCGGCCCGGTCGGCTCCGGCAAGACCACGCTGCTCGAAATGCTCTGCAAGGCCATGCGCGAGCGCTACGACCTCGTCGCCATCACCAACGACATCTACACGAAGGAAGATCAGCGCCTGCTGACGGTGGCGGGCGCCCTGAGCGCCGAGCGCATCATGGGCGTGGAGACGGGCGGCTGCCCGCACACGGCGATCCGCGAAGACGCGTCGATCAACCTCGAAGCCGTCGACCAGATGCTCACGCGCTTTCCCGACGCGGACATCGTCTTCATCGAATCGGGCGGCGACAATCTCGCGGCGACCTTCAGCCCCGAGCTCTCGGATCTCACGATCTACGTGATCGACGTGGCGGGCGGCGAGAAGATTCCGCGCAAGGGCGGGCCGGGCATCACGAAGTCGGACCTGCTCGTCATCAACAAGACCGATCTGGCGCCGCTCGTGGGCGCGAACCTCGACGTGATGGCCTCGGACGCGAAGAAGATGCGCGGCGAGCGTCCCTTCATGATGTGCAATCTGAAGGCGCTAGAAGGCCTCGATCGGGTGGTCGCGTTTATTGAAAAGCAGGGACTGCTCGTCAACAAAGGCTAGATGTGGGAGGGCCGCGGAAGTAAGTCATCCCCGCTTTACTTCCACCTGCTTCGCCATCCCTTCCTTCTCGCGACATAACCGACACAAGTGAAATCCTCCATACCTCTTATGTTCTCGCCGGGGCTGTCTCACCCCGAAAGTGCTCCTGAATCGGCGAACGGGTCTGTGGGCGGCGCAGCAGCAGTTCAAGGCGCTTCGTTGCCTCAAGGTAGGCTCGCATCGAGACTGCGTGCAGTTGTTCGTCGTGCTCGCAAACTACGCGTTTGACCACGGCACACTCGTCCTCATTGAGCTGCCAGAGGCCTGACTCGGCGGCCCGGTTCACAGCAGTGTCGAGTGCTCGCTCGGCCTCCAGGAAATCGGACGGCTCGCCGTTGTAGCCCGCCTCCCAGAGAAAGAACGACAGGTAGGTCAGCCGGATGAGCTTGATAAGAGCGTCCTTCACGCCCCCCTCCACGCACCCACCGACGAGTGCCAGGTGGCTTTCCAGGGCGCATCGGGAAACCAGCTCGTCCGGCATGCGCAGGAGATATTGCTTGTGCCAGTGGGCAGAAGTCGGGCGAACGCGCCGAGGCGTCTCCGATCGCGGCATGTGTAACGTTCCCCCAGTCAGACTACTCAGCAAGGAAAAGAGTTTGGCAACGGCTCCGGTCGGCTTGCACGCACGTCAGCACGCGGTATAGCCGCCATCGACGGGCAGCGCGACACCACTGATCATCGAAGCAGCATCGCTAAGCAGAAAGAGGATCGGTGCCACGACCTCCTCCGGCTCCGCGAAGCGCCTCAGCGGAATCGCCGCGAGCATTGGCCCGCTTTTGGCAGGATCGCTCCAGGCGAAGCGCGCCATCGGCGTTAACGTGACGGTCGGATTGACGCTGTTCACACGGATTCCGCGCGGACCGAGTTCGATGCAGAGTACCCGCGTGATCGCGTCCATCGCCGCTTTCGAGGCGCAATAGCTCAGGTGCGCAGGCAGGCCAACCAGCGATGCCTGGCTTGAAACATTGACAATGCTGCCTTTCGCGCGGCCCGTGTCGCCCGCCTGTTCCAGCATTTTCCGCGCAACCGCACGCGTAACGAGGGCCGCGCCGCGCGCATTGACCGCCATTACTCGGTCGAAACTCGCCGCATCTACGTCGAGTGCGGCTTCAAGCGATGCGATCCCTGCGCAGTTCACCAGTCCGTCGCACACGGCCAGGGGTGCAAGCGCCGCGTCGATCGTCCGTTCGTCGGCGCCCACGTCGAGGCACAGTGTCTCGCAACCGGTCTCCGCCGCCAGCGATTGCAGCGCCTCCGAATTGCGGGCCACCGCAACGACTTTCGCGCCATGGCGCGCAAGCGCCTCGACACAGGCACGCCCGATCCCGCTGGACGCCCCCGTCACGAGCACACGTTTCTGCCGAAAATCGAATTCTGTCTTCATGATGTTTGTAACCGATGCATGAAAGGTTTCATTGCCGGATAAAGACCCTTGTAGATATCGAAGCGATCTGCATAGAGCGCAACACGCTGTGGGTCGGGCCGTGCGCGCTCGACCAGCGGAACCCAACCCTTCCTGGCCACCTCAGGCAGCACGGGTTGCGTCCCCACGGCGGCGAGCAGCGCAGCGCCCATGGCTGCCTCGACTTCCTGCTCGATGGTCCAGACCGGATAGCCGCATCCATCCGCGATGATCTGCATCCACAACGCCGAATGCGCCGCAGCCCCGCAGCGCTCGATGCATTCGAGCACGGCGTGAAGCCAGACCGAGGGCCACTGCTGCGCCCAGAGTGGTTTCGGCGTATCCGGTTGATAGCCGCTCAAGTGTCTCGCGACGATCCTGCCATCGAGATCGACGAGCAGAGCCTTGGTGCTCTGCGTGCCGATATCGACGCCGATTACGTATTCCCCCCCCTCCTCAGCTCCCGCCTGACGCTCACTGCCCGGGCTTCATCAGCACCTTGATCGACTCCGGCGAGTTCGCAACACGGATCGCCTCGTCCCATTCATCGAGCGAGAACCCATGCGTGACGATCCCCTTCGACGTGACGAGTCCGCGTGCCAACAGGTCGATGGCGATTGGATAGCAGTATGGTCCCAGGTGTGCGCCACGCACGTCGAGTTCCTTGCGATCGCCGATGATCGACCAGTCTACCGTCGCGTCCGCGCCGAACACACTGAATTCCACGAAGCGCCCGAGCTTACGGATCAGGTCCAACCCCTGATTTACGCCGATCGGCGCGCCGGTTGTTTCAATATAGACATCGCAACCATAGCCATCGGTCAGCGATTTGATGACCTCGAGCGCATTTTCGCGCTTCGGATTGATTGTCACATCAGCACCGTATTCGCGCGCGAGCTCGAGCCGCTCATCGATGAGATCGATCACGACCAGCTTCTTCGGCGTTTTGAGGCGCGCGACCTGCGTCATCATCAGTCCCAGCGGCCCGGCTCCCGCGATCACGACCACGTCGTCAAGCTGCACGTCGCCGCGGTTCACGGTATGGATCGCACAGGAGAGTGGCTCGATGATGGCCGCGTCTTCGAGCGACACCCCAAGCGGAATCTTGTGAACGATCGCCGTCGGCGGAATCCGCATGTATTCGGCCATCCCGCCGTCGGCCACCTCGCGCTGAAAGCCAAAAATATTGTGAACCTCACACATCCAGTACTTGCCGGACTTGCAATAGCGGCATTTGCCGCACGGTACGATCTGCTCGGCGATCACACGGTCGCCATTCTGCACACCGAAATGTTCGGCTGCACCCTCACCAAGCACTTCAACATAGCCGAAGAACTCGTGCCCTGGGATGACGGGTGCCTTGACCCACGGACTCGTTCCGCCCCAGAACATCTTCGCGCCGGTATAGCACTTGCAGTCACTCGCGCAGATCCCGCATGCAGCAATCCGGATCACCAGTTCGTTCGCTGCGGCGCGCGGCTTCTTCACGCGCTCGACGCGATAGTCCTCCGGCGCATGGCAGACGATTGCCGTCATTTGCTGATTATCCGTCTCTTGTGTACTCATGGTCGTTTCCCGGTCGATATCGAATAAGGAGGAAAGAGGAGGTCAGCGCGCGGCCCTGTCGCGGCTGATGTAAATCGCGAGCAGAATGATTCCGCCTTTGATCACGTTCTGCACATACGGATTCACGCCTATCATGTTCAGGCCATTGTTCAGCACACCGAGCAATAGCGCTCCAACGAGCGTGCCGACAATCGAGCCGCGTCCGCCAGAAATTGACGTCCCCCCCATCACGACGGCTGCGATCGCATCCAGTTCGAAACCGACGCCCGCATTCGGCTGGCCGCTCATCAGACGGCCGGTCAGCACGACAGCCGCAATCGCGCTGGTCAGCCCCGAGATCAGGTAGACGATCAGCTTCACGCGCGTCACGCGCACACCGGACAGGCGTGTGGCCTGCTCATTGCCACCGATGGCGTACACGTAGCGTCCAAACGGCATGCGGTCGAGCAGCACCCATGTCACCGCATAGACAGCAAGCATGATGAGCACCGGCGCCTGAATGCCGAACACCTTGCCGTTGCCGAAGAAGGTGATCCAGTCGGGCAGGTTGTCGATCGGATAGCCTCCCGTGTAGATCAGCGCGAGCCCCCGGGCGACGCCCATCGTCGCGAGCGTGACGATGATCGGTGGCATGCCGGCGAGCGCTACGAAGAAACCATTCGCCACGCCGAAGCCGAGCCCCACGGCGATGCCGACCACGAGCGCCAGCACCGCGTTCATTCCCGCAACCATCAGGCCGGCGGCAATCGTGCCCGACAGCGCCATCACCGCGCCAACGGAAAGGTCGATTCCGCCGGTCAGGATCACGCAGGTCATACCGACCGCGATGATCGCGTTGATCGACACCTGACGCAGTACGTTCTCGAGATTCTCTGCGGACAGAAAGCTCGAACTCGCGACCATCATCACGACGCACACTACGATCAGGCCGATCAGCGGATAAAAGAGCGTGGAGTGCCTGAGGCCGGACCAAGCCCTCCGCAGCGGAGAACCGCCCGCATCGGCTGACAGCGAGGTGTTCGAAGATACGGGATTAGGCAGATTCATGTGTTGCTCCTCGCGTGCCGGCCGTGGCATAAGTCATGACCGTGTTCGGGTCGATCTCGTTGCCTTCCAGCGTCGCCTCGATGCGTCCCTGGCGGAACACGCACACGCGATCGCACATACCGACGATTTCCGGCAATTCAGACGAGATCATGATGATTGAATAGCCGCGCGCCGTCAGTTCGCGCATCAGCCCATAGATTTCCGCCTTTGCGCCCACGTCGATGCCGCGGGTTGGTTCGTCGAAGATCAGCGTCGTGGTGTGATGATTGAGCCAGCGGGCAATCACCACCTTCTGCTGGTTGCCGCCCGAGAGGGTCGACACGGCAGTGTGCATGCCCGGCGCCTTGACCCCGACGCGTTTCATGATTTCTGCCGTGGCGCGCGCCTCCGCGCGCCCATCAATGAGCCAGCGCAGCGAGCGGTATTTGCCGAGATTGTTGATCGAGATGTTGTCGCGGATCGAGAACGACGTGACGAGGCCTTCGGTCTTGCGGCTCTCGGGCAGAATGCCGATACCTGCGCCCAACGCGGCGGCCGGGTCGGTGAGGCGTGCGTTCTTGCCGCGCACGCGAATCTCCTTCACGTGCGCACGCTGCGCGCCGATCATCGCCAGCGCCGTCTCCGTGCGCCCCGAGCCGACCAGCCCCGCAAAGCCGAGGATTTCCCCTTCCTTGAGCGCAAAGCGGTTGACCGGGCCATCCTTTTCGAGTTGCAGCGCGTCTACTTCGAGAACGGCGGGCGCATCGGCTAAAAGCGATGGCTTGGGCGGAAAGCTGCTCTCGATACGCCGCCCGACCATCATTTCGACGAGCCGCTCGACATCGGTGTCCTTCACCGGCGTCATGCCGACGTACTGGCCATCGCGCAGCACCGTGATCCGGTCACATACGTCGAAGATCTCCTCGAGGTGATGTGAAATGAAGATCATCGCTACGCCCTGCCGCTTCAGCTCGCGCATGATCCCAAACAGGTGATCGGCTTCGGCCGGCGTCAGCGTAGCGGTGGGCTCGTCGAGAATCAGGATGCGCGCGTCCAGCGAAAGCGCCTTGCCGATCTCCACGAACTGCTGCTGCGCGACCGACAGTGCACGGATCGGTACGTCGAGGTCGATGCCCACACCGAGCCTCGCAAAAATGCCGGCCGCAGCGCGGCGCATTGCCGGCCGATCGCGCAGTCCCCACGCATTGCGCAGTTCGCGGCCGAGGAACATGTTATCGACCGCGTTCAGGTGCGGAATCAGGCTGAATTCCTGAAACACGATCCCCACACCGGCGGCGACGGCATCGTTGTAGTTCGTGAAATGCCGTTCCTGTCGATCTATCTCGATCGAGCCCTCGTCCGGCTGATAAATTCCGCAAAGGATCTTCATCAGCGTTGATTTACCGGCGCCGTTTTCTCCCAGCAGCGCGTGAATTTCCCCGCGTGCGATATCGAGATGAATGCCCTGCAGTGCTTTTACGCCGGGAAAGCTCTTGGAGATCTGCTTGAGTCTAAGAATCGTATCCATACCCTGCCCCCTCCGGCGGCGCCGCGGCGAATGCGCCGGACACCACCGAATCCCATGCGGCTTACCAGCTGAAGCCCTTCGCATTGGTCTTGTCGACCACCTTCACGTCGACCGGAATCGCCTTCGGCACAGTCGCCCCCCAATGTCTGGCAAGCGCGATACCAAGCGCAATGCGCACCTGGTCGGCCGGAAACTGCGCGGTGGTTTCAATGAACTTCGAGTTCGGCTTCTGAATCGCGGCGATCGCCTCAGGCGCACCATCAACGCTCGTGAGCTTGATGTCCTTGCCCGCCCCCTCGATAGCCGACAGGCTGCCCATCGCGCCGCCGTCGTTGACGCTGAAAATCCCCTTCAGGTTCGGATGGGCCGAGATCATGTTTTCGGTAACGGAAAGCGCAGTTGCCCGCTCCTGCTTGCCGTTCTGCGTATCGACGATCTTCACGTTCGGGAATTTCGCGAGCCCTGCCTTGCAGCCGCGCACACGTTCGAGAATCGGCACCACCGGAATGCCGTCGAGGATCGCAACCTCGCCGCTACCGCCGATCGCCTTCGCGAGATACTCGCACGACATCACGCCCGCGTCGTAGTTCTTCGAACCGACGAACGAATCCACAGGACCGTTCGCGTTGGCATCGACAGCAACGACTACCACGCCCGCCTTTTTGGCCGCGACGACTGCCGACTGGATGCCAGTCGAATCGGTGGGGTTCACGAGCAGAATGTCGATCTTCTTCTGCAACATATCCTCGACGTCGCTGACCTGTTTGCTGACGTCGTGGTGCGCATCGGTCACCACGACCTGCGCGCCGATCGATGCCGCCGCATCGTTCAGCGCCTTTTGCATCGTGACGAAATACGGGTTGTTCAACTCTTGAAATGTCATTCCGATCTTGACTGGCGCGGCCTGCGCGGCACCCGCGAACGCGCCGAAGAGAGCGAACGCGCTCAGCACCGCAGTTCGGATCGAGCGGCGCGGCATCACGGGTGAAAATAGGCTTTTCATAAGGTTGTCTCCAGTTTTTTCAGGTTCTTTAGGGTCAAGCAGGGACATTGCACCGGATACGGTGCAAAACTTTAGTACAACGATATATATATGGGATTAGAAGAGAAACGTCGGATCAGTTATGCGGCAGAACGGAACATACGATTGAAGTCGCCGTAAGGCATGGCGCCGTGCGGCACACCTATCGCCTTCAGATCCATTCCCGCCATGATGACGTCTCCAAATTTTCTCATGTTGTCCCTGCTGCCGCTTCGTCACGCTGTACGGCCGGGATGTTGGTCACGACAAGCTTAGGCGGGTAGCCTCGGCCTCGCTATCCATTTTTTGGCATTCTTTTGATACTTTTTGCCGACCTTTCGGCAGACCACGTCTGAAATGTGAAAGGCACGCAGTAAGCCGCCCGAACACTGCCTCAAACGCGTCCGATGCGCCGCGCTCGCGGATGCCGAAAACGCCCGATACGATCGAGAAAACTCGTGTCAGGAGAGGCTCGCGTGGAATTCGGCTTTCAGCGTCTGATACAGCCGCCGATACCGCTCGTAACGCCCTGCAAGCAAGCCGGCAAATTCCACCTGAGGCTCGTAGCATTGAAGGGTTGGTGGCGCGGCACAGACCATTTGCAAGGCCTCATTGCCCACCGCCAGCCGGGCGAGGCGCGCGGCGCCGAGCGCAGCGCCAATCTCGCTGGCCTCGTGCAATACGAGCGGAAAACCCAGCGCGCTCGCGCACAACCTTCCCCAGAACGCGCTGCGGGATCCTCCGCCGACAAACGAAGCCTGCGCGAGCTCCGTGCCTGCGCCGCGCAGCGCCGCATAACCATCGGCCATCGCAAACGCCACGCCCTCCATCACGCTATACGCCAGATGCTCAGCGCGATGCGCTCCGTTGAGCCCGAAGAAGACGCCCTTGGCCGTGGCATCGTTATGTGGCGTCCGTTCGCCGTTGAGATAAGGCAGAAAAACGGGTGCAGTTTCCTCCTGACCTCGCGGTGCAAGCTGGACGAGTTCCGATACCTCGGTCTTGAGAAGTGTCGACAGCCAGTGCAGGCTCGCCGCAGCCGAAAGAATCACGCTCATCTGATGCCATTGATCCGGCAAGCAATGGCAAAACGCGTGAACGCCCTGAGCGGGATTCGGTGCATATCGATCGCTCGATGCAAACAGGACTCCTGAAGTCCCAAGTGACATGAAAGCATCGTTTGCGCCGATCACACCGATGCCGACCGCACTCGCAGCGTTGTCCCCCGCTCCTCCGCAAATCATCACGGGTCCCGTCACACCCCAATCGCGTCGCAAGTCATCGCGCAACTGGGCGGCGGCCTGGCTACCTTCCACGAGTCGCGGCATATGATCCCGCGAGAATCCCGTCGCCGATAACATGCGATCCGACCAGTCTCGCCTGGCCACATCGAGCCATAGCGTGCCCGAAGCATCCGACATGTCCGAGACGAAATCGCCGGTCAGGCGCCATGCGATATAGTCCTTGGGCAACAGAACCTTCTGGACCGCCCGATAAACCGCCGGCTCGTATTTCGACAGCCATAGCAGCTTGGGCGCAGTAAAGCCCGGCATGGCAAGATTGCCGGTGATTTCCCTCGACTCAGGCACCAGCGCCTCGATCTCCACGCATTCCGCAAACGCGCGCGTGTCGTTCCATAGAATCGCGGGCCGCAGCACGTTTGCGCTGCGATCGAGCAGCGTGGCGCCATGCATCTGCCCTGACAATCCAATGCCCCGCAACGATGTGAAGATTTGCGGATGCGCCAGACGTACGGCGGCCACGGCGTCGAGCACAGCGTTCCACCAGGCTTCTGGACTCTGCTCCGACCATAGCGGATGGGGGTTGTCCACGCGCAGCTTGGCACCCGCGGTCGCAACCACGTTTGATTCGTCGTCCGTGAGCACCGCTTTGACCTCGGATGTGCCAAGGTCGATTCCCAGATAAGTCAAGATCTCATTCCTTTGAGGTAGTAAATCGCACCCCTGTCGATGCGCTCAACGCTCGTGCTTCGGCACCTCGTTGAGACGATGGAGTGCACGAAACCGTGACGGGGGTATGCCCTTCTGCGCCAGGAACTGGCGGTTGAAGTTCGAAACATTGTTGAATCCGACCCGGTAGCAGACATCCGTTACGCTAAGGTCTGTACACATCAGAAGTTCGCATGCGACGTTCAGGCGAAGACGGTTCTGAAACTGAACGAACGTGCAGCCGGTATGACGCTTGAAGAAGCGGGTGAAGGTGCTGATGCTCATGGCTGCCAGTTCGGCGACGTCGGCTTCGCGCAGGTTTCCCGACAGGTTTTGCTGAATGTA
Source organism: Paraburkholderia sp. (assembly GCA_035277805.1). Classification (GTDB taxonomy): domain Bacteria; phylum Pseudomonadota; class Gammaproteobacteria; order Burkholderiales; family Burkholderiaceae; genus Paraburkholderia. Next base: position 14,033 of record DATEJU010000099.1, on the reverse strand, counting down.
GGACAGCACCTGATTGATCGTCGACGACATATAGCGCTGCGTGTTGACGTCGTACGAAGGTCCGGCCAGCAGTTTGCGGTCCAAGCAACTGGTCAGCTTATCGAGAATCGACATCAGCAGCGCGACCCGGCGCGCGCCCTGCGCGCTTGAAAGCTCGCGCAGCACCGGGATGATCGACAGGCCAAGCTGATCCGGATACTGGATCCCGCGCGACGCCTGCTCCAGCAACTCCGTGACAGGGCTTAGCTCAGGGAACGCAGATACCATGCGCTCGACCGCCTCGAGCGAAAATTGCAACACGAGATCGCGCGCGGGAACCTGCGTGGCTTCGCCGCTTTCAGTGACCCAATTGTGCGGTAGATTTGGGCCCACCAGAACCAGATTGCCGGGCGCGAAATCGCCGATGAAATCGCCGACGAAAAACTTCCCGCTCGAAGCACGAATCACGTGGATCTCGTATTCCGGATGGAAATGCCACTTGGCCACCGTATGGGGGTAGTCATGCTCCCATGCCCGAAACGCTTCATCCTCGCGGGTGTGGACCAGTTCGAGATCTGGACTCAACTGTCGTCTCCTTCGCCGGCCGCCTGACGGCAATGCCGATACTCACTTTCTTTTCGTCCGTGGCCACTGTAGCCGCGGCAAATGTCCGCACCAGCCGTCAGCGGCCACATATCGTTATGTTATGGTCTACCCCTTTTTTCTACTGAAGTGCCCAGGGTCTGTTCTCATTCGACGAAATCTTGAGATACCCCACATTTTCATGACGAATCCTGGCACCCTGGTGCGCATCATAACGAGTGCGCGAGCAGGCCAGGATGATTCGAACGTTATTGAGCGATGAAGTATGGGCATGAATCGAATCCGTTTTACCGGGCAAGGAAGGCGATCCGGGGCGAACGGCGAGCGACAATCGCTGGTTTGTCGAAGCTATCCTCTGGATCGGCCGCACTGGCTGCCCGTGGCGCGATTTGCCAAAGGCGTTTGGGCGATGGCATACGGTGTACATGCCGCTTTCCCGGTGGCGTCGAAACGGGGTATGGGAGCGTGTGATTCACGCCCTGGCCGACGAAACCGGGATCAGGCATATGCTGATCGATTCGACCATCGTGCGCGCACACCAGCATGCCTCCGGAGCTCAAAAAAAAACGGCCCGCAAGCACCCGGTCGCTCGCGCGATGGATTGACCACCAAGTTGCATCTGGCCGTCGATGATGCTGGACGTCCTCTGCGATTGCATGCCACCGAGGGGCAGGTTTCTGAAATCTCGTGCGCGCATGAACTGGTTGAGCATTTGCGTACCGGTGCGGTCATCGCTGACAAGGGCTACGACTCGAACGTCTTTGTGAAGAACATCTGCGCTACGCGCGCGAAGGCTGTCATACCACCGCGTTCGAACCGGAAGACCAGGCGTCGCTATAGCCGTGTGCTGCATCGGACGCGAAACATCGTCGAACGCTTTTTCAGTCGGATCAAACATTTTCGTCGTGTCGCCACTCGCTACGACAAGCTCGCAGGGAACTATCTCGCCTTCGCTTCGCTTGCCTGTGCCTTTGGAGCGCTCGTGAGAATGTGAACAGACCCTGGCATCGGAACGTCGTCGTCCATGCAGCAATAGGCCGCTTCACCCTGGACCGTCCCGGTCGCGGCTCAATCCATCTCAATCTGGATCTTGACGTCCCGCGCATGGCCGGCGGCAGCGGCCTCGAAGGCCTTGATCCCCTCAGAAAATGAAAATTTTCTCGAAATGAACGGCTTAACGTCGATCATGCCTGAGCTGATGAGGGCCAAGGCCCGCGGAAAGATGTTTGCATACCGGAATACCGATTCTAAACGCACTTCTTTAGCTTGCATCGCGACGACATCAAGCGCAACCGGTTCGGGCGGCATGCCTACCAGCACTGCGCAGCCGCCGGGGCAAACCAGATCGAGCAAAGTTGCAAACGCTTGTGCGCTACCCGACGCCTCGAAGACGACATCGGCACCCCATCCCTCGGTGCGGTCGTTCACCACCTCGACCAGCGATTGATTCGCCGCATCGACTACTGTCACTGCACGGTTGCCGGCGAAAAGTTCCAGCTTCTCCTTCACGACGTCGGCCAGAATTACGCGCGAAGCCCCACCCGCCAGCGCCGCCAGCGCCGTCATGGCACCGATCGTGCCGGCTCCGATGATGACCGCCACGTCACCCGGCTTCATGGCTGCCTTCGTGGCAGCCTGCAAACCGATCGACAAGGGCTCGACGATAGCGCCTTCCGCAAATGTCACGTTATCGGGCAGCCGAAAGGTGAACGCCGCCGGATGCACAACGAATGGCGTCAGGCAGCCGTGAACCGGCGGTGTGGCCCAGAATCTCACGCCGGGATCAAGGTTGTAGATGCCGCGCATGGTTGCGGGAGAGTCGAACTGCGGGATTCCGGGCTCCATGCAAACCCGATCGCCGACCTTCAGATGCGTCACCTCCGCGCCGATTTCCACGACCGTGCCTGACGCTTCATGCCCCAGCACCATCGGTTCTTCGACCTTGAATGGCCCAATTCTGCCGTGCGTGTAGTAGTGAACGTCGCTGCCGCACACGCCGACCGTATGGATCCGGATCTTGACGTCCCGGGCCCCCACCGCCAGCGGCAGGTCGATATCGCGCAAGCTCAGACGTTTCGCCGCTTCTAATACAAGTGCCTTCATTGCCACATCCTGAATTCGTGAGGAATCTGCTTCACCGGACGGTGCGCACACCATCCGCGCTTGACGAACATCTTTTTCACATCGCTAATCGGCAAGCAGATCGAGTCGCAAAGGCAAGACCTCTGGCCGCACGCTCGCGACGCGGAATAAGCTATCACCCGGGGACACATGTGATCCACGTCAAAGTGGGCCTGCACTTAGATACTTTTTGCTCACAATTTTCAGGCAACAAGGATTTCCTCTCGATCGATCGCCCCGAATGCACCTCGATCGACTACGTCGGCCGGTAAATGGGTGTCAGGTCTGTGCGGGGAGGCGACAGCTGGCTTTATCAGTTTCGCGTGGACACGACCACAAGAGGAATCGATCACAAAGAAAAAGTTGCTTTATCAAGGCCACTTGCGTCGAAGTAACCTACGAAGCCATCCATTGCAGGCGCGACAAATTCGGCACAGGATTTCCTTGGTGAATCCAAGGAGCCCGGCGCCGCAAGCCGGGCAGCAACTCGCATCTGGATGGGAAGTTCGTGACGCGGCGTGGCGAGCCGTCTCTGTTATGGTGTGCGGCCGACGAGCATGGGGAAAGAAATACCGCAGCAGGAATCGGGCAATGCGCTGGGTCACACGGCGATCGATACCCCGTTCACCAAGCATCTTCCAACCATTGAGAGATATTCTTCGATACGAAGATATTTACGACTTATGGAGCCCTGCGTCACGGAGTTGTCCAAACAGGCGCTCCCTGAGCTCTGGGGTGAGTCCCGTAAGCAGTGGCCGCAGATACGACCACGATGCCTCGCCGCGCCAGTTGGCGAGCATTGCCTTCATGGCGGCAATCATCGGCAGCGGCTGGAAGATCTGTCGCACGCGCGTCGCGCGTATCTGCAGGTCATCTGCCTGCGAAGTCTTCCAGCCGTCATAAAGTGCACGGATGCCAGCAGGGTTAATGTTCGCCGTTGCACTGATGCAACCAGCACCGCCAATGCGTAGTGCCGCAAGCAGAAACGACTCGCTCGCGGGAAAAACCGCAAAGCCATCTGGTGCGCATCGCTGCACCCGGCCAGTATGCGATCGAGGCCAACCGGAACTACAACGAGCAGTTACTGCAGCACTATGGCAATACGGTGTGGAGCCACTACTTCCTCGTGGACGTACAGTTTCCTACTGTCGTCGCAGGCACCCGCAACGGAGCCGGGCGTGCGGTGGTTAATCCGGCCTACCCGGACGGCGTGCCGACACCGTCGTTCCTCGCCAATTCCACCATGGAGACCTTTATCTATAGGAGTCGTTTTTGCTATAATAATGACTATGGGCAACTGACCATAGGCAAAAAATGGAGCGCAATCAGGTATCGAAGTCCGAATTCAAGGCGAAAGCGCTTGAGTTCTTCCGTCAGATTGAAGCATCGGGCGAAAGTGTCGTCGTCACTGACCACGGCAAGCCCGCGCTCGAAGTGCGGACCTACCGGAACATGGAGCGCAATCCGCTGGACGTGCTGCGGGGGTCGGTTGTGCGGTACGAGAATCCGACCGAGCCGGTTGCAGAGGGTGACTGGGAGGCGGCTCAGTGATCGTCCTGGATACGCACGCGTTGGTATGGTGGGTGACGGGTGATCCTGCATTGAGCACGAAGGCGAAGGCGGCGATTAATCGAGAACTCGACGGCGGGGAAATTCTTGTTTCGGCAATCTCGGCATGGGAAATTGCGATGCTTGTCGAGCGCGAGAAACTGGTTCTTTCGATGGACGTGGGTAGTTGGCTCGCCACGGTACAGACCATCGAGGCTGTGCGCCTTGTCCCCGTCGATCCTGAAATTGCAGTCAAGTCCGTTGAGCTACCAGGCGAATTCCACAAAGACCCCGCCGACCGGATGATTGTTGCGACCGCCCGCAAATTCGCCGTGCCACTTTTGACCAAGGACGAAAAAATCCGCGCCTACGCGCACGTTAAAACCATCTGGTAACACCACGGAAAACGGTGTAGACATGTCGGCAGATTTACTGGCTAAGCGCTCAACAAAAAGTGAATCTGTAGTCCGCCCCGAATTCCTGAAGGATTACATCGACATCGGCTTCAAGGGTTTGGGTGTCGCGTGCCTTGAAGGCCAGCCACTCGTATTTCATCTTGTACCAGAGCTTCTCGATGCGATTGTGCTCCGGGCTGTACGGTGGCAGGAAGTACAACGTCAAGCCTTTCGTGTGTAGTAGCTGGAGATAAGGCCGCAGTGCCCAGGCCGTGTGGACCGATGCGTTGTCGAGAATCACCGTCAGCGGCTCGCCAACGTGTTCGACCAGCAGGCCGAGAAATCCGACGAAGAGCATCGAGGTCATCGTCTCCCACAGCTTCACTGCAAACAGCCCTCCCGAGGACAGCAGTGCTCCGACCACGTTCAAACGCTTACCGCGTCGGGCGTCAATCATGTGTTGCTCCCCGACGGGTGTCCAGGCACTTCGATTCGGCTGCGCTTGCGCGAAGCCAGCCTCGTCTACGTAGGCGAGTTCGATTTCGCCACGCTGGGCTCGCTGGACCAACGCCCCGATTTCAGATTGGGCTTGTCCGAACCGTTGTTCGTCCCGCTTTTTTTTAAGCTATGCCGGGTTCGCTTCCATACCAGCCCCGCTCGCTTGAGAGCCCCCGTCAGCGTATTGCGATAAACCCGAATCCCGAACTTTTCTTCGAGTCGTACCAGCAGTTCCGGTGCCGTCAGCGCCTCCTGCGACACCCATACCGTCAACTGCTCGACCTGCTCCGGCGACAGCTTCGACGGCGCACCGCTACGCGGCGCGTCCGACAGCCCTGCCATGCCTTTGTCCAACCAACGATAGCGCCTCTCGTACACCGCCTCCAACGTCAACTCCTGCCGCCTGGCTATCTCCTTGGCTGGCACGCCGTTGCTAAACATCAGAATCGTCCGGGACCTGTCTCGTGTTCGCCAGTCACGGCGGCTTCTCGCCAGAACCTCAAGCTCGCTACGTTCTTCCTTCGTCAGTTCCAGCGGTTTCAATACGGCCATCGTCTATGTCGCGGTTCTTGTTCGGCCTGGCAGTATAGAGATACTTCTCATGAGGCGCTTACTCTTGACGTTAGCTCGCTGAAGTGCACGCCCGGCCTCAAAGGGCGCACATACCAGCTCGGGGATGGCGACGAGCTTTGCCTACAACATCGGCGCGAGCGCGTATTGCGGCAGCACGACGACGCGCCAATGATGAACGAGCCGGACTCGGGTAAGGCGCAGTGGGTGACATCTGGCGATCAGGTGCTTTCCCGGCCTTATGAAACGACGCGCGACCGAGCGTGCCATCGATTCCCGCCAACTACGAGCAAAGCTCGAAGAACAACCCCCACAACCTGTATTCGACTGAACGCTCGCCACGTGACGCGTATGCCACCGCGCCCGAAGTCACGCGTCGGAGACGAGTGCCCGTACGACATCCACCGTGCGCCCCGTCGCGCCGCGATGGCGCGCCGCGAACGCGGCGGCGGCTGCGCCCATCGCCACGCGGCGCGGTTTGTCGGTAAAGAGCTCGCGCAGTGCGCGCGCAAGATCGGCGGGATCCTGGATCTGCAGCGCCGCGCCGGCCGCGACGGCATCGGCGGTGGCCTGGGTGAAGTTGAACACGTGCGGGCCGATCAGCACCGGCACGCCCACCGCACACGCCTCGATCAGATTCTGGCCGCCGAGCGGCAACAAACTCCCGCCGATGAACGCGAGATCGGCGGCGGCGTAATACGCGCCCATCTCGCCCATCGAGTCGCCGAGCAGCACGTTCACGTCCTGCGGCAGCGCACGCACGCCATCATGCGGCGCGGCGGCCGGCGCCTGGTTCTGGGCAGGGTTCTGGGCCCACCGCGAGCGCCGCTCGAGCTTGAGGTTCTTGCGCGCGACGAGCGCGGCCACCTCGTCGAAGCGCTGCGGATGACGCGGCACGAGGATCAGCAGCGCGTCAGGAACGCCCAGCGCCGCGAACGCCTGCAGCACGAGCTCCTCTTCGCCTTCGCGCGTGCTCGCCGCCACCCACACGGGCCGCGCGCCAATCGCGCGGCGCCAGTCGCGCCCGCGCGCCACGAGCCCGGGTGGGCTCGCCATATCGAATTTCAGATTACCGAGCACGCTCACATTGCGCGCACCTAGCGTGCTGAGGCGCTCGGCATCCGACGGGCTTTGCGCAAGCACGCGCGTAAAGCCGCCGAATACCTCGCGCGCATGCGCACCGAACTTCGCCGCGCGCTTGAACGAGCGCGCCGACATGCGCGCGTTCGTGAGCACGAGCGGCACGTCGGCACGCTTGCATTCGTCGATGAGCGTCGGCCACACTTCGGTCTCCATCACGAGGCCAAGCGACGGACGCCACGCGCGCAGAAAGCGCCGCACGGCCTGCGGCATGTCGTACGGCAGATAGCAGCGCAGCACGCGATCGCCGAACAGCTGCTCGCCCGCCGCGCGCCCGCCGGGGGTCATGTGTGTGAGCAGGATGCGCGCGTCGGGACGCGCCGCCAGCAGCGCGTCGACGAGCGGCTGCGCCGCGCGCGTCTCGCCCACCGACACGGCATGCACCCAGATGAGCGGCGCGTCGTCCTCGGGCACGCGCCCGATACCGTAGCCGAAACGCTCGCCGATATGCTGGCGATAGCCGCGCTCGCGCCGCGAGCGCACGAACAGGCGCAGCACCGCGAGCGGCGCGATCAGCCACCAGGCCGCGCGATAGACGGCCCTCAGCATCGGGCCTCCGCGACGCGTGCCGCCACGCAAGCAACGTGGGCCACCCGAACCATGCGCGCCAGCGCGCGCGGCCCCGCCATCGTGAACGTCGTACTCGTGATGAGATTCAAGCCCGGCTTCAAACCAGTTCCTTGCCCTTGATGCGCTGAAGAATGCCAAGCGGCGCCCAGTCCGGGTGCACCATGTCCTTGGCGGGCAGGAAGAAGGTCTGCTCCATCATGAACTGGCCGGACATGACCGCGTGCGACGCGTGATCGGAGAAGCACACCCACACGCAGCCCGGCGGAAAGTCGATGGTCTCCTGCGGGCTCGACTTCTGATAGTTGAGATCGGCCTTCATGCTGTCGTGCAGGTTGAGCATCAGATGGTCGTACTCGCTGCGCGGCGACTTGGTGATGTGCAGCAGGTTCTGCAGCCACGCGGAGCCCGGCATCTGCGGCTTGATGCCCGGCAGGAAGCGCCGCGCCATGTCCTCGAACGGCTCGCCCACGCGCCACACGCGCGGCACGCCGTTTGGGTTCACGTTCGTGAACACGCGCAGGATGCGCTCGCCGTAGTTCGGGCGCGACGGAAAGGCGTCCACGTGCAGGCGCGAATCGTCCTTGCGCCACGAGGTCTGGCGCGTTTCCACCTGATGCAGGCGCAGGCTCGTGGGCGCGACGCGCAGCTTGCCGCTGTATTCGGGAAAAAGCCCGTCGACGAGCGTACGCGCGCAGGCCTGATAGCGCGCGATCATCGCGCGCACCGCCGACTGCGTGACCGAGTCGCCCAGCACACCGCGCAGCGCGCCGCCGTTCGGGTCGAGGCTGATGTTCTTGCGCTTGGGGTCGGCAATGGCCGGATCGAGCAGCGCGCGCTCGCCGCCTTCGACCGGAAACTCGAGCTTCGGGAAATACAGGACCTTGCCCTGCTCGACGGCATCGCGCAACGTCTCGCGCGGCTGCGAAAGATATTGCCCGTGCCAGTCGGCGGATGTGATTTCGATGATCTGGGATTCGTTCATGCTCGCCCCTGAAAGCGATGGATCGGGATGCCTGGCGGGATGCCCGGCGCCGACCCTTATACCCCGCGAGCCGCTTGGCGCGCCTTGACGCGCCGCAGTCTGTCAGGCCTTGCTTTATTTGCCGCAGCGCGGGTTGTAGCGCTTGTTGCAGCCCTTGTTGCAATCCGCGCGCCGCGCCTGCGGCAGCGTGTGCCCCATGCGCACGCCGCAGAGCGTCACAGCAGACCGAAGCCAGCCAGTGCGCCCTTGACCTGCGCAAGCGTGGGCGGCTGCCCCGCGGTGCCGAGATTGACGACCTTCGGCGACCAATAGCCGCCGGTGCGCCAGGCGGTCGCGAAATTGTACAACTCGACCGTCGGGCGCTTGAGCGCCGCCGCGATGTGCACGAGGCCGGTGTCCACGCCCACCGTGGCCGCCGCGCCGTCGATCAGGCCGACCACGGCCGGCAGCGAGAGCTTCGGCGGCACGATGGCCGCCTCGCCGAACTCCCTGGCGAGACGCTCGCTGGTCGCGCGCTCGGCCTCGCTGCCCCACGGCAGCACGAGCGAGGCGCCGCGACGCACGAGCGCCTGGCCCAGCTCGATCCAGTGCGCATCGGGCCACTGCTTGTCGGCGCGCGAGGTGGCATGCACGAACACCACATAAGGAACCGGCAAATTCAGGCCGACGCCCGCGAGCGCCTGCGCCGCGCGGTACGTGTCCAGTCCGAAGTCGATGTCGTCGGTGGGCTGCGGCGGCGGCAACTCCAGCGCGGCCGTAACCAGTTGCCGCGTGCGCTCCACCACGTGCGTGCGCGGCTCGATGCGCACGGCCCGCTTGTAGAAGAAGCGCGCGGGCCATTCGTAGCCCGCGCCATCGGTGCGGTTGCCGAGGCCGACGAGCGGCCCGCGCGCCCAGCTCGCGACCCACGCGGTCTTGATAAGCCCCTGGCAGTCGATCACGAGGTCGTAGTTCTCGGCGGCCAGCGCGCGGCGAAACGCGCCGATCTCGCGCCAGTTGGCGGCCGAGAAGAGCCCCTTGCGCCAGCGGCGCAGCGAGAACGGAATGGCGCGGCGCACCCCGTGCACGAGCTCGACAAGCGACTGGAAGCTTTCTTCGACGAGCCAGTCGATCTGCGCGTCGGGATACCGCCGCCGGATATCGGCGATGGCGGGCATGTTGTGGACGACGTCGCCAAGCGACGACACGCGCACGATGAGGATCTTTTGCACGCTCAAGGCAGAAATGGACGGACGGGTTAATAAAAGGTCCGCAATTTTAGCGCGCCGAACGAAGTTAAGCGAAAAAGCGGGAAGAAACTGCGGATATGGGCGCTGGAATGCGCACGCTAGCCACCGACGCCGAAAACGGCGCGGCGCCGGGCGGGAGGACCGCGCGGCGCCGCTTTGACATCAGGACTTTGGCTTCGGATTCCGCGTCGAGGCGGCATCGAAGGGACACTAAAGAGACGTTAAAGACACAAAAACGTCAACGAAGCACCCCAGCCTCAGAACGGCAGCTTCGCGTCCGGCTTCTCGGCGAGGATCACGCGCTTGAAGTCGGCCTGGATGCGTGCGAGCGCCACATCGTTATCGGCCTCGAAGCGCATGACCACGACAGGCGTCGTATTCGACGAGCGCGCGAGACCAAAGCCGTCCGGGTACTCCACGCGCAGGCCGTCGATCGTGATGACGTCGTCGGCGCCCGTGAACTTCGCGTTCTTCTGGAGCTTCGCGATCAGCGCGAAGTTTTCGCCTTCTTCGAGCTTCAGTTGCAGCTCGGGCGTGGCGTGCGAGTTCGGCAGGCCGTTAAGCAGCTTGCTCGGGTCGGCCACGCGCGCGAGGATCTCGAGCAGGCGCGCGCCCGTGTACAGGCCGTCGTCGAAACCGTACCAGCGGTCCTTGAAGAACACGTGGCCGCTCATTTCGCCCGCCAGCGGCGCGCCGGTCTCGCGCAGCTTCGCCTTCACGAGCGAGTGGCCCGTCTTCCACATGAGCGGCTCGCCGCCCTTCTCCTTCACCCACTTCGCGAGGTTGCGCGTGCACTTCACGTCGTAGATGATCTGCTTGCCCGGATTGCGCGAAAGCACTTCCTCGGCGAACAGCATGAGCTGGCGATCCGGATAGATGATCTCGCCGTCCTTCGTGACCACGCCCAGACGGTCGCCGTCGCCGTCGAACGCGAAGCCCACTTCGGCGTCGGTTTCCTTGAGCGCGCGAATCACGTCTTGCAGGTTCTCGGGGTGCGCCGGGTCCGGATGGTGGTTCGGGAAGTTGCCGTCCACCTCGGTGAAGAGCTCGACGAGTTCGCAGCCGAGCGCCTTGAACAGACGCGGCGCAAGCGCGCCCGCCACGCCGTTGCCGGTATCGACGACGATCTTCAGCGGGCGCGCGAGCTTCACGTCGCCCACGATGCGCGCGACGTACTCATCGGCGATGTCGTAATCGGCATACGTGCCCGCGCCCGATTCGAAACGACTGTCAACGATGCGCTGATAGAGCGCCTGGATCTGGTCGCCGTAGATGGCCTTGCCGCGCAGGACCATCTTGAAGCCGTTGTAGTCGGGCGGATTGTGGCTGCCCGTGACCACGATGCACGAGTCGATGCTGCGCTCGCCCGCAGCGAGCTTGAGCGGCACGCTGGCCGCGAAATAGCCGACCGGGGTGGGCACCATGCCCACGTTGACGACATCCACGCCTGCGGCGCGCAGGCCGTCGGCCAGCGCCGCCGAAAGGTCCGGACCCGAAAGGCGGCCATCGCGCGCGATCACGACCGCGTCGCCGCCCTGCGCACGCACCTCGCTGCCGAATGCCCGGCCGATCGCGCGGGCGGTGTCGGCATCGAGCGTCTTGCCGATAACGCCGCGAATGTCATAGGCCTTGAAAATCGATTGAGAAATCATGGTGAGGCTCACAGTGCGAAGGAAAGTCGGGGTGTATTCGTAACACGATTCACCCGGTTGGCGGGACCGGTGGTTACGAAAAGTCGGAATCGTTACAACTATAATTGCCGTTTTTCGGCATCCGCCGTTGGTTAGAACCCATTTTAATGCCTCGCCGTTTCCTCCAGACGACAAAATCCAGGCCGGACCTGGCCCCACGCCTGAGCATGCGGCGTGCCCGTCACGCAACGGACGCTTCCCCGCGATGCTGAGCCTCAAACGCTACGCGAACCCCGACGTCAGGCGCGCGTTCGCAAACATCGTGTGGCTCGGCCTCGAGCGCGTCACGCAGATCGCCGTGGCCATCGTCATCAGCGGCGTGCTCGCGCGCTATTTCGGGCCTGATGTATTCGGCAAGTGGCAATACGCCAACACGCTGCTGCTCGTGCTCGCCCCCATCACCTGGGTCTGCGGCGCGGAGATCCTCGTGCCGACCATCGTGCACAAGCCGCGCGAGGAACTGGGCACCGTGCTCGGCAGCGCCTTCGCGTTGCGCATCGGCGTCTCGGCGGCGGCGCTCGTCCTCACCTGGGGCGGGATCGCGATGGGCGCGACCGACCCGCTCGTGGGCGCGATGCTCGCCGGGCTCGCCGTCACGATGCTGTTTCGCGAACCGTTCGTCGGCGTGATCAACGCGTGGCTGCAGAGCATGACATACAGCAAGCCGCAGTTGCTCGCGAGCATGAGCACGGCCGTGGTCAAGGCGCTGCTCGTGTTCCTGCTCGCGCGCGCGGCCTTCGCGCCCGCCGGCTTCGGCTGGCTCTGGGCGCTCGAGTCGGCGGCCATCGGCGCGGCGCTCGTGCTCTATTACCGGAGCCAGCACGGCGGCAAGCTCGGCTGGCACGTGGACCGCTCGCTCTTCAAGCATTTCGCGACGGCGGGCACCGTGTTCTGGCTCGGGCTCATCTGCATGTACCTGTTCCTGAAGCTCGACCGGCTCATGCTCGAGCGCACGATCTCGTTCGCCGATCTCGGCCGCTACTCCGCCGCACAGCAGCTCAACGAGAACTGGATCACGCTCGCGCTCATGCTCTCGCAGACGATCGCGCCCGCCTTCGTCTATCGAGTCCAGCAGGCCGCGCAACTGCGCCGCAACCTCGTGCGCCTCTTCGCGATGACGGCCGCGCTGATGGTTGCCGGCGCGATCGTGCTCGACGCGCTCGCGGGCTTCATCATCGGCCACGTGTTCGGGCCGGACTATGCACAGGCGATCCGCATCTTCCGCTGGGCCGTGTGGCTTTCGCTGCCCGCCGGGATCGAGGCGATCGGCAACCTCGTCGTGCTCAAATATCAGGCGAAGTTCGTGCTGCTCGCCAAATGGCTGCTCGCGCTCGCGGTGGCGTTCGTCGTGAACCTCGTGGCGATCCCGCGCCTCGGGCCCTATGGCGCGCTCGTCGGGCTCGCGTGCGGCTATCTTGCTGCGGCCTGCGTGAACTTCTATTACATCCGCTTCAAGTTGGCTTCATGACGAATTCCCCCGCCGCCACGCACGCCGATGCACGCACCGGCGCACTCGCCGACGTGGCCGTGCTGATGCCCGCCTTCAACGGCCAGGCCGACGTCGAGCGCACGCTCGCCTCGTTCGAGGAGGACGCGCCGGTATACGCGCTCGTCATCGACGACGGCAGCATGCCGCCGATCGTCGCGCCGAGCGTCCCGGGCATGCAGATCGAAGTGTTGCGCATGGCACAGAACGGCGGGATCGAGCGCGCGCTCAAGGCGGGCGTGGAAGCGCTCGCGGCGCGCGGCTTCCGCTATGCGGCACGCATCGATTCCGGAGACCTTGCCGCACCGCAGCGCCTCGCGAAGCAGCGCGCGCGCATGGAATCCGAGCCAGGGCTCGCCGCGCTCGGTACGTGGACGCAGGTGGTGAACCGCGCCGGAGCACCGCTCTTCATGCTGCGCCCCGCTGCCGACGCACGCACGCTGCGCCGCACGCGCATGCTGCGCTCGCCGCTCGTACATCCTTCGGTGATGCTGAGAATCGACGCGGTGCTCGCGGTGGGCAACTATCGCGTGCAGTATCCGGCCGCCGAAGACCTCGACCTGTTCCTGCGCCTGATGGAGCGCTACGACTGCGCAAATCTGCCCGAACTCGGGCTCTATTACGAGCTCAACGAAGGCGGCATCAGCGCGACGAAGCGGCGGCGGCAAATCACGTCCACGCTGCGTTTGCAGGCGCGGTATCTGAATGTGCTGAACTGGCGCGACTGGGCGGGGATCGCGAAAAGCTTGCTGCATTTCGTGACGCCGTACGGAGCGTTGCAGCGGATGAAGCGCGTGTTGTTTGCGCGGGGTGCGTGAGCAACGAATCGCGTGCGACGCGTCCGTTGCTCCGTAGCCAAATCAAACGCGCAGCGCTCGCACGACGTGGGCCATGCGGGCGCTGTATAAAGCAGTACGGGCAGTGAAGCTGCTCGATTCCGCTAACACCTGACCGGTATGACCGGACGGTGCCGCCGCACAGCAGAAGCTATTCTTACTGTACGAGTCTCGGCGGCGTGTAAGCGCCGTAACTCGGCCCGACACCTCCTGAGTTCGGCGTCTCGCAGTGACTCATGTCATTGGTCATCTGCACGAGTACGTAGGGCATGGAGCCGTTTTGTGCATCCAGAATGTGCAGGCAGGCAAATGCCACAACCGGCTGAAACCCGCTTGTCGTTGGATCTGCCACCACTGGCACCGTTACCCACGCGCATTGCCCGTT
>DATEJU010000098.1:0-3736 GCA_035277805.1 Paraburkholderia sp. | reverse complement strand
AAGCCCGTGGGCACGCCCTTCTTTTCCATTGTCGCGATATCGACTTCCGCGACGCCGCCGCGCTTGCATTCGTCGATGAACGCCTGCAGCTCCGGCTTGCCTTGCGCGAGACGCGTGGCGAGCGGGTGCTCGGCAGCGATCGCGGCAAAGGTCACGCCCATGATCGTGTCGGCGCGCGTGGTGAACACGCGCAGCAGCTTCTTCTCGCCGTCCAGCTCGTACGGGAAGCCGAAGTTCACGCCGAAGCTCTTGCCGATCCAGTTCTGCTGCATGATCTTGACGCGCTCGGGCCAGCCGAGGCCCTCGAGGTCGTTCAGCAGTTCATCGGCGTACTGCGTGATGCGCAGGTAGTACATCGGGATTTCGCGCTTTTCCACGAGCGCGCCCGAGCGCCAGCCGCGTCCGTCGATCACCTGCTCATTGGCGAGCACGGTCTGATCGACCGGGTCCCAGTTCACCGTGCCGGTCTTCTTGTACGCGATGCCCTTTTCGAGCATCTTGATGAAGAACCACTGGTTCCACTTGTAGTAGTCGGGCTTGCAGGTGGCGATTTCACGCGACCAGTCGATGGCGAGGCCCATCGACTGCATCTGGCCCTTCATGTACTCGATATTGTCGTACGTCCACTTGGCCGGCGGCACGCTGTTGGCCATCGCGGCGTTTTCGGCGGGCATGCCGAACGCGTCCCAGCCCATCGGCATCAACGTGTTGTAGCCGTTCATGCGCAGGTAGCGGTACATCACGTCGTTGATCGTGTAGTTCCGCACGTGGCCCATGTGCAGCTTGCCCGACGGATACGGCAGCATCGAGACGCAGTAGAACTTGGGCTTGTCGGCCTTCTCGGCCGTCCGGTAAGCGTCGGTGGCGCGCCATTCGCCTTGCGCGGCGGATTCGACGTCGGAGGGAACGTATTTTTCGAGCATGGTGTGGGTGGTGAACGCTGAAAACGGGCGGTTTCGGTGCCGGATGCACCGGGCCGGCCGTTCACGATACCGGCAGATTGCGGCGGTTTCGCTGGGCCCGTCTTTAAGGGAAACGCTGATTATACCGTTGACTGGCGCGCGCTCAGTGCGCGCCGGCGGGCGGCTCGGTCACGAAGCCGAGGCGCGTGAGCCCGGCCTGCTGCGCGGCGCCCATCACCTGGGCGATCACGTCATAGCGCGTCTCGCGCGCGGCGCGCAGTTGCAGCTCGGGCTGCTGTGACTCGGGCTCTTTGCCCGCCGCCGTGAAGCGCGCGCGCAGCTCGTCCAGCGTGATGGGCTGGGCATTCCAGTAGAGCTTGCCGGCGGCGTCGATGGAAAGCGTGACGGTCTGCGCCGTTTGCTGCGCGGGCTCGGCGGCAACCTTCGGTAAATCGAGCCGGATCGCGTGCGTGAAGAGCGGCGCGGTGATGATGAAGATGACGAGCAGCACGAGCATGACGTCGATGAGCGGCGTCATGTTGATGTCCGACATCGGTGCCGAATCGCGCTTCTTTTCGAGTCCGCCGAATGCCATTCGCGTGGCCTCCTACGACTCGGCGCGCGCGCCTTCGCGCATCGCGCCCTGCGTACCTTCCCGGCGCAGCGGCGCGCCTTCGGGCGCGCAGGCATAGGCGTGCAGATCGTGCGCGAAACCGTCGAGATCGTCGCAAAGCTGGCGCACGAGGCGTCCGAGCACGTTATAGGCAAGCACGGCCGGAATCGCGACCACGAGACCGAAAGCCGTCATGATGAGCGCCTCGCCCACCGGGCCGGCAACATTCTCGATCATCGCCTGGCCGCTCGCGGCAATGCTGCCGAGCGCGTGATAAATGCCCCAAACCGTGCCGAGCAGCCCCACGAACGGCGCCGTGCTGCCCACTGACGCCAGCAGCACCTGCCCGAACTCGAGCCGCCGCTGCGACGCTTGAAGCGCGCCGCGCAGCGCACGCAGCACGCGCTCGCCGCGGTCCACGCGCGCGAGCATCATGCCGGGCGCGTCGGCTTCCTCGGCAGCGAGCGCCGCCTGCGCGAGCGGCAGGAAGACGCGTTCGCGGTCGACAGCACGCATGGCGGCCACGCCGTCAGCCAGGGTGCGCGCCTGCCAGAAGCGCGCAACGGCGCGCGGCCCCTGGCGCTTCGCGCGCAAGAGGATCCAGCTCTTGATGATGAGAAAGCACCAGCTCGCGACCGACATGGCGAGCAATACCCACGCAACCGCGTGGGTGACGGCGTCGCCCGTCTGCAGATAGTGAATGACTCCGGAACTCGCTGCCATCGGACCTCGCTCACTGTCTGTCCGGCGCAGGCGCCGGACCGTAGGGGGAACGCTCAGCGCAGGCCGAGCACGTCCTGCATATCGTACAGGCCGTTGGCCTTGTCCTGCAGAAAGCGAGCGGCGCGCACGCTGCCTTGCGCGTACGAAAGGCGGCTCGAGGACTTGTGCGTGATCTCGATGCGCTCGCCAATGCCCGCGAACAGCACCGTATGATCGCCGACGATATCGCCGCCGCGAATCGCCGAAAACCCGATCGTCGAGGGGTCGCGCTCGCCCGTCACGCCTTCGCGGCCATATACGGCGCATTCGTCGAGATTGCGGCCGAGCGCGTTCGCCACGGCTTCGCCCATCGCAAGCGCGGTGCCCGAGGGCGCGTCGACCTTGTGTCGATGGTGCGCCTCGATGATCTCGATGTCGTAGCCGGTTTCGAAAAAGCGCGCCGCGTATTCGAGCAGCTTGAGCGTGACGTTCACGCCCACGCTCATGTTGGCCGCGAACACGACGCCGACCTTTTGCGCGGCCGCGCCAAGCTGCGCCTTTTGCTGCGCGTCGAAACCGGTCGTGCCGATCACCATCTTCACGCCGTGGCGCTGCGCCGCCTCGAGGTGCACGAGCGTGCCTTCGGGGCGGGTGAAGTCGATCAGGCAGTCGCTTTGCGCGAAGACCAGTTCGATGTCGTCGGTGATGCGCACGCCGGTGTCCTTGCCGAGGAACGCGCCAGCGTCCTGGCCGATGGCGGCCGAACCCTTGCGCACGAGCGCGCCCGAGAGCGTGACGTCGGGTGAATTCAGAACGGTTTCGATGAGCATGCGGCCCATGCGGCCCGATGCCCCGGCGATTGCGATTTTCATGAGTCTTCCTGCCAATGTGTCGCTGGCCGCGGCGCCGGGTGCCACCAGGCGCCACGCGGCGCCGCCGCCCAAAAAA
The DNA here is from genome assembly GCA_035277805.1 of Paraburkholderia sp. Taxonomy (GTDB): domain Bacteria; phylum Pseudomonadota; class Gammaproteobacteria; order Burkholderiales; family Burkholderiaceae; genus Paraburkholderia. Next base: position 571 of record DATEJU010000098.1, on the reverse strand, counting down.
ACGCGGCGGCCGGGAGTGACACCCTGGCCGCCGAATCGAAGCGTGGCGCGCCTCGCGCACCACGCCCTGCTTGTTTTACCGGCTGGGTCAGCCGGTTCAGTTGCTCGGGGCCGCAGCAGCCCCGGAAGCCGGCACCGTGGGCGGCGCGGCGAGCGACGAATCCCGCGCGGGGCCCGACGTCGCCGTATTGGTGTCGCCGGTGCCTTGCGCGCCAACGGCCGGGCCGACCGGGTTGCTCTGCGGCACGCCCTGAATTTGCGGCTGCGGCTGGCGATGCAGCTGCACCTGCGACGGCATTGTGCCGACGTTCTGCGGCAGCGCAGACGATTGCGGGTTGCCCGCGCGCACCGACGGCGTGAGGCCGGCAGGCGTTTGCACAGCTTCCGTGGCGCGGTTCGCGGCTGCGGCGGCCTGCGCGTTGGCGTCCTGCGGCAACGCACTGGTGGAAGTGCCGAGTTCGGACGACGGCGTGCGCGCCGTGTCGCCAACCGTCGGGCCGGTCGCGCTCGAACCCTGATCGGGCGCGCCCGCTGCAGCCGCCACCGGCGCCGAAGCGCCCGACGCCGGCGCA
>DATEJU010000097.1:0-22895 GCA_035277805.1 Paraburkholderia sp. | reverse complement strand
TGCGGGCGCAACTCGCCTTCCTCGGGATTCATCGTGCCCACCAGCACGAAGCGCGCCTCGTGCGTATGCGAAACACCATCGCGCTCGACCGTATTCACGCCGCTCGCCGCCGCATCGAGCAACGCATCGACGAGCGCATCGGGCAGCAGGTTCACTTCGTCCACATAGAGCACGCCGCCGTGCGCGCGCGCGAGCAGCCCCGGCGAGAAACGCAGCGCGCTCTCGCGCAGCGCCGCTTCGAGGTCGAGCGAGCCAATCAGCTTTTCTTCGCTCGCGCCGAGCGGCAGTGTGACGAACGCGCCATCGGGCAGCAGCGCGGCAAGCGCGCGCGCCGCCGTCGATTTAGCCGTGCCGCGCGGGCCGCTCACGAGCACGCCGCCGATCGCCGGATCGATGGCCGCGAGCAGAAGCGCGCGCTGCAGCGGCGCCTGGCCGACGAGCGCCGTAAAGGGAAATGCGGCCCGCACGCGCGCTTCGCTCATGATGAGGATTCCTCCAGATGCTGCCCGGCTTCGAGCAGATGGTGTTCGAGTTGCGCGCGATGCTCGCCGGGCTGCTGCCACAGACCACGCTGCATCGCTTCGATCAGCCGTTCGCAGATCGCATGCAAGGCGTGAGGGTTGTGGCGCTGCAGGAAGGCGCGCGTGTCGTCGTCGTGCACATAGGCATTCGCGACCAGCGCGTATTGATGGTCGCCCACCACGCGCGCGGTCGCGTCGTAACCGAACAGATAGTCGACGGTGGCCGCCATCTCCGCCGCGCCCTTGTAGCCGTGGCGCTTCACGCCTTCGATCCACTTCGGATTCACCACGCGCGAGCGGACCACGCGCGCAATCTCCTCGTGCAGCGGCCGGATGCGCGGCGCGGCGGGGTTGCTGTGATCGGCGTGATAGAGGCTGGGCTGCGCCTGCGAGAAGTGTCGCGCCGCAGCGGCCATGCCGCCCTGGAACTGGTAATAGTCGTTCGAGTCGAGCAGGTCGTGCTCGCGGTTGTCCTGGTTCTGCAGCACGACGTCGAGCGTGGCAAGACGCGCGCGGAAAGCATCGCGGGCCTCGTCGCCGGCGCTCTTCTGTGTATATGCATAGCCGCCCCAGGCCTGGTACGCGTGCGCGAGATCGGCGTCGGTCTGCCATTGCCGATGATCGATCATCGATTGCAGACCTGCTCCGTACGCGCCCGGGCGCGCGCTGAACACGCGCCAGCCCGCGCGGCGGCGCGCTTCGTCGGCATCCATGCCTTGGGCGATCAACGCTGCGCGTTCGCTTTGAATACGTGCGCGCAGCGGATTCAAATGCTCGGGCTCATCAAGCTCCGCCACGGCCTGCACGGCGGCATCGAACAGATGCATCACGTTGGGAAAGGCGTCGCGAAAGAAGCCCGAGACGCGCAACGTGACGTCGATACGCGGCCGGCCGAGCGCCTCCACCGGCATGATCTCGAAGTCGATCACGCGCTGGCTGCCCGCAGCCCATTTCGGGCGAGCGCCGATCAACGCAAGCGCCTGGGCGATGTCGTCGCCGCCGGTGCGCATCGTCGCCGTGCCCCACACGGACAGGCCCACCGCGCGCGGATAGTCGCCGTGCTCCTGCAAGTGACGTTCGATGAGTTGCTGCGCCGACTTCATGCCGAGCGACCACGCCGCTTGCGTGGGCACGGCGCGCGTGTCGACCGAATAGAAGTTGCGCCCCGTGGGCAGCACGTCGGGGCGGCCGCGCGAGGGCGAACCGCTCGGGCCGGGCGGCACGAAGCGGCCCTCGAGGCCTCGCCGAAACTGGCGCAATTCCTCGGGGCCGCAAGCGTCGAGGCGCGGCAGCACGTCGTCGCGAAGACGTGCAATGACGCGCGCCGCGCGCGGCAACGCTCGCGCGACTTCGTCGAGCGCGGCGCACTCGCCTGCGCAAACGCGCGCAAGCAGCGCCGACGCCAGCGCTTCGAGCCGCTCGCGCGTGTCGCCTGTATGGCGCCACGGCGCGTCGCTCGCCTCGGCTAGCAGCGCGGGGCGCGGCCCACACCAGGGCGCGGCCCAGTCGACGCTCGCGGGATCGAGCAGATGATCGACGCTAAGATCTCGCGCGAGCGCGTCGATCAAGCCCGCGTTCGTCCCCTGCCCGTCGCCGCACGGATAACGGCCCAATGCGAGCAGCGTGTCACGCCGTTGTGCGCCTTGCGGCGATACGCCGAAGGTATGCAAGCCGTCGCGAATCTGCGCTTCTTTCAGCTCGCAAAGATACGCATCGGCGCGCGTCAGAAGTTCGTCCTCGCCCTGCTGGTCCTGCGGCGCCGCGATGCTCAACTCCTCGTGCAAGCGATGCTCGATGATCGTCGCGAGTATGGTCCGGCGCAGCAGCTTCGCGCGACGCGGATCGACCATCAATGCTTCGTAATACTCATCGACCTGGCGCTCGAGATCCTGCAACGGGCCATAGTTCTCCGCACGCGTAAGCGGCGGCATCAGGTGATCGATAATCACGGCCTGCGCGCGGCGCTTCGCCTGGCTGCCCTCGCCCGGATCGTTGACGATGAACGGGTAGAGATGCGGCAGCGGCCCGAGCACCATATCGGGCCAGCAGGTATCGGCAAGCGCCACGCTCTTGCCCGGCAGCCATTCGAGGTTGCCGTGCTTGCCGACGTGCGCGATCGCATCGATGCCGAAGGTGTCGCGCAACCAGAAGTAGAACGCGAGATACGCGTGCGGCGGCACGAGCTCGGCGTCGTGATAGTTCGCGTAGCTGTCGTCGCCGCGCGAGCGCGAAGGCTGGATGCCGACGAACACCTGGCCGCAGCGCCAGCCCGCGATCATGAAGCGGCCACGGCGCACCGTGGGGTCCTGCTCGGGCCTGCCCCAGCGCGCGATGAGCGCGTTCTGCGCTTCGACCGGCAATTGCGCAAAGCGCTTGCGATAGTCGTCGAGCGCGAGGCTCTGCCATGCGGGGCGCAGCGCGCGCGTGCCGGGGTCGTTGGTCACACCCTGCGTGAGCGTGCGCATGAGCGCTTCGCCGTCCTCGGGCAGATCGGCGACGCCGTAGCCTTCGTCGCGCAGCAGGCGCAGGATGCCCACGACCGATGCCGGCGTATCGAGCCCCACACCATTGCCGATGCGCCCTTCGCTCATCGGATAGTTCGCGAGCACGAGCGCGAGCTTCTTCTGCGCGTTCGGCAACTGGCGCAGCCGGCACCAGCGCCGCGCGAGTTCCGCGACGAACGCCACGCGCTGCGCATCGGGCTGATAGCGCACCACGTCCACCTGCGTCGCCTTGCAGTGATACGCGAGGCCCTTGAAGCTGATCGCGCGCGTAATCACGCGGCCGTCGACTTCGGGCAGCGCGATATGCATGGCGATGTCGCGCGAATTGAGGCCGTGATTGTCCTTGAGCCAGTCGTCGCGATTGCCGCCGCTCAGGATCACCTGGAGCACGGGCGCATCGCCCGCGATCGCCAGCGGTTCGGGGTCGTCGAGCGACGAGGCCGCGAACGCCGTCGTGTTGAGCACGAGCGAAACATCGTGCTCCGTTGCGAGGCGCTCGAGCACGTCTCGGCTCAGCGCGTCCTTGAGCGACGTGATGGCGAGCGGCAGCGGATTCATGCCGCGTTCGGCGAGCGCTTCAATGAGCGCGTCGAATGCAGCCGTGTTGGCGGCCTGCAAATGCGCCTTGTAGAACAGGATCGCCACCACGGGCGCACCCGGCTGCCAGCGCGCGCGCCAGTCGTCGATAGTCGCGATATCGCGTTGCGGGTGATACAGCGCGGCGGCGGGCAGCGCCACGGGCGGCGCGGGCTCGGCGCCCCACTTGAACGCATGCCACGCGAGCGCGCGCAAAAACCCTTCGGCATTGGCCGCGCCGCCCTCGCGCAGATAGCGCCACAGCAGGCGGCAGAATTCGGGCTGCGCGCGGCTCTTCGCGATCAGGTTCGGATCTTCCTGCAGGTCGCCCGAGAACATCGCGAGCAGTTGGCCGCGCTTTTGCGCGAGCGTGACGACCTGTTCGATGCCGTAAGGCCAGTACGTCTCGCCGCCCAGATGATCGACCACGACCGCGCGCGCATGCTGCAAGACATCGTCGACATAGAAGTCCACCGAAGCGGGCTGGCGCAGATACGTCACGTTCGCGAGCCGCACGCTCGGGAAGCCTGCGGGCAGGCGCGGCACGACGCTCGCGAGCAAGGCGAGTGTCGTGTCGGCGGAACTGAGCACGAGGATCCCGGCGGGCTGCTGGTCGATGCGGACGACGCCTTGAGTGTCGTCGACGAAGCCGCCCGGCGTGGTGCGCAGCAAATGCATGGCGTTCTCGTGTGCGTCAGGGAATCAGTGGTCGTGCATGAATGCGTGCATATGCATACTTATTGCGCCGGCGCGGTCTGCACCGCGGCGAGCGCGGCTTCGAACGCGTGTTGCAGCACGGCGGCGTCGAGGTCCTCGCCGATCAGCACGAAGCGGCTCGCAAGCGGCTGCGCCGCGCTTTCCTGCGCATTCCAGCGGCGGTCGAAGTAGCTGTCGAAGCGGCGGCCCACGCCTTGAATCACGAGGCGCATCGGCGCGCCCGGCAACGCGGCGAAGCCTTTCACGCGATAAATCGTGTGTGCATCCACGAGCTTTTGCAGCGCCTCGATCGCGGTTTCGCGCGACGCCGTGTGCCCCTCCACCACGACCGAATCGAACTCGTCGTGATGATGGTCGGGATCGTCGGCGGAACCGTGATGGTCGTGCCGCAGATGAATGCTTTCCTCCGCAGCCGCTTCGAGCCCGAGCAGCGTGTGCAGGTCGAGCTGGCCATGCTGCGCGCGCACGATCTTCACTTGCAGCGGCAGTTCCTCGCGCAGGTCTTCGATGAGGGCTTCTTGCGCTGCGGCGTCGATGAGGTCGGTCTTGTTGAGGATGACGAGGTCGGCGGACGAAAGCTGATCTTCGAACAGCTCGTGCAGCGGCGATTCGTGATCGAGATTCGGATCGGCCTTGCGCTGCGCATCCACGGCCTGCGGATTCTCCGCGAACTGGCCGCGCGCGGCGGCGGGGCCATCGACCACCGTGACGACCGCATCGACGGTGAACGCGTTGCGGATCGACGGCCAGTTGAAGGCCTGCACGAGCGGCTTGGGCAGCGCGAGGCCCGAAGTCTCGATGAGCACGTGATCGATCTCGCCGCGGCGCTCGAGCAATTGCTCCATCACCGGGAAGAACTCTTCCTGCACGGTGCAGCACAGGCAGCCGTTGGCCAGCTCGTAGAGCGCGCCGGCCGTTTCGTTGCCGTTCTCGTCACAGCCGATGCCGCAGCCGCGCAGGATCTCGGCGTCGATGCCGAGCTCGCCGAACTCGTTGACGATCACGGCAACGCGCAGGCCGCCCGCATGCTGGAGGATGTGACGCAGCAGCGTGGTCTTGCCGCTGCCGAGAAAGCCCGTGACGATGGTGACGGGGATCTTGCGCATGTGCTGCGTTTGCATGAAGTGCTCCTTCGGCATAGAGCCGCAGGTGGGATGCGCCGCGCCGTGCTCGCGCGCACGTCTTTGCATTGCGCCGTCAAGCACCGCGCGGCTTGCACCGTACGCGCATGCAGGCACGGCCCGCACGGTCCACGCAAGACGTCCGCACAAAACGTCCACGCAAAACGTCCACGCAAACGCACGGCAGCATGGCTGCGCGAAGACGAAGCGTGGCGTGCCGCGAGGCCAGCACAACGGTGAAACGCAAAGACGCGCCACGGGCAAAGCCCGGCTGACGCATGGAAATCATGGACCCGGCGCCGCAGCCCCGCAGCGCGCGTCCCTCGTATCTGGCCGGTATCCGGACTGACGAAGCGCCGCTTCGCCTTCCCGCGCGGCAGGCCTTATGGCCCGCCCGCGCAGTGGCATCACGCATGCAGGGCATGCTTTGAAGCGGCTTGCATCGACCTTGCGGCCGACGCGCTCGTTGTACCGTTGCGGGTGCAGTTCAGGTTGGCCATACCCTTGGCGGGATGGCTCCCTGATTCCCGTTTAACTGCGTGCAGAACGTACGCGCACGCGAGCACCAGAGTGCGTGCGAGTGTAGGCGCGCAGGGAGCGCGCGTCAACCAACGGGTACGCCTCACGAAGCGCGCAGCGGCCTTTCGCGAGGCCCGCTGCGCACGCTCCGGTTTTACCCTTGGCGCGGCGCGGCCCATGAACGAAGGCCGGAATGCGTGTGCTATCGTATGCGCGCATCCGGACCGCATCGCCTGCGCGCCCTGGCGGCCACGCCGCGCAATGCGTCCTGCTCTACGCATGTCACGCCCTCGAAATCGCGCCTTCACGTGAACCGCTCCCTGCCCACTGACGTCTTGCCCGCAGCACCCGCATCGGCGCACAATGCTGCGCCGCTCGCGCTGGGCATCGGCTGCCGCAGCGGCGTGACGCTCGCGCAGGTGGAGGCGGCGGTGCTTGCGGCGCTCGGCGCCTGGCCGCTCGCGCGCGTGAAGGCCGTGGCCACGCTCGACGCAAAAGCCGCCGAACCTGCGCTGCTCGCGTTCTGCGCCGCGCACGCGCTGCCGCTGCAAGCCTTCGCGCGCGAACGTGTGAGCGCCATGGGCGTGCAGTCCGCGGCCAGCGTTGCGGCGCGCGAGCGCTTCGGCGTGGAGGGCGTGTGCGAGCCGTGCGCGCGGCTCGCCGCGCGGGGCGGCCCGCTCGTACGCGGCAAGCTCGTGCTCGACAGCGTGACCGTCGCGCTCGCCGCTTTCGCCGAAGCGTCGCAGGCAGACGCGCCATCCGGCACACAGGCGAGCGAATAATTCAGGCGCGCTACGGGCGCACCAGAGATGCACGACGGGCACGCGCTGCAACGTGCCGATCGAAACAACACTCCCGGCTAGAGCCGCAACGAAAGCCGCAACACAGGACTGACCCGCGACGATGAAAACCGACCCCGCATCGCATCAACGCATGACCCAGCGCCGCCGCGAAGGCCACGAAAAGAAGCAGGCCTCGGCGACGCAAGAGAAAGGCCTGCTCATCGTCAACACGGGCAACGGCAAGGGCAAGAGCACGGCGGCGTTCGGCATGGCCGTGCGCGTGCTGGGCCACGGCATGAAGCTCGGCGTGGTGCAGTTCATCAAGGGCGCGCTGCATACGTCCGAGCGCGATTTTCTGGGCAGCGTCGCGCACTGCGACTTCATCACGATGGGCGACGGCTACACCTGGAACACCCAGGACCGCGACGCCGACATCGCCACGGCGCGCAAGGGCTGGGACGCGGCGCAGCGCATGATCGAGAGCGGCGAGTACGGCATGGTGATCCTCGACGAGCTCAACACGGTGCTCAAGTACGAGTATCTGCCGCTCGACGAAGTGCTTGGCGTGCTCACCGCGCGCAGGCCCATGCAGCACGTCGTGGTCACGGGCCGTCACGCGCCCGATGCGCTGATCGAAGCCGCCGACCTCGTCACCGAAATGCGGCTCGTGAAGCATCCGTACCGCGAGCAAGGCGTGAAGGCGCAAAAGGGCGTGGAGTTCTGACGCGATGACGGCAATGGCAGCCGCGCTCGCCTGCCCCGCGCTCTTCATCGGCGCGCCCGCGTCGGGCCAGGGCAAGACCACGCTCACCGCGGGCCTCGCGCGCCTGCACCGGCGCATGGGACGGCGCGTGCGCGTGTTCAAGACCGGCCCGGACTTTCTCGACCCGATGATCCTCGAGCGCGCGAGCGGCGCGAGCGTGATGTCGCTCGACTTGTGGATGGTGGGCGAAGCGGGCTGCCGCGCATTGCTCGCGCAAGCGGCTGCGCAGGCGGACCTCATTCTGATCGAAGGCGTGATGGGCCTCTTCGACGGCACGCCCAGCAGCGCCGATCTCGCCGCGAAATTCGGCGTGCCGGTGGCCGCCATCGTCAGCGCGAATTCGATGGCGCAGACGTTTGGCGCGATCGCGTTCGGGCTCGCGCGCTATCGCGCCGACGTGCCGTTTCATGGCGTGCTCGCCAATCGCGTGGGCTCGCCGCGTCATGCGCAGATGCTGCAGGAAGGGCTGCCCGCCGATATCCGCTGGCTCGGCCATGTCGCGAGCGACGCGGCGTTTTCGCTGCCCGACCGGCATCTCGGCCTGCATCAGGCGAGCGAGATCGACGATCTCGATGCGCGCATCGAACGCGCCGCCGACGCACTCGCGCAAACCGCGCTCGCGCAATTGCCGCCAGCCGTCGCATTTCATGCGAGCGATGCTGATGCGTTTGCGAGCGTGCCTCGCCTGCTCGACGGCATGCACATCGCCATCGCGCGCGATGCCGCGTTCTCGTTCATCTACCCGGCGAATCTCGCGCTGCTCGAAGCGCTGGGTGCACGCCTGAGCTTTTTCTCGCCGCTTGCAGACGAACCGGCGCCCACGAGCGCGGATGCAATCTACCTGCCCGGCGGCTATCCCGAACTGCACGCAGCGACGCTTGCGCGCAATGCGCTCAGCGCAAATTCGTTGCTCACGCATCTAATTGCCAAAAAGCCGCTCGTGGCCGAATGCGGCGGCATGCTGTACCTGCTCGACGCGCTCACCGGCGTCGACGGCACGCGCACGCCGATGCTCGGCCTCCTGCCTGGCGAGGCCATCATGCAAAAACGCTTCGCGGCGCTCGGCATGCAGCGGCTCGACGGCACGCACGGCACGCTCACCGGCCACACGTTCCATTACTCGCGCGTGAGCACGCCGCTCGCGCCCACGCTGCGTGCACGTCATGCGCAAACGGGCGCGGACGGCGAGCCGCTCTATCGGCATGGCTCCATCGTCGCGACCTATATGCACGCCTATTGGCCTTCCAACCCGGCTTTCACGGCCGCACTCTTCCATGGCACAGCCCTTTGACGAAGCCGAACGCGCGGCGGTCTACCGCGCGATCTACGAACGGCGCGACATGCGGCACTTCACGCCCGGCCCCATCGATCAGGCGGTGCTGGCACGTCTCATCGATGCCGCCCATCACGCACCGAGCGTGGGCTACATGCAGCCGTGGCGCATCGTGCGCATCACCGACGCGGCATTGCGCGAGCAATTGCACGAGACCGTCGAGCGCGAGCGCCTCGCCACCGCCGACGCGCTCGGCAAGCGCCGCGACGAGTTCATGAAGCTCAAGGTGGAAGGCCTGCGCGAGTGCGGCGAGTTGCTCGTCGTGGCGCTGATGGATCGCCGCGAAGCGCATGTCTTCGGCCGCCGCACGTTGCCGGAGATGGACCTCGCCTCGGTGGCTTGCGCGATCCAGAACATGTGGCTCGCGGCGCGCGCCGAAGGGCTCGGCATGGGCTGGGTGTCGATCTTCGACGTGGACGAAGTGCGCGCGCTGCTGCGCATGCCGGCCGGCGCGAAGCCGGTGGCGATCCTCTGCGTCGGCCATGTCGCGGAGTTCTATCCGAAGCCGATGCTCGAAATGGAGCATTGGGCGGAGCGCCGGACGCTCGGCGAATGCGTGTATGAAAACCGTTGGCCCGACGCACAGGGCGAAGACGCGCCGCACGATGAAAACGCAGCCTCGGATGCCAAATAACCTGGCATGCCTGACCAAGGCCGGACGGGTACGAATCGAACTGGGGCGGCCCGGCCCCGACACGGGATCGCACGCCTTGCAGCGGCGCGCGTCGCTCAAGCGCCGAAAGTAACGGCCTCGATGTTGTTGCCGTCCGGGTCGATGAGAAAAGCGCCGTAATAATCGGGACTGTAGTCGAGCCGCAGGCCAGGCGCGCCGTTATCCACTCCGCCGGCTTCGATGCCGGCAGCGTAGAAGCGGTCGACTTCGGCGCGGCTTGCCGCTGCGAACGCCACATGCGCGCCGCGAGGCTTCCCGGCATCGCTGGTCGTCACCGTGTGAAGCCAGAATTGCGGTGCGCCAGGTTTGCCGATGCCGACGTCATCGCCGTAGCGCACGCAGACGCCATAGCCGAGCGGCGCCAAAGCCGCCTCGTAGAACCGTAAGCTGCGTGCGAGATCTTGCACGCGCAAACCCACGTGGTCGTACATGTCTGTCTCCTGTCTCATGCAGAGATGTCGATCCCTGCGGGCAACCGTTGCCGCAGGACGTGGAATCAGCTTAGTTCGCAGGACCCGTACCCGGCCAGGGGAAAATTGCCCACACCTGCGCACCGCCTACGGTGTCATTGCGCGAGCGGCGTGACGGAGATCACGCCGGGGATGGCGGGCGCACCGGTTTGCGCGCCGGTCTGGCCAGCAGCCGGCGCCGCCTCCTTCATCTTCACGCGCCACTGCGGCGCGCCCGCGTATGGCAGCCGTGCGAGCGCGCCGGCGACCAGATACGGGAGGGCCTGCTGCGCGTCGGCGTTGCGGTCGCGCTTCTCCGCACTCACCTTGTAGGCTTCGTGGCCGTCCGGCAGCGTGAAGAAGCGCAACGTGAGCGTATGCACATAGCGCTTGCCGAACCACGGAAACGACGGCCCTTCGGACGGCACGCAGCCACCGACGCAAGCGCCCGGGTTGCCGGTCGCGACCGTGACGTCGGCGGGGCGCGAAGCCCATGCCGCGGAAACGAGGTAGCGCGTCGTTCCGGACGTGCTTTCCTTGAAGCCGCGCTGCGCCAGGCCGGCTTCCAGCAACGGCTCGTAAGGCAGCGGCTCGCCGGCGTCGGCTTGCGCGGGCGTGCGCGCGAGCCGATACGTCGCGGCCGTCGCGCTCAGCTCGCCGGTTGCCCGCACGTCGGCGCTCGCGCCTGCGCAGCCGGCGAGCGCGCCCAGCATCGACAAGGTGCAGATCGTCATCAAGACTTTCACGGGGAACTCCATCGGAATCGTTGCCAGCCATCCCTGGCGCCATTTGGCGGGATCAGGCGGCGACCGGTCCAGCTCGACGCGCGCGCACAAGGCAGCCGCGCGCGCTAACCGTGCCCTCAGGCCGCGGCATCGAGCGCCGGCAGCGACATCGTCACCGTGGTGCCCTGGTCCGGCGCGCTCTCCACATGGATTTCGCCGCCGTGACGCGTCACGACAGTCTTCACGAACGCCATGCCGAGCCCGGCGCCACTTACCTCGGGCCGCTGGCCCGCATGAAAGCGGCGGAACGGCTGGAAGAGCTTCGCCTGATCTTCGAGCGGAATGCCGTAGCCCTCGTCGCGAATCGAGCAGATCACGCGCGGTGTCCGGCCATCCGCGACTGCGATACTACAGACAATTCTGGTTTCGGGTGGACTGTATTTCACGGCATTGTTAAAAATGTTGACCAGTGCGCGTGTCATGAGCGAGCGGTCGGCGTTGATCCACCCCATCTGCTCGCCGTCAAAGGCGGTCTCGATCTGAATGTGCTTTGCACTTGCCTGCGGCCAGACCTCGTCGCTCGCGTCGATCGCGAGCTCCGTCAAACTGGTCGGCTCCAGCGCGTACACCTGCGATTCCGCGCGCGCGAGCTGCACGAAGTCGTCGGCGAGCGTGAGCGAGCGGCGCGCGTAGCGTTCGATGCGGTCCATCACCTCGCGCACCGGAGCGGCTTCGAGCGTGCCGCGCTCGCGCTCGGTCTCGACGAGCGCCACGATCGAAGCCTGCGGCGAGCGCATGTCGTGCGACAACAGGCGCAACGCGTGCTCGCGCTGGCGCTCGGCGTCGTGCAGCGCGGTCACGTCGACGAGACCGGCGATCCAGCCCACCGCCTGCCCCTGCGCGTTCGTGCAGCTCGCGTAGCGCAACAGGTAATCGCTGCCGTCGCGCGCGCGCACTTCCACGCCACGCTCCATGAGCTGCGCGAACTCGCCGCGCGCGGGATCGAGCGGCGCGGGCCAATGCGCATGGGCAAAAGCCAGCGTGTCGGGGTTCGGGTCGATGGGCTTCACGAGCGCGAGATCGCCGAACACCTCCGGCATCCCCCGGCCTTCGGCGGCGCTCACGTTCAGGTGCGAAAAATAGGCGCGCGCCGCGTGGTTGGCGATCAGCACCACGCCGCGCAGGTCGGCCACGACGAGCGGCTCCGGCACGGAGTCGAGGCTGTCCCACACGAAGCGCCGCATGTCCTGCAGGCGCTGCGCGGCCTGCGCCATCAGCGCCATCTGCTGGGCCAGCACGTCGCCGCCGAACTCGCGCGGGGGTGTGGGCGCCTCCGGCAGCAGGTAGGGCTCGTCCGCGAGCTGGCGCAGCTCCTTGCGCAGATACGCCATCGTCATTTCGAGACGCCGCCAGCTCCAGAGCGGATAGACGAGCCCGAGCGCGACGATCGCCGGTACCGGCGCGAGCCAGATCCGCGCGTAATAGAGCAGCGCGGCGCTTCCCGCCAGCGAGAGAAGCGCCAGCAGCGGCAGCATGAGCAGCGTGCGCAGCGGCGAGAACACGAGAAAGGCCCCCAGCAGCAGGGCCAGCGGCACCAGCGAGGCAAGCACCACGGTGATCTGCGACGCCGGCTCGATGGCCGTGCCGGAAAGCAGCGTGTCGAGCACGAGCGCGTGGATATAGACGCCGGGCATCGGTCCGAGCGTGCCCGAGAGCGGCGTGGCGAAGCGATCGAACAGCCCCGACGCCGTCACGCCCACCAGCGCCACGCGGCCTCGCAGCAGATCCGGCGGCACGCGCCCTTCGAGCACTTGCGCGAACGACACCGTGCGGTAGGTCTGCGTGTTGGCGCCGAACGGCAGCAGGAAACGCGCTTCGCTATCCGGGCCGCCCGCGCGCATGAGTTTCGCGTCGGCGGCGGCGGCCGTGGCGATGCGGGCGGCAGAAAGATCGGGAAGCGCGAGCTTGCCGTCGCGCACCGCGTGCCAGAGCGGCACCATCAGCTGGGGCCAGCGCTGTTGCGCGTCGCCTTCGAACATCGCGACGCTGCGCACGATGCCGTCGTTGTCGACTTCGAGGTTGATGTGGCCAAGACCCGCGACGGCCTGGGCGAGCGGCGCGACGGGCTTCTCGACCTCGCGGCGGCCGTTGTCGGCCTCGTCGGCAGGCGAAAGCAGCACCGGCAGATACGAGGGACGCTCGCGCAGCGCCTCGCCAAAGCGCGTGTCGTCGGGCGAGGGTTCGGTGAAGAGCACGTCGTAGACCACCGCAGCCACCCCCGCCTTCGCGAGGCGGCCGACGACCTGCGCGTGCAGGCTGCGCGGCCAGGGCCAACGCCCCAGCGCGGCGACGCTCGCGTTGTCGATCTCGACGATCACGATGTCGGGCGAGACCGGCCGCTCGCGCGCGGCAAGAAAGCGGTCGTAGACCAGATGATCGGCGCTGAGCGTCCAGTGCCACACCACGCTCAGCAGGACGACGGCGATGCCTGCGCACGCGACGCCCGCCCACTCGAACAGAAAGCGCCGCCCGACCGGACGGCCAAGGCGGGAGCGGGGGCGCGCGCTCGCGCCCATGCGCGGCTGCCTCACCAGTCGAGACGGAATGACTGTACCGGGCTGGCCTTCTGGAAGTAGCGGCCCCCTTCGAACTGCTCGGCAATCACCGTCCAGTAGTAGACGCCCTTCGGCAGATCGCTGACGACGGCCTCGCCGTCCGTGATGTCGGTGCGGTCCACGAGCGGCGCGCGCAGGTCCGACGAGGTGGCGAGCACGAAGCGAAAACGCGTGCTGCCGGCACGGCGCTGGTCGACGAACCAGCGGAACGCATAGTCGCGCGTGCCCTCGACGCGTCCGGCCGAAGCACCCAGCGCGACGTGCCGGCGCTGGAACGCATAGGTCGACGGCATGCCTTCGAGGCCGTTCTCGTCGATGGCGGAAAAGCGCGCGAAATACGTGCCGTCATCGAGCGCGCCCAAGGCAATGTGCGGATCGTCCGAGTGCATGTCGCGGATCAGGTCCAGCAGGCCCGCGTCGCGGCCGATCTGTACGTGATAGCTGTGCGCACCCTGCACGGGCGCGAGATCGAAGGCGACTTGGTCGTCGTCCTGGACCTTCGACGGATTGCGCAGATCGGGAGCGTCGAGCAGCGCGACCGGCCCGCCCACCGCGCCGTTCGCCAGCGTGAGGCTGCCGTAGTGCGCCGCGACGAGCTGCGTGGATGCGGCGAGCGGCGTGCCCGGCGCGGGTGCGACCGACGCGGCCCGGCCGTGCGACGCTGCGTCCACGCCCACCGCGCCCTCGAGCACTTCGACGGCCGTCGAGCCCTTGTCGCCGTCGTAATTCACACGAAAGCTCGTGCCGCGCACGCCCGCCACCACCGAAGGCGAGCGGATCTGAAAGCGGTCGTCCTTGCGGGTGGCGTGCGTGACTTCGGTATTCACCTGGCCGCGGTGCAGGTCGACCACGCGGTCGGTCGCGCCGGTGAGCACAGTCTGGCGCAACGTGGCGAGATCGAGCGACGCGCCCGGCGGAATGACGATATGCGAGCCGTCGGCGAGCTCGAGCGTCGCGAAGCCGTTCTGCCCGGTCTGCACGCGGTCGCCTTCGACGAGCGTCCCGCCGACGATGAGCGGCAGCAACGGCCCGCTGCCGAATGCATGGCTCGCGGGCCCCGAGGTCGCGATCACGCTTGCCGTCAAGGTGTCCTGGCGCAGCAACGCGACCGGCATGCGCAGCGAGGTGCCCGGCTGCAGACGGCGCGGCGCGCTCACGCGATTGATGCGCGCGAGCCTGGTCCAGTCGTCGGGATTGCGCAGATAGCGCGTCGCGATGTCGTAGAGGGAGTCGCCCGGACGCGTCACATAAATGGCCATTTCCGCCGCCTGGTGGTGCGGCTTGCGGACTTCGGCACGGCCCACGGCGGGCAACAGCCCCAACGCCAGCGCACAGGCAAGCGTCACGCGCCCAGGCGCGGCCGGCCGCGCCGAATAAGCACCACTCACGCCGCCTCCCCCTCGATGCGTTCGAGGCGGTAGCCATAGCCGTAGATCGGCGTGAGGCGATAGCCGTTTTCCGGGCGCAAGCCGAGCTTCGAGCGCAGCATGGAGACGTGCGTGTCCATGGTGCGCGACGGAATATCGTCGGACTGCTTCCAGATCACGTCGAGGATGTGCGCGCGCGAGAGCGGCCGGCTCAGATGCTGGAACAGCAATAGCGCAAGCTCGAATTCCTTTTGCGTGAGCGCCACCTGCTTGCCGCTCACCGATGCCTGACGCGACTTCAGATCGAATTCGTATTCGCCGAAGACTTCCTTCTGCGTCGGCGCGTGCAGCTGATAGGCACGGCGCAGCAGCGAGCCCACGCGCGCGAGCAGGACCGGCGCGGAGACCGGCTTGACCACGTAGTCGTCGGCGCCGCTGTTGAGCATCAGCGCAATGTCGACTTCGCGGCTGCGGCTCGTCATGAACAGAACGGGCAAGCGCGTGGACAGGCTTTGGCGGACCCAGTGCAGGACCTCGTCGCCGGCCATGTCGGGGACGTTCCAGTCGAGCACGAGCAAATCGAAGGTCTGCCGCCGCAACTGCTTGACGAGCTCGCCGCCCTTGGCGAACGCATGACAGATGTGGCCAGCCGTCATCAGTGTCTGGCAGACGAAATCGGTCTGTGCCGGATCGTCGTCGAGTACTGCAATTCTCATAATGTCCTGCACCCAGTGTCGTTATTCACCATCCCGGGATGGGCCGGCCCTGCAACGCCGGACCTCATCCCCAATCCCTCGTTGCGCGGCCCCTGCCACGCAACGACGGCGCCACTCTCGCCGCGTCTTGAATTGAATGGGAGCACGATGCGCAGCAATGCGGCTGAAGAGATCGGGAACCAGTTTTCGCACATGGTAGTCGAAAACGCCCCAGACCGACCGCGGCGCGACCGGCCACGGCCGGACCGAACCCGCCCCCCTGCGCCAGACTTCACCCGCGGCGGCGGGCCTGCGGCTCGCCCGCCGTGCCGGTCATGCTCATCGCTCGCGGCTCCGCTGCCGGGCCGTCCTCCTGCATTGCATCGCGGGCCGCCGCCGGGTCGGCCTCGTGCCGCACGTCATGCGCCGCTGGCTCGGCCACCGGCGCCCCGCCGAGCAGGGCGGCCAGTTGGACGCGCACGTGCTCCCACGCGGCGTGCGCATAGTCGGGCTGCACGGCGGCGCGCGCCTGAGCGAGCACGAAGACGCGCAAGACCGTCGACGAGCACTGCGTCAACTTATCCGCGCGGCCGAAGCGCGACTGGCGCAACGCCTCGCTCAGCCACGGCAGTTCGGATTCGCACGAGTCCGCATAGGCTTCCATGGCCGCGCGCGCGTGCCGGTCGCGGGCGAGGTCCAGCTCGATGCGGTCGAGATCGCGGCTGCGGCCCGAACCGTTCACCCGTGAGCCAGGCGGAAACCGCATGCTGCCGGAACGAAAAAACATGAAACCCCTCGTAGAGCAGACAAGCTTCAGCCCCACCGGACTTGCGCGGTGCGCGTCAGGTGGCGCGGCCCTGCGCGCGCCGCGATCGGCGCACGCATGAACGCGTGGCTTCGTGTATGAAAAACGAGTGGCGACAGCCGCGGGCTGCGCACCGCGTGGTCTCCGGCGTCCTTCCCCCCCGGACTCGGACCGCCGGCGCAGGCGCCGCCGTACCGGCGCGTCACGCGCAGGCGGGCATCACCGCCCGACACCCGCCCGCAGACCGCAGCCGATCTCACACCATGGCGTTTCCCGCCGCCATCGCCACTCCTGGTACTTCCAGGCGCTGTTTGCCAGCGTTATCTGGCGGACTCGAGCCCGCTCTGGCTTCCTCACTGCCGGCGCATCGCCGTGTCCCGACTGCGCCGGCCCCCGTAGCCGAATTTCGTTGCCTGGCGCGCATGTGCCGCACGCCACTTTCAACGCGGCCCGTACGTCGACAAGCCGCGACAACCTATTGTCGCTGCAAGCCCGCAAAGGTACTGTCAGGGATTGTTAAATTGCTCGAATACGACGAACACCGCGGGTTGTGGCTGCCTGCCGCCCGCCGCCTTGCACCTGCGCGTGCGCGTGCGCGACGTGGCGGCGGGCGGCTACCGGATGCCCGTAATGCGCTAGCGCACCCGGGACTGAATCGCGGTGCTGCGCGAGATTGACAATTCGACGCGCCGGTCAGGGGCAAGGCAGGCGACCAACGCCTCGCGGTTGCGGTCGTTGCACTGGACGAGAGGATTCGACTTGCCGCGCCCATACGCGCCCATTCCCAGGCCCGTCACGCCCTGCTCGCGCAGATACCCGATGACAGTCTCCGCACGCTGCTGTGACAGCCGATCGTTGTAGCGATCGCCGCCGAGCCGGTCGGTATAGCCTTCCACGCGTATTGCCGTCACATCGCCGGCCGCAACGATCTCGCGCGCAAGCGTCGCGACGCTCTCGCGCCCTTGCGGCAGCATTCCGGCGAGATCGCCACGGTCGAACTCGAACAGCATGTCGGTGGGCAGCGTGATTTTCGGCGCCAGACGAGGCTCGGCCTTCGGCGGCTGGCAGGCGTTCAGCACGCCGGGCAGCACTGCGGTCATCTGCTCGACTTTGGCGACGCGCAGTGCGCTCGCGTCGAACGAGCGCGTCCACGCCTCGTGGCCCGCATGCATCAGCGCGACTTCGGAGCACGCGACCTGCTCCTGCGCCTTCGGGCACGCCGTAAACCCGGGCGCGGTCTTCGCCGCCAGCAGCTTCTGCCACAGGTCGGGGCGCACCGTCGACACGGTGCGCAGCTTCGGGTTGTCGGCAGAAGGCTGCCTGCGGCCTTCGAGCGCGCCGATCAGGTGATCCGCCTCTTTCGCGGCCTCGTCGACGAAGCCCCAATGGTTGCGCTGCGCGCGCTCCTCGCGCGCCGCGGAAAGCCAGCACCGCGCCTTCGCGCCGAAATAACCATGCTGTTGCGCGTCAAGCGCCTGCAGGCGCCGCTGCTCGTCATCGAGCAGCGCGGCGCCCGCGCTGCCGGGATATGCGCTAACCCATGCGTCGGTGGCAGCGCCGGCCACCGTGCTCTGCGACACCATCAGGCCGTTCTCGAGCGCGGTGGGGTCCTGGACCTGCAACGCGTCGAGTGTCGCTTGCGACGTGCATCCGGCAATGGCGGCCGACAGCGCGATCACCATAACTATGTATTTCATGTTGATTGCTCATGGAAGGGGCGCACGGCACGTCCGTGCGGATATTGGATCCGGCGCGCCCCAGGGACACCGCCTGGGGGGCGCTTTGCTGGTCAACTGCCGAACACGATGCCGATGCCCGCCCGGACAATCGTGCTGTTGCCGCCCGCCGACGACACGCCCAGGTTGTAGTTGACGCTGCCCTTCGCATTCCAGCGCGATACGCCGATGCCCACTGCGGCCTGGCCGCGAAACACCGCGGTACCGGCGTTCAAAGTGGTGCGCCCCGGCAGATAAGGCGTGACGATGTTGAGCGCCGATGCCGCGGCAATCCCGCGTCGCGCGCTGCGATCGATGTCGTCGACGCGATTGCCCAGGCCGCCCATCGCGCTGTTGAGCTGACCGAGATTCACGGCGTCGGTGGACGCCGTGCCGGCGGCGACGTTGGTGATCTGCCGCTCGTTGCCAATGCTGCCGACGGACACCGAGTTGTTGCGGTCCGCAACCGAATTCGCGCCGAGCGCCACGGCGTTCACGGCGCTCGCCCGCGCCTGGTCGCCGAGCGCAGTGGACGACGTACCGCTCGCGAGCGCGCCGCCGCCGACCGCCAGCGTGTTCGCGCCGGTGGCCGTAGCGGACCCGTTCGGCGAATTGACGGCGACATAGGGCGTCTGGCTGGCAGCGACGTTCTGTATCGCCTGCTCGATACTGGCGACCTGGACGTTGGTGGCGTAGAGCTGCGCGCCTGTGACGGCGTCGGTGCTGCTCACGCTCAGCAGGGCGTCGGCGAGATTGGAAAGCTTGACCGTGCCCGTTGCATTGACGCCGCCGAGCGTGACCCTGTCGTGCGCGGACGAGTCGTACTGCACCGCGTTCGCGACCGATCCCGCAATGTTGGTGATCGTCTGCTGCAGGTTCGTAATCTGCGTGGTGTTCTGCGTGACGCGGCCATCAAGATTCGTGAGCGCCGCCCCCACGTTGTTCAGTGTCGCGCCGCCGAGCATGTACGAGGGCGTGGACAGCGTACCGTCGGCACGCACGCTCGCCCCGCCGCCAAGCGCGGCGGCCGTGCCCGCGGTGCTCGCGTACAGTTGCGCACCGTTGATCGCATCCGCACTCGAAGCGCTCACGGCGCCGGCCGCCACGCCGGCCAGCGTACGGTTGCCGGCCTTGCCAGCAAAGCTGACGACCGAGCCGTTGGTATTCGCGCCGACGCTGATCGCACGGCTGACCGGGTCCTGCTCGACAAGGTCGATGCCCGAGCCGGCGATCTGCTGCTGGAGCGACGCGAGACCCGAGTCGAGCGTGTCGAGCGCGCCGCCGACGGTGCGCTGCGTGCCGCCCTGCATGTGATAGGTGGGCGCGGTGATCGTGCCGTCCGCCGCAATACCGACGCCCCCGCCGAGCGTTGCGGCAAGCGAGCGCAACTGGCCAGCGTTCACCGCGTCGGTGTTTGCGATGCCGGCGGCGAGATTCGTGATCCTCGTGCCGTTCGCACCGCGCAGCGAGATCGTGGACTTCGTTGCGTCGTCGTAGGCCACGAAGGCGTTCGTGACGTTGCCACCCGTGTCCACGTTCAGCCCCGCCGCCTTCAACTGCGCGATGTTCACGGCGTCGCGGTCGGCGCTGCCGTTGGCCACGTTTGACAATATCGTACCGTTTGCACCGCCGCCGAGCGTCACGCGCGTGTGGGCAGACGTGTCGTATTTCACACTGTCCGCCAGAGCGGCCATCGACGCGTTGTCGACCGCTTTCAATGCACTGCCAACATCGCCATACGTCGAGCCTCCGACCGCATAAGACGGCCCCTTCAACGACCCGTCCGCATTGACCGCGGCACCGCCACCCAGCGCCGACGCAGTCCCGCTCAGCCCCCTGTACAGCTGCGCGCCATTGATGGCGTCCGAGCTCGATGCCGCCACGCTGCCTGCGGCCAGATCGGCGATCTTCGTGCCGTTCGCGCCGCGCAGCGAGACCGTGGACTTCGTTGCGTCGTCGTAGGCCACGAAGGCGTTCGTGACGTTGCCACCCGTGTCCACGTTCAGCCCCGCCGCTTTCAACTGCGCGATGTTCACGGCGTCGCGGTCGGCGCTACCGTTGGCCACGTTCGACAATACCGTGCCATTCGCTCCGCCGCCGAGCGTCACGCGCGTGTGGGCAGACGTGTCGTATTTCACGCTGTCCGCGAAATCGGCAGCGGCCGCACGATCGACCGCCTGAAGCGCCGCACCGACATCGGCGAACGTGCCGCCTCGCAGCGCGTAGCTCGGGCGCTTGATGGTGCCGTCGCTGTTCACACCCGCGTTGCCGCCCAACGCGCTCGCGACCGCCCTCAGTTGGCCCGCGTTCACCGCGTCGGTGTCGGCCTGCCCCGCGGCCATATTCACGATGCGCCGCATATTGACCGGATTCGCGGGAGCGTAAGGCCGACCGCTCGCGTCCATCACGGTTCGCGAAGTCGTGCCGTCGTTGCCCACGGAAACCGTGTTGTCCTGGTTCGCTACCGAGCCCGAGCC
The DNA here is from genome assembly GCA_035277805.1 of Paraburkholderia sp. Classification (GTDB taxonomy): domain Bacteria; phylum Pseudomonadota; class Gammaproteobacteria; order Burkholderiales; family Burkholderiaceae; genus Paraburkholderia. The sequence continues at coordinate 2,538 of DATEJU010000097.1, read as the reverse complement.
CAGTGCGACAGAATCATTGGCCGTGGTGTAGGCCTGCACCCCGACCGCAGTGCTCGCCGTCCCGCGCGCGATCGTGTTCGAGCCGATCGCAATGGCGCCGGGCGCGTTTGCCTTCGCCATGTCCGTAGGCGGCGTCGAACCTTGTCCATTGCCAAACCCAGCGACCTGCGAGTAATAGGCCGCCGTGTTGTAGGTGTGCATCAAGCCCGATGTATCGACGCCCGCACCGGAATTCGGGGCAGCCAGCAATGGCTGGCTCGCCGTGGTGGAAAGCGCCTCCCCTACCGGTCCCGCCACACCCAGCGCCAACGCCGTCAGCTGATTGCGCACCGCGACGTCGGCAGCATCTGCGCCCGGGTCGTTCGCGCCATTGCCGAACAGCACTCCCGTGTCGTCGGCTGGCGTTTCGGCAGCCTGCGCGGATAGCGCTAACGCACCCAGTCCGAGCAATGCAACAGCCTGCATCGCGTGCGCGACGCCTGACTTGACGTTGCGCTTGCCACGGCCCCGTGCGCTCTCCTGCACGGCCTCCCACGCCCCTTTCGACTCGTTCCATACAGATCGATAAGCCTTGTTCATACGCCTTCCTGTTCGTTGAAGTTTCATGCAATGAAGGCTCAGAATCAGGCCGCTCACGTATCAAATTTAGTTAGCAATCCAAATTTTGATACTTAAAAACTGGAGCGAAACCGAATGAGACTTCTCTCATGAGTTCATTGTCCACACGATTGCCGCAGTCGTAGAGCTAGCCGAACGGCCAAACACGGCATTCGGTGTAATTGCGCGGGCATCGCCATGACACCGCACACCCCGATGATATCCAGTCCTTCTCAAGCAAACGAATACTTATGTATTGCAATCCTGATTAACAGGCCGCTCACTGACCAATCAGGCAATGCAAGCGAGAACGCGCGCTCAAATCAACCGCGCAGGTTATCCGGCCAACACAATGCCGAACACGAGATGAATCCTGAAACCCGATCTCGATAGAGACATGGCCATACCTCGGCTCCCCCTGGAAATGAGAAAAGCCAGGACGCCCGTTGCGGGCGTCCTCAGATTGCTGACAAAGCCCAGGGCCACCTCCTGGGCTTTGTTGTTTAATGAGCGCCATGCTCAAGAAACCGACGCCCGCCCAGCACGAACTCGAGATGGTCACGCTCGAGGAACTCGTGCCGAAGGACCACCTGCTGCGCAAGATCGAAGCCGCGGTGGATTTCGAATTCATCCGCGAGAAGGTGGCGAACCTGTACTGCGCGGACAACGGGCGTCCGGCGCTCGATCCGGTGGTGATGTTCGAGCTGCTGTTCATCGGCTACCCGCGCCTGAAGGCGAACGCCAACAAGAACAAGCTCGATCCGGCGCAGGTTCAGCAGACGCCGTCGGCGTATCTGGCCGAACTGGATGCGGCAGTGGACACGGACCGTGCCGCGCACGGCAAAAAGCCGTTCAGGCGGGACGACGACCAGGGCGGTGGCAATGGCAGCGTGCCCGCGGACACCAAGGAGATCAAGGTCAGCCGCACCGACCCGGACAGCGGCTACATGATGCGCGAGGACAAGCCCCGCGGGTTCTTCTATCTGGACCACCGCACGGTGGATGCGAAGCACGCGATCATCACCGATACGCATGTGACAGCGTCCTCGGTACACGACAGCCAGCCGTATCTGGCGCGGCTGGACCGGCAGCGCAGGCGCTTTGGCTTCGAGGTGCAGGCGGTGGGACTGGACGCGGGGTACTTCACGCCCGCGGTGTGCCAGGGGCTGGAAGATCGCCAGATCGCCGGGGTGATGGGTTACCGCACGCCCAATCACAAGCCAGGGATGTTCTACAAGCGCGAGTACCGGTACGACGCGTACCGCAACGAATACACCTGCCCGCAGGGTCAGGCGTTGCCATACAGCTCAACCAATCGTGCGGGCTATCGGGAGTACAAATCGAACCCTGAAATCTGCCGGCGCTGTGCAGTGCGCGCGAAATGCACCAACAGCGCCAACGCGGTGAAGGTGGTCACGCGACACGTCTGGGAGCGTGCGAAGGAGCAGGCCGAGCGGCGCCGTCTGAGCGATCGGGGCAGACGTATTTACGCGCGGCGCAAGGAGACGGTGGAGCGCAGTTTCGCGGATGTCAGGCAGTTGCACGGCCATCGCTACGCGAGGATGCGTGGCCTGCGCAAGGTCGCCGAACAGTGCCTGCTGGCCGCTGCTGCGCAGAACATCAAGAAGATCGCGCTGCTGCTGGCGAAGAAGGTAAAGGCGGGGCCTTCAGGCCCAAATGGGTGCCGTACGCATCCTGCAACGCGTCGTGGCCCGCCTGAGCCGCACAATGGCCTTGCGCTGCGCCCGGGGCACGTCTCGCCTGCCACTGAAAAACGAAAAACCCACGCTCCGAAAAACGTGGGGGTGGTCAGCAATCTGAGGACGCCCGTTGCGGGCGTCCTCGTTGTCGCACGCAGGCGTCGCGTCTCAGTTCTGCTGCCGCTGCTCGCCGCGGCCGCCCTGTCCGCCTTGGGGCGGCGCCGCGGGACGACCGCGCTCG
>DATEJU010000096.1:0-11069 GCA_035277805.1 Paraburkholderia sp. | reverse complement strand
CGCCAGCCGGCCGGAAGTACATGAAGAGTGCGCAGCGCGGGGCAGCGCACCGGAGATAGCTTCGCTGAGGTGAAACATGATGCTGTTCGACGATTTGAGAGACAACGAGTGGGCGCTGGTCGAAGTGTTGTTCTGTGCGGAGCCCGCGCGGAGCGAACGGCGCGGGCGGCCTCGCGTCGAAGCGCGTGCCGTGGTCAATGCAGTGCTTTGGGTGCTCTCCACGGGTGAAGGCTGGTCCAAGCTGCCGGGCCGCTATCCCTCGCCGCCCACCTGCCGCCGCCGCTTCGACGAGTGGCAAGCCGACGGCACGCTCGCCGAAATCGTGAAGCGCCTGAGCACGAGCGGCCGCGAGATTTCGCTGCGCGGACGCATTGGCGCAACGGCCACGAAGCCGCCGGCGCCGCCGAGCCGCGACCGCCTGCGCGGCGCCTTCTGGACCAATCCGGAGTCGTGGCGCGCGCCCGTCAAAATGGCTTGAGCCCTCGGCACGAGGCCTGCACTTTTCGTTCTTTTTTGCTCTTTCCCGCCGGGCGCCGCACGCGCCCGGCACTCGACTTCCGCGGCGCACGCCGCGCGACTTCCCCGAGCCGGCAGAGTCTGCCGGCCACCGCCGTGCGCGTCTCGCGCGGCGCGCCAGGCGCCTTACGCGCGCTCCACCCGACCCGACGTTGCGCCTTCGCGGCCGTCCTGGCCCGGCTCCAACTCAACGATGCGGCGCCGGGATCGGTGTGTACGAAACATCTATTTACCAATATTTACAGCGCGCTTTCGCATCCGACATTAGCTTAGAGGCATGTCTACTAACGTCAACTACCCGTATTGACGGGAGGCTGCCATGAAATCCATGACTCTGTTTAACCGGGGCTTCATGGTTTCGCTCTCCGCCTTGCCACTCCTTGCGCTTCTGGCGCTCTCGGCCCCGCTCGCGTCCTTCCTGACGCCCGACGCAACGGCTCAGCCCCCACGCGCCAGCGTCCCGCATCCGGCCGTGGCGCGCACTGGCGCGCACCCCTGGGGACTCGTCGACGACCATCGAGCCGCCGGCACGGCGGCTGGCGCCGCGCAACCCGTGCCGCGTGGCAACCTGCGCAGCGACATCGTCGATAACGCGCGCCGCAACGCGGCGCCGCGCCAGGGACGGCCGGACGCACAGCGCAACCGGTAAACGACGCGTCGCGGACGAGCGGCAAAAAAATGGGAAAGCGTTGCACGGCGAACACATCGCCAACATCGTCGTGTCGATGATGGGAACCACCACACCGAAAGCCGGTCTACTCTTTGCCATCAAGCACAGCGTGGCAGCAGTAATTCCGGTACGCCCGTATCTTTCGATACGGGCTTTTTTTTGGGGGCGAACTGCTATAGCCCGGGTTGACCGGCTTCATCGGACGACTGCACGACGGCATCGGCCACATAGTCGGCCATGCGCTGCGCAGTCCAGTTGAGGGCGCGTTCGTCGCGGGCGAGGCGCGCGAATTCGGCGCGTCCGCGGTCGGTCAGCACGGCGATATCGACCGGCGCATGAAAGCCGGGAGCGGGAGCAACGGTGCGCTGCCTGACGGTGTCCATGAGCCCCAGGTCGCGCAGGTATTGGAAGACTTCAGGGCGCCGAGCCCACGGGACCTGCCGATACTGCACCCGCCGCAACGCTTCGAGTACTGCTTCGTTGGAATACGTGGTCATTACTCACTTCTTTCTTAAAATGCAGTCCTGCGGCCATCCCGCCTGCTGCGACGCAATGCCGGCGAGGGCTGCAACGGCTGCAAGATGCGCGGCCAGGCGCCCTGCCGTTTCCCAGCGCCGTGGCAAGGACTGCAGGTTATTCGGGCCCCCGAGAAAGTGCGGCGCGCCAGCGCACGGCACGCATCATCCCGAAAACAATACGTTACCTCATTCAAATTGATTCTATTCGGATTATTTGCGCTATTTTTTGCGCTGTTCATGTTGTGGCGAAGCGCGCGTCGTCCCATCGCCGTCGCGGCAGTCGTCTTTTTCTGGCTGCTCGGGTCGGGGTGGCTCGCAAAGCCGCTAGTCGATCTTGCACAGCCTCGGAACTATCGCACTCCCTATGATCCGGCGACGACACCCGCTTCGGCCTTCGGCCCACGCACCGCGATCGTCATGCTCGGCGGCGGCACCGACACACGTCCCGACGGCACGCTCGTGCCCAAGCACGACGTGTACGCCCGCATCGCGCTGGCCGCCGCGCTGCAGGCACGCTGCCTTGCGGCCGGCGGCGTATGCAAGGTGATCGTGAGCGGCGGCAACCCGCAGCATCACGCCGCCAGCGAAGCCGACACGTATGCGCCATGGCTCTTGCGCGCAGGTATTGCGAAGCACGACCTCGTGCTGGAGAACCGCAGCCTCACGACCTGGGAGAACGCGCGCAATGTTGCACCGATCGTGCACGCTCAACGCGCGGACACGCTCTTCGTCATAACCTCGGCATATCACATGCAACGCGCAATGCTGGACTTCCACCGCTTTCGGATGAATCCGGTGCCGGCCGTGTCCGACGTGCGTCGCGTGCGCATGGGCATCTGGCCGCGCCCCGCCAATCTGCGCGACGCGGAAACGGCGTTGCACGAGTTGATTGGGATTGCACAGTTTTATGTGTATCGGATGCTTGGCTGGTTCTAGGCTGCGTGGCTCACGGAACAGACGGTGACCAATACGCGACAAGATCCGCAGGGATATGTAAAGATGTGTAACAGGCAAGCGGATGCCTTACGCGATGTCATCTGGAACGAGTATTCGATCGTTAGAATGGCATGCCAATCCTGCTTGGGCTGGCACAGGCTGGGTCCATAATCCACTCCTTCGGAGGTAGTCATGAAAAAAGTGTCCCTCGCAGTCCTGATTTCGCTTTCCGCTCTGACGGGCGCTGCCTATGCGCAAACGGAAAATGGCGTCACGATGAGCACCGATCCAGCCAAGGCCGCCGACGTCGAGCAGCGCGCGCAGGATCTGCAGGCTCGTCAGCAGGCAGCCGCACAGGCGCCGGCCGAGAAGATGCCCATGAAGCACCACAAGAAAGGCGGTCATCCGCACCACAAGGCGCCTGCCAAGGCCGCGGAGTAAAGTCGCGTCAGCAGGCCGTGTGTGGCAGGCGCGGCGCATAGCTGCTCCGTACCGCCCGCATACAGCCGGTGCAACCTTGCGGTGCCGTCCCGGACTGCCGCATGACACGATGGCTAAAGAGCCGATGCCGGTCCCCGGCGTCGGCTTTTTTCTTGTGTCGGCCGCCAGCGTGCCCTGCGAATCGCTTCGTGCGGGGTATGCTAAAGTCGCGCACCCCGAATTCACCACCTGTTTGTGCGCGACGCGCGCGGAGAAACATCCATGAGCAACATCCAGCTCGACATCGAATGGACCGAAGCGGCATCCCGCAAGATCGAAAAGCTGATGCCCCGCGGCAAAAGCGGCGACGACATTCTCGCGCTGCCCCCCATCGAATGCCTGCCGATGGAAGGCGACGTGCTGTTCCTCGGGCCGCAAGGCAAGCAACAACCGTTCATCGTCGCTGAGCGACAGTATCACCATGAAGGCGACGCCGACTGGACCATCATCCTGATCCTCGACGTGCCCAATACGGCTCACTAACCACACGCCCGCGCACATCACGCGGGCGCACCAGCAGTTCATAAAGCTGCGACGGCACGGTGCTTGCATGTCTCCCGAACTGCGGCACGCCATGAAACGCCGGCCGCCCTTCCCAAGCGGCCACCTTGCTTGCCTTGCCTCTCGCGCACGCCTCTTAAGCATAATTTGCCGATACTCCGTACACTGTCGGTAAAGCGTACTGCCCAGACCGCCATTGCGCCTGTGCCAGCGCGTCATCGTTTGTCGTTCGCCTGCGTGGCGATTCTTTCACGCGCGAGCGCAGTCAAATCCGCCTCCGCCTGACCGGCTGCAACCGGCCAGCGAATGCAATCAAGCGCCGCGAGGTGCGCCCCAAGCGCCATGTCGAACACACAGGCATCGCTCGCCACGCTGCTCACGCATCTGGAACCGCATGACGACGGCTTTCGGGCGCGCTGGCGCACAACGCTGCTCGAAAGCGCGTTCCAGCCGGTGCTCTCGATCACGCATCAGCGCGTGGTCGGTTACGAGGCGCTGCTGCGCGTCGCCGACGCCGCCTCCGGTAGCGTCGGTCCTGCCACGCTGTTCGCGCGCGCGACGCCCGAGGCCGCACGCGAACTCGATGAACTCGCGCGCTGCCTGCATCTCGCGAACTTCACCGCGCAAGGCATCGCCACAGGCTGGCTCTTTCTCAACTCGCTGCCACGCCCCGCGCCCGGAGACTGGCCGACGCAAGCCGCCATCGACGACCTGTGCCGCCATTTCGCCTTCCCGCCCGAGCGCGTGGTGATCGAGGTGCTCGAGCAGCGCGCCGGCGACGAGCCCGCCTCGTTCCTCGAAGCCCGCCCAGAGCCGGGCGGACGCGACTTCCTCGTCGCGCTCGACGACTTCGGTGCGGGCTTTTCGAACTTCGACCGCGTCTGGCGCTACCGCCCCGACATCGTCAAGCTGGACCGCTCGCTCGTGCGGCGCGCGTCCAACGGCGAGAGCCATGTCTCGTTCATCGCCAATCTCGTCTCGATCCTTCACCATGCGGGCGCGATGGTGCTCGCCGAAGGTGTCGAGACCGAGCACGAGCTGATGGTGCTGATGGAGGCGGACGTCGATCTCGTGCAGGGCTTCTGGTTCGGCCAGCCACACGCCTCGGTGCGCGAGGCAAGCGCCAACGCCACTGCGCTCGCGCAAACGATGTGGCGGCGCTTTGCCGACTATCAGCGCCGCAGCCGGCTGCATGAGCGGGTCGATCTTGGCGAGGTGACGCGCGTCATGCTGCGCGGCGCGCGCGTACTGACCTCGGGCGGCGCGCTCGAAGCCGCCGCAGCGGCGATTTTCGAAAGCGCCAACGCGTTGCGCGTCTTCGCGGCGAACGACCAGGGCGAACAGCAGGCACCGTCGATCCCGGCGCCGGGCATGGGGCCACCGGCCCGGCTCGCGCCGTTCTATCCCGACACGAACAGCAACTGGTCGCGCCGCGAATACTTCCGGCGCGCGCTCGCCGCGCCCGGACGCGTAACCGTGATGGGACCGCACTATTCGCTGCATGACGGCGCGCTGTGCTACACCGCCGCGATCGCGCTCGACTACGCGGGTGCAACGCACGTGCTGTGCGCGGATTTTCCGCCGGCGCTGGCGCTGCGCGAGCCGCCGCACGGCGAGGCCCCACAGCCTTGAGCGCACGGCGGCGCGGTGCGCCGCTTTAGTCGATCACGCGCCGGCGCCCTGCTTTCACCTCGCTCTTGTGCGCCTTGCTGTCGAGGCGCCGCAGCTTCGACGCGCGCGTGGGCCGAGTCGCCACGCGCGCCTTTCTCGTCACGCTCACGCTGTCGATGAGCGCCTCCAGACGCTCCAGCGCGGCGGCGCGATTCTGCTCCTGCGTGCGGTATTCCTGAGATTTGATGATGACCACGCCTTCGCGCGAAATACGCCGGTCGGCGAGCGCGAGCAAGCGCATTTTGAGCACCTCGGGCAGCGACGACGCACGAATGTCGAAGCGCAGGTGGATCGCGCTCGACACCTTGTTGACGTTCTGGCCGCCCGCGCCTTGAGCGCGCACGGCAAAGAGCTCGACTTCGTGCAGCGGAACGGGCAAACGGACAGTCATGGCGGGCGGGAATGCGGTGGCAAAGCGATGGGAAAGCGGCCCGGCAAGGCCAAGCCTCGCAGTGTCGCACACGGCGGCCAGTGGCGCTGGGCATGAGCGCGCCAAGGCGAAGCAGGACAAAACCAGAACAGAGCAAGACAAACGCCGGGCGCTCCCGTGACCGCGAACCCGCCCACGGGGGCTCAGGCACACGATATGCATAGGCGCGTATCATGGCTCATGGGAGGGTCGTTTGCCGATGGCCGGCCCTCGGCTCATACTTTATTCATCCATTTCTGGAGCGCACCGCCTATGAAGCTGCGTCCAGCCTTCATCGCCGAACTGGCCGTCAACTTGTTGCTGCCGTGGCTCGCGTACCGGCTCGCCCAACCCCATTGGGGAGAAGTCGGCGGCCTCATCGCCTCGGCCATCCCGCCGCTCGCCTGGAGCATCGTCGAGCTCGTGCGCTTTCGGCGCGTCGACGCGCTCTCGGCGGTCATTCTGCTCGGCATCGTCCTCTCGCTCGCCGCCATGGCGTTCGGCGGCAGCACGCGCATGCTGCTGATGCGCGAAAGCTTCGCCTCGGGCGCGATCGGCGCCGCATTCCTGTTCTCGCTGCTGGCCAAACGCCCGCTGGTGTTCTACCTGACGCGCGCCACGGTCGCGCGCGAAACGCGCAAGGGCGTCGCGCGGCTCGACCTGCTGTGGAGCGAGAACCGCAACTTCGCGGCGGCCATGCGTCTCGTCACCATCGTCTGGGGCATCGGGCTCGTCGCCGACGCCGCCTTGCGCACGTACCTCGCCGCCACCTGGCCGATCGAGCGCTTTCTGCTCGTCTCGCCGATCCTCGGCTACAGCGTGTTCGGCGTGCTGCTCGCCTGGACCTTCTGGTATCGCACGCGCATGCGCCGCATTCGCGGCACGCGCGGGCTGCTCGGCGACGCCTCCACGCTCGGCGCCGACTGATACACCGGCCGCCGGCCACGGCTTTGCGCTGAATCAGCGCCTCGTCTCGGCCATGTTTCGGCGGCGGCCTCCCGAGCGGCACGGGCCGCACGGGTAGCGGCAACGCCTGAATACAGAGACGGGCAGATCGCACCCGAAATCATTTAAACTCACCGCCACAGTCCGCGGCGCACCGTCCGCACTCGAACACCACCGGCAGTCGATGCGCTACTCCGTAGAAATCAGGAAATTCCTCTATAGCCAGTACTTCTACGGCGGTCTGCGCATCGCGGTCGGCATCTCGCTTCCGGCCATCCTGTGCCTGTTCGTCTTCGACAAGAGCGATCTGGGCTTCACGATCTCGACCGGCGCGCTCGGCGCGTGCGTGGTCGACATGCCGGGCCCCCTCAAGTACAAGCGCAACGAGATGCTCGCGTGCAGCGTGATCGGCTTCCTCTCCGCTTACGCAACCGGCCTCGCCACCTTCAGCCCGATCGCGCTGTGGGCCGCCGTCGTGCCGCTCACCTTCGTGCTCTCGCTGATCGTCGTCTACGGCAACCGCTGGCCGCAAATCAGCTTCGCCACGCTGTTCATGATGGTGATGACGCTCGAGGACCATTTCACGCCGCACCAGGCGCTCATCAATGCGTCGTGGATCCTGCTGGGCGGGCTCTGGTACACGGGCTGGTCCACACTCGTGAGCCGCCTGATGCTCGACCGCATCGAGCAGCAGGCGATCGCCGAAAGCGTGTTCGCGTGCGCCGACTACCTGCTCGCGCGCGCGCAGTTCTTCGACCTCGACAATGATCTCGATGACTGCTACCGCAATCTCGTCGCCAGGCAGATTGCGGCGGTCGAGCGCCAGGACGCCGCGCGCGACATCGTGCTGCGCAATCTGCCCAAGCTCAAGAGCGGCAAGATCGATGCGCGCCGCGCGATGCACTTCAACCTGTTCATCAATACGGTCGACCTGCACGAGTTGTTCGTGGGCGCGCACACCGACTACCCGCTCGTGCGCAACACCTTCGGCGGCTCCGATCTGCTGGCCTTCTACCGCGACCTGATCCGCAAGGCCGCCGCCGATCTCGAGGACATCGGCCTTGCCGTGCTGCAAAACGAGGCGCCGCGCGCGACCATCAACGTGAAGGCCGAGCTGCGCGCGATCGAGTACGAGCTCGAGCTGCTCAAGAAGCGCGATCTGCCCACGAAGGATCCCGAGGCCTATGCGGCCATCTCGGCCTCGTTCCGGCGCATCTGGAGCGCGACGCGCCTGATCGACCGCATGCGCCGCGACCTCACGAACGACGTGCCCACGACCGAGACGGAGCTGCGCATCGACGAGGCGCTCGAGCGCTTCGTGACCAGCCGGCGCGTGCCCTTCCTGCAGATCTTCTCGAATCTCACGATGGCCTCGCCGAGCTTTCGCCACGCGCTGCGCGTGACGATCGCCGTGGCCGTGGGCTTCTGGCTCGGGCGCCTGTTGCCGCTCACGAACGCCTACTGGATCGTGATGACGAGCATCATCATTCTCAAGCCGGGCTACTCGCTCACGCGCCAGCGCAACGCACAGCGTATTGTCGGCACGCTGATCGGCTGCGTGGCGAGCATCGCGCTGATCCTGCTCGTGAAGCAGCCGCTCGTGCTGCTCGTCTCGATGTTCGCGGCGATGGTGATGAGCTACAGCCTGCTGCTCTTCAACTACACGGCGAGCGTGGTGTTCACCTCGGCCTATGTGCTGCTGATGTTTCATCTACTCGCACCGGGCAACATGCGCATCATCGGCGAGCGCGCGATCGACACCGTCGTCGGCTGCATGATCGCCATTGGCGCGAGCCATCTGTTCCCCTATTGGGAATACCGGCTGATGGGCAAGCTCGTGAACGACATGATCGCCGCGACGCGCAGCTATCTGGAGGCAAGCTGGTGGTGGAGCGGACGCACGCGCACCGCGCAGCCGGCGTTTGCGGGAGCGGCGCTCACCGAGACGGCCGCGCGCGTGCCGGCGTTCGCGACGGCGTCGAGCGGGGCGCCGGTCGCGGAGGTGCCGGTTACGGAGGTGGCGGAGGTGGCGGGGCACGGCGCGCGTCGCGACATGGCGCAAGCCGCACAAGCCGCGCAAACAACCGACGAGCAGACCGGCGTCGCGCTCGAAGCCGGACCACAGCCGACGTCCGCACCCAGTCAGCCTGGGGGGGCATCGACGAGCGGCGCGAAGGCGTCCGCTCACGCGAATACGCAAGCAGGCGGCCAGCCGCCGACGTCTGCGGGCGCCACCGTCCCCACGCTCGCGCGCGACTTCCGCTACCGGCTCGCGCGCAAGAACGTGCACGTCGCCTTCGCCAACCTCGGCCAGGCGTTCCAGCGCATGATGCTCGAGCCGAAGTCGGCGCAGAAGTTCGTGCCCGAACTCAACGACCTGCTCGTGCGCGGCCACGTGCTCGCCTCGCAGATCACGGCCACGGCGCCGCTCTTGCGCGACACGGCGAATGCGCAGCCGGGCGCCAAGCTCGATGCGCTCGAACACGCGCTCAACTGCGTGCGCGAGAACCTGGTGGCCGCCGAAGCAGGCACGCCGATACCCGACGATCAAACCGAGATCACGAAACGCATGACGCGCGAGCTAGACACGATGGTGGTGGAGACGGAGCGCGCGCTCGGCCCTGTCAGCGAATTCGCGCAGGACGTGAAGCTGCTCGCGCATCACTGCAAGCAGATGCTCGCGGCGTCCTGGATTCTTCGCAAGGACGCGAGCGTGATCCGGCTTCCTGAGGAATGAAGACGTGGCGGCGACGATCCATGTCGCCGCCGCTTCAAGCCGCGCAGGCGCTCAGCACGCCTGGCAGCGCTTCATTGCGCTGCGCTGGCCGCAGGCGCAGCCGCACTGGCAGCCGCACTCGTGGCCTGCGCACCGACGGCCTCGTCGTACTCGCGCTTGCTGCGCAACGCGTTGAAGAGCACGGTACCGATCACGATGAGCACCACCACCACGATCAACACGCCAACGCCAAAGGCGGGGTTCTTCTTGCGCGGTTCGTTCATGGATGCGTGCCCTGTCCTGGAGATGAAAAAAGGAAACGGGCATTCTACGCCGCACCGCCTTGCAGACGGCTTGCGAGCGAAATTACGATGCGCCGCAGTTGGCCGGCTCCGGCAGACGTTCAGACGCCGCGCACCGGCAGCGCCGTCGAATATTTGATCTGCTCCATCGCGAAACTGGAGCTCACGTCGAAAAGCGCCACGGCGCGAATCAGCTGCTTGTAGACACGGTCGTAGTCGTCGATATCCGAGACCACCACGCGCAGCAGGTAGTCGGTCTCGCCGCTCATACGATACGCCTCGACGATCTCGGGAATCTCCTGCACCGCGCGCGTGAAGCTCTGCGCCCACGCCTCGGTGTGCTGATTGGTGCGCACAGCGACGAACACCGTCGTGCCCACGCCGAGCTTCTTCGGATCGCACAGCGCCACCTGCGCGCGGATCACACCGGTTTCCTTGAGCCGCTGCACACGCTTCCAGCACGGAGTCTGCGAAAGATTCACGCGCTGCGCCAGTTCCGCAACCGGCATGGTCGCATCCTGCTGCAATAGTTCGACCAGCTTCCTGTCGATGATATCCATTCCCGCTCTCCCCGCCGCATAGAAATTTCTTCTATTTTACGCCGCAATGACGAAAAAGAACGGAAACTCTTTCTCGACCTCGGGCGCTATAACTCTTTCTACAGGAACGACGAAAAAAGACGAGGCCCGCCATGAACGCCCCTACCGAACCCCTTCTGCTTCAGACCATCCGCGCCTCGAGCACGGCTGGCGGGGATCATCAGCACGCCGCCGCCGTCGCGCGCGCGTGCGCTGCGCTCGATGCGGCTTTCGACGCTTGCCGTACGCAGGGCAAACCGGATACGCCCGCCGATCCGTCACGCTGCGCGGCCTTCGCGCACGGCGTGCGCGCCGCGCTGGCCGAGGCGCTGGCCGACCCGGCGCTCGTCACGGCCGTGCAGCGCGAAGGCAGCCCCGAGCAGTATCGGCGCCATCTGATCGCAGCCGATCCGCTCGGCCGCTACGCACTCGCCTCGCTCGTCTGGCAGCCGGGCCACGCGAGCCCCATCCACGCTCATCACACGTGGTGCGGCTACGCGGTGCTCGAAGGCACATTGACCGAAACGCTCTACGCCTGGGACGAAGCGCGCCAGGGCGCCGACGTAGTGCGCACGCACCCGCGCGCGGCGGGCGCCGTGAGCTTCGGCGGACGCGGGCGGACGAACATTCACCGGCTCTCGAACGGCGGCACCGGAACGTGCGTGTCGCTGCACGTCTACGGGGTATCGGCGCAACGGATCGCCACGCACGTGAACGACATCGTGCCGCTCGTGGCCACTGAAGCCTGCGCGCTGGACGCCGCCGACCCGCTCATCGCCGGATAGCCGCAGGCCGCACGGGGCGAGTCCCGGAGATCCCGTTCTGCA
>DATEJU010000095.1:0-16347 GCA_035277805.1 Paraburkholderia sp. | reverse complement strand
CCTCACGTTCGAGCTCTGGAAGGCGCTCGGCTATGCCGACGAATACGGCACGCTGCTCGACGCGCCCTGGCCCAAGGTCGACGAAAAGGCGCTGGAGCAGGCCGAGATCGAGCTCGTGCTGCAGGTGAACGGCAAGGTGCGCGGCGCCGTGACGGTGGCCAAGGACGCCGGCAAGGACGCGATCGAAGCGGCCGCGCTCGCCCACGAGATGTTCGCGAAGTTCGCCGAAGGGCGTGCGCCGAAGAAGATCATCGTCGTGCCGGGCCGTCTTGTGAACGTCGTGGTCTGACATGACGTGCTGGCGGCGGCGCGCGATCGATGCATTGTGCGCCGCCGCCATTCTGAATCAGGGAGTCCAGGTGATTCGCAGATCGTTTCTGTTACTGGCGGGCAGCGCGCTGATGCTTTCGGCGTGCGGGTTCCAGCTGCGTGGCGAGCAGAACTACGCGTTCAAGCGGCTCGCCGTCGTTGGCGCAACGCCGCCCGTGACGGCGCGTCTCACGCGCATGATCGAAGGCGGGAGCGATTCCGTCGTGGTCGATTCGCCGACCAATGCCGACGCTGTGTTGCGCGTGAACGAGGTGCGCAGCTTCAGCACGCTCACGCTGAATTCGCTCGGCGTGGTTGAGGAATATCAGGTCAACTATTCGCTGAACTACACGCTCACGGCGCCGGACGGCTCTGCGTTGATCCAGCCGAGCTCGATCGCGCTGAACCGCGCGATGACCTATAGCGATCAGTACTCGACCGCGAAGGTTTCCGAGTCCGATCTGCTCTTCGCCGACATGCAGAACGACGCCGTCGACCAGCTCACGCGCCGTCTCGCGGTCCTGAAGACGCTGCATCCCACGCCGGGCCAGGTCGTGCCGGGCGTCGCACCTCGCGCGCCGCTGCCGCCGCCGCCGCTGTGATGCGCGCCTCGTCCTCCTTCTAAAGCGCTTTCCATGCAACTGCGACTGGACGCACTCGAGCCGCACCTCGCCAAAGCGATGGCGGGTCTGTACGTCGTCTACGGCGACGAGCATCTGCTCGCCCAGGAAGCGTGCGACCGCATTCGCGCCAGCGCACGCGCCGCGGGTTTTACCGACCGCTCGGTGTTCACCGTCGAGCGCGGCTTCGACTGGAGTGCGCTGCTTGGCGCGAGCCAGTCGATGTCGCTGTTCGGCGATCGCCAACTGGTGGAGTTGCGCATTCCGTCCGGCAAACCCGGCAAGGAAGGCGCGGATGCACTCAAGATGCTCGTGGCATCGGCAAAATCGCGCGCGAATCCCGACGTGCTCACGCTCATCACGCTGCCGCGCCTCGACGCCGCCACGCAAAAATCCGCGTGGTTCACGGCGTTGGCGGACAGCGGCGTGGCGATCAAGATCGACCCGGTCGAGCGTGCGGCGCTGCCGAACTGGATCGGGCAGCGTCTGGCCCAGCAGGGTCAGCGCGTCGCGCCCGGCGAGGACGGACGGCGTGCGCTGCAATTCGTCGCGGAGCGCGTGGAAGGCAACCTGCTCGCGGCGCATCAGGAAATTCAGAAGCTCGGGCTGCTCTATCCCGAAGGCGTGCTGAACTTCGAGCAGATTCACGACGCCGTGCTCAACGTTGCGCGCTACGACGTCTTCAAGCTCAATGAAGCGATGCTGACCGGGGACGTCGGGCGCCTCGCGCGCATGCTCGACGGGCTGCAGGGCGAAGGCGAGGCCTCGGTGCTGGTGCTGTGGGCCGTCGTCGAGGAGGTCCGCACGCTGCTGCGCATCAAGCGCGGCGTGGCGGCGGGCAAGCCGCTCGCGATGCTGCTGCGCGAGAACCGCGTCTGGGGGCCGCGCGAGCGGCTCATCGGGCCGGCGCTCTCGCGGCTGACCGAGGCGACGCTCGAGCGCGGCCTCGCGCTCGCGGCGCGCCTCGACCGCCAGGTGAAAGGGCTTTCGGGGCAATCGCGCAGCGACTGGCGCGATGCGCTGCCGCCCGATGCCTGGGACGGCCTGTTCGAACTGGCGATGACGGTTGCCGCGCCGCGCGACGGCGCTGCGCCGGCGCGTTCGGCTTCACCCGCGCGTGGCGCTGGCGCTTCGGGGCGTGCACAACCAGGCGCGGCCGCGAACCCAGCCGCGGCGGCAGCGGCCGCCGCCCGACCGCGCACCGCAGGTCCGGCGCGCAGGCCAGGTTAGTTGTGCTGGCCGGGCTCATGCTCCGGCACCTGCTATCGGCATTGATTGGGGCGCTTCGCGTCACCTGCTCCAGCCCGCATGTGCGCCGCTGGTTGTGCACGGCTCCAGGGCGCGCGCAGCAAAGCCGGCCCGCTGGCCTTAAAATCGACCTAACCTGAACCGCGCAGCCACATCGTGCATCGACCGGGTGCGCCGCATCACGACAGAAACCATGGATATCGACCAGTACATGACCGACCTCGGCCGCCGCGCCCGCAAGGCTTCGCGCCCGATGGCCCGGGCCTCGACGGCCGCGAAGAACGCCGCCCTCGAAGCCGTTGCGCAAGCGATCGAACGCGAGACGCAGCAACTGAAGGACGCCAACGCCCGCGACCTCGCGCGCGCGAAGGAGAAGGGCCACGACGCTGCGTTCATCGACCGCCTCACGCTCTCGGACAAGGCGCTCAAGACCATGGTGGAAGGCCTGCGCCAGGTGTGCGCGCTGCCTGACCCCATCGGCGAGATCAGCAACCTCAAGTTCCGGCCGAGCGGCATTCAGGTCGGCCAGATGCGCGTGCCGCTGGGCGTGATCGGCATCATCTACGAATCGCGCCCGAACGTGACCATCGACGCCGCAGCGCTGTGCCTGAAGTCGGGCAACGCCACGATTCTGCGCGGCGGCTCCGAGGCGCTCGAGTGCAACACGGCGCTCGCGAAGCTGATCGGCGAGGGGCTCGCGGCAGCTGGTCTGCCGCAGGACGCGGTGCAGGTGGTGGAGACCGCCGACCGCGCGGCGGTGGGCAAGCTCATCACGATGACGGAATTCGTGGACGTGATCGTGCCGCGTGGCGGCAAGAGCCTGATCGAGCGTCTGATGGCCGAAGCGCGCGTGCCGATGATCAAGCACCTCGACGGCATTTGCCACGTCTACGTGGACGACCGCGCTGATCTCGCCAAGGCGCTCACTGTCTGCGACAACGCCAAGACGCACCGCTATGGCACCTGCAACACGATGGAGACGCTGCTCGTCGCGCGCGGCATCGCGCACGACGTGCTGCCGCCGCTTGGCCGTCTCTATCGCGACAAGGACGTCGAACTGCGCGTGGACGCGGCGGCGCGCGCAATTCTCGCGGATGCGAGCGTCGGTCCGCTCGTGGACGCCACCGAGGAAGACTGGCGCACCGAATACCTCGCGCCGGTGCTGGCGGTCAAGATCGTCGATAACCTCGAGCAGGCTGTCGAGCACATCAATCATTACGGCTCGCATCATACCGACGCCATCGTCACCGAAGACCACGACCGCGCGATGCGCTTCTTGGGTGAAGTGGATTCGGCGAGCGTGATGGTGAATGCCTCGACGCGTTTTGCCGACGGCTTTGAGTTCGGCCTTGGCGCGGAGATTGGCATCTCCAACGACAAGCTGCACGCGCGCGGCCCGGTTGGCCTGGAAGGGCTGACTTCGCTCAAATACGTCGTGCTGGGCCACGGCGAAGGGCGGCAATAGTCGAGCTGCGATGCACGTGCCGCACAAGACGCGCGCATCGCAGCTCACGCAGTTCCCTCATTCGATTCGCCGATAACAACAAGGATCGCCGATGCTCTGGGTCAAGACGTTTCACATCGTTCTGATTGCCTCGTGGTTCGCGGGTCTCTTCTACCTGCCGCGCATCTTCGTGAATCTCGCGATGGAAACCGAGCCCGCGGCCATCCAGCGCCTGCTCATCATGGCGCGCAAGCTCTACCGCTTCATGACGCTGATCGCCGTGCCCGCACTGCTATGCGGACTGTGGCTGTGGCTCGTGGTGGGGATCGGGCGCGGCCAGGGGTGGATCCACGCGAAGGTGGGCGTGGTAGTGTTGCTCATCGCCTATCACGCGTATTGCGGACGCCTGCTCAAGACCTTCGAGCGCGGCGAGAACCGCCGCTCCGACAAGTGGTATCGCATGTTCAACGAGCTTCCGGTGCTCGGCCTGCTGGCGGCGGTGGCGCTGGTGGTCATCAAGCCGTTCTGACGCTTCTGTTCCCTTACCTCTCCATGACGGGCAGCCTCAAATGCTGCCCGTTTCCATTCTGCGCATGCGCGATGCCGCCACGCGCCAGCCATCCTCACGCTTCACGAACACATCCGTGAATCGGTACGCGATTTCCTTGTAGCCCGGCGCCGGTGTGTAGCGGTTCACGCCAGTTGCCACGGCAACGTTGTCGAGCACCTGTAAGCAACAACTCGGTCGCGCTGGGTGCGAACTCGGTGGCGGACGAGGACAACACCGTGTCCGTGGGTTCACAGGGCAATGAGCGTCGCATCACCAACGTCGCGAACGGTGTCAACGCAACCGATGCGGTGAACGTGGGTCAGCTCCAGAGCGGCTTGAATGCGCTCCAGGGTAACGTCAACTCGGTGGCGCGTAACGCCTATGGCGGTGTCGCGGCCGCAACCGCGCTGACGGTGATTCCGGACGTCGATCAGGGCAAGACCATTGCGGTGGGTGTCGGTACGGCTAACTTCCAGGGCTACCAGGCCGTGGCGTTGGGCGCATCGACTCGCATCACCCAGAACCTCAACGTCAGGCTGGGCGGCGGCTACGCATCGGTGGCGGCGCCGCCTGCGGCGGCGGCATGTCGTACCAGTGGTAAGCGCCTGATGGCGGAGGCGGCGCAGTCTGGCCGCTTCCGTGCACGCTTCGTCTCTTCGCTCGGCCTTTGAGGCTCGGAGGCAAAGCGGACTCCCTCGTCTGAGCTGCCCCCCAAGAGTTGGACATCATTCCAACCCTTGGGGGGCAGCTCACGTCGGGGAGTCCGCTTTTTTATGGGCGATTTATTTCGCGCAACTTCATATCGCGCGAGGCGCTTCAGCCGTTCGGGTCGAGTCTTCTGCGTGCGATGATCTCTTTGGCATCGGCGAGCTTTTCCGCAAGCGCCGGGCCGCACTGCAACGCCACGCCCACAGCCAGAATGTCACCGATAGCGAGATGCGAGGTGCGCGAGGTCATCGGCGAAAAAATGTCGGTGTCTTCGTCGACGTTGGCGTGCAGGCCCACGCTCGCGAGGCGCGCGAGCGACGAGGTGCCGTGCGTGATCGCGATCACCTTCGCGCCCCGGTCGAGCGCCGTTTGCGCCGCATCCACCACGTCGCGTGTGCGCCCGGTATTCGAGATGGCGACGACCACGTCGCCCGGCCCAAGCAGCGCCGCCGACATCAGGAACGTGTGCGGGTCCGAATAGGCGACGCTCGGCATGCCGAGCCGAAAGAACTTGTGTTGCATGTCCTGCGCCGCGATCCCTGAGCCGCCCGCGCCGTAGAACTCGATGCGCGTTGCCTTGGCCAGCAGGTCGATGGCGGCGCCGAGCGCATCCGTCGAGAGGTTGTTGCGCACCTGCACGAGCGCGCCGATCGTGCGGTCGAGCACCTTTGCAGCGACGCCGGGCACCGGCTCGTCCGGGCGTACGTCGCGGTAGACGGCAGGCATTTCTGTGGGCAGATCGGCGGCCACGGCTTGTGCGAGGCGAATCTTGAACTCGCGAAATCCTGAGAATCCAAGCGCGTGGCAAAAGCGCGCGATAGTCGGCTGGCTCACGCCGGCGCGCTGAGCGACCTCCGTCATCGAAAGGTCGAGCAGTTCGCGCGGCGCCTCGACGATGTAATCGGCGAGCTTGCGCTCGGAGGGGCGCAATTGCTCGCGCATGGCTTTCACCTGGGACAGCAGCATCGGGAAACTCGCACTATGCTGAAAGATCCATGGACTATAGCGGATCGATGAGTATGTACAAAAACTACAATAATCGATGCGAAGATGCAAGGCGGATTTTGATGGATCAAAGATGGTCTCGATAAATAAGGACTTTTCAGCGGTTGCATGATTTAACTCAAGGGTAAAACTGGGATTGCGATCTTGTAGTTTTTCTACTAACATCGCCTCATCGCTGACCGGATCGCGCGATGCGTCCCCGAGCGTCCCGCGAGATAAAAAGCAAGGAGATTCGATGGTTTCCCCGCATTCGCAGTTGATGAAGGTCACGCGGCGCGTGATCGAGCGCAGCAAGCCGACGCGCGAGGCCTATCTCGCGCGCATCGCGGCGGCGCAGGATCGTTTCCCGGCGCGCGGCGCACTCTCGTGCGCGAATCTCGCTCACGGTTTCGCCGGTCTCGAGGGGCGCGACAAGATCGCCATCAAGGCGATCCGCGAACCGAATATCGGCATCGTCTCGGCCTATAACGAGATGCTTTCGGCGCACGCGCCCTACAACGATTTCCCCGACATCATCAAGAAGGCCGCCCGCGAAGTCGGCGGCGTCGCGCAATTCGCCGGCGGAGTGCCCGCGATGTGCGATGGCGTCACGCAAGGCAACGCCGGCATGGAGCTGTCGCTGTTCTCGCGCGAAGTCATTGCGATGAGCACGGCCGTCGCGCTCACGCACAACATGTTCGATGCGGCGCTGTGCCTCGGCGTGTGCGACAAGATCGTGCCGGGCCTCCTGATCGGCGCGCTGCAATTCGGCCATCTGCCCACGATTTTCGTGCCAGCCGGTCCGATGACGAGCGGCATCTCGAACGACGACAAGGCCAAGGTGCGCCAGAAGTTCGCGACCGGTCAGTGCGATCGTGAGGCGCTGCTCGAATCCGAGGCTGCCGCGTACCACGGCCACGGCACCTGCACGTTCTACGGCACGGCCAACAGCAACCAGATGCTCATGGAGATCATGGGCCTGCATCTGCCAGGCGCGGCGTTCATCCATCCGCACACGCCGCTGCGCGACGAGCTCACCGCTGCGGCCGCGCGCCGCGTGCTCGAGCTCACCGCCGAGCGCGGCAACTACACGCCGATCGGCCACGTGGTCGACGAGAAGGCCGTGATCAACGGCATCGTCGCACTGATGGCGACGGGCGGCTCGACCAACCACACGCTGCACCTCGTGGCGATGGCGCGCGCGGCGGGCGTCCTCATCGACTGGAACGATTTCGACGAGCTGTCGGCCGCGGTGCCGCTGCTCGCGCGCGTCTACCCGAACGGCAAGGCTGACGTGAATCATTTCCACGCGGCGGGTGGCATCGCCTTCCTCGTGCGCGAGCTGCTCGACGGCGGGCTGCTCCACGAGGACGTCAAGACGGTGGCGGGCGAGGGCCTGCGCCACTACACCGAAGAGCCGAAGCTGCTCGATGGCAAGCTCACCTGGGTGCCGGCGGTCGAGAAGAGCGCCGATACGGCCGTGTTGCGTCCGCTTCCCGAGCCGTTCCAGCCGGACGGCGGCCTGCGCCTGATGCAAGGCCGCATTGGCCGTGGCGTCATCAAGATTTCGGCGGTGGCGCCCGATCATCGTAAGGTGCGCGCACCCGCCGTGGTGTTCGATTCGCAGGAAGCCGTGCAGGAAGCGTTCGATCGTGGCGAGCTCGAGCGCGATTTCGTGGCCGTCGTGCGCTTCCAGGGCGCGCGCGCCAACGGCATGCCCGAGTTGCACCGCCTCACCCCGCTGCTCGGCGTGCTGCAGGATAAGGGCTTCCACGTGGCGCTCGTGACCGATGGGCGTATGTCGGGCGCGTCGGGCAAGGTGCCGGCCGTGATCCACGTTTCGCCGGAAACGCTGCTGCACGGGCCGATCGGCAAGGTGCGCGACGGCGACATCGTCGTGATCGATGCGGTTGCCGGCGTGCTGGACGTCGAAGTGGATGAGTCGGAATGGAACGCACGCCCGGTCGCGCAGCCCGCGCATCAGGAAAGCAATGAAGTGGGCTTCGGGCGTGAACTGTTCGGCGTATTTCGCGCCACTGCGGCGCCCGCGGAGCTGGGCGCGTCGGTGTTCGGCCCGCTCGTTGGCGAAGTGCCGGCCGCGGCGCACGCAGGCGCGTCCGCCGCCACGCCTGCGGCCGCCTCGCAAACGACGAACTGAGCGGCAAGTTGAGCGACAAACTGAATTCATCATCAAGGAGCCTGATCATGGCAACAAGCACGGTGGCCGACATTGTCCGCCTCGGCCCGGTGATTCCGGTGCTGGCATTCGATACGCCCGAGCAGGGCGAGCACGTTTCGCGCGCGCTGCACGCGGGTGGCGTGAAGGTGCTGGAGATCACGCTGCGCACGGCGGCGGGTCTCGAGGCGATCGAGCGCGCTGCGCAGATCGCGCCGGATATCGTCGTTGGCGTGGGCACGATCACGAAGCCCGAGCACTGCGCGCTCGCGAAGAAGGCCGGCGCGCAGTTCGGCGTCTCGCCAGGCCTCACGCGCGAGATCCATCAGGCATCGCTCGATGCGGGCCTGCCGCTGCTGCCCGGTGTCATGACGCCGACGGACATTATCCAGGCAATGGAGTGGGGCTACGAGATCGTCAAGTTCTTCCCGGCGGTGCCCGCGGGCGGCCTGAACATGCTGCAGGCCTTCCACGGCCCGTTCCCGACGCTCAAGTTCTGCCCGACGGGCGGTATCACCGCTGAATCCGCGATCAACTTCCTCGCGCTGCCCAATGTCGTTTGCGTGGGCGGTTCGTGGCTCACGCCGAAGGCGGCGCTCGCCGCACAGGACTGGACCGAAGTCACGCGCCTCGCGCGTGCCGCGAGCGAGCTGGCGCGCCCGGTGCGCTGAGGTCGCATGCGCAGGGCAGTATTCAGGGTGTTCGTGCCCCGAATACTGCTGCTGCTTGAGCGACTTAAACGCTCATTTCTATCGATGCTAAAGGCAACTAACTGACAAACGTTTGAAGAAGATCGGCGTGTCGCGCAGGATGGGCGGGTCTGTTTGGACCGCTTTTCGCCCTGACGCATCCACGAGCCGCGCAGGCCGCGCCCTTTGGGGCGCATGGTCTGCGCGGCTCGCTCGTCTTTCGCTCGTTTTTCAGGCAGGCGGCGCCGAAAGCCGCTATAACCTCTACAATCTCGCCCCTTTGATGGTCGAGCCCTTCCGCGCGCAGTGCCAGTGACGTTCTCGCGTGGCTGCGGAAGGGACAATGAACAACTAACTGGAGAAGAGCCTCATGGGAGTGGCCCACGGCAGCATGCTGCTGATTTATGCGCTCGTCGCGATTGCCGCGCTGATCTTCATGATCACGCGCTGGAAGGTCTATCCGTTCCTCGTCCTGATCATCGTTTCGCTGCTGCTCGGCCTCGCTGCCGGCATGCCGATGGATCAGATCGTCAAATCGTTCGAAACCGGCAACGGCAACACGCTCGGCCACATCGCCATCGTGGTGGGCCTCGGCACCATGCTCGGCAAGATGATGGCGGAATCGGGCGGTGCCGAGCGCGTCGCCACGACGCTCATCCGCTGGTTCGGCGAGAAGAACATCCACTGGGCGATGATGTTCGTCGCCATCATCGTGGGCTTGCCGGTGTTCTTCGAAGTCGGCTTCGTGCTGCTGATTCCGATTGCGTTCAACGTCGCCAAGCGCACCGGCAAGTCGCTGTTGCTGGTCGGCTTGCCGATGGTGGCGGGGCTTTCGGTCGTGCACGGCCTGATCCCGCCGCACCCGGCAGCGCTGCTCGCGGTGCAGGCGTATCACGCCGACATCGGCAAGACCATCGCTTATGGCCTGATCGTCGGGATTCCGACTGCGATCGTTGCCGGTCCGCTCTTCGCGTTGCTCATTCACCGCACGGTCAAGCTGCCCGAGAACAATCCGCTCGCGGCGCAGTTCATCGGCGACATGAAGATCAAGGACGATCACGAACTGCCCAGCTTCGGCGTCACGCTCTTCACGATCCTGTTGCCCGTGATCCTCATGCTGATCGGCAGCTGGGCCGATCTCGTGTTCGCGCCCAAGACGTTGCCGAGCAATCTGCTGCACTTCGTCGGCACCTCCGATGTCGCGCTGCTGATTGCCGTGCTGGTCAGCTTCTGGACCTTCGGTGCACAACGCGGCTTCAATCGCGCGCAGATCCAGAAGTTCTGCGGCGACTGCCTCGCGCCGATCGCGGGCATTACGCTCATCGTCGGCGCGGGCGGCGGCTTTGGCCGCGTGCTGATGGACAGCGGCATTTCGAAGGAGATCGTCGGCGTGGCGCAGTCGGCCCATCTTTCGCCGCTGCTGTTCGGCTGGTTCGTCGCGGCGCTCATTCGTCTCGCGACCGGCTCGGCCACGGTCGCCATGACGACGGCCTGCGGTATCGTCGCACCGGTTGCCGCCGCGAGCGGCGCGGCTGTGCGCCCCGAGCTGCTCGTGCTCGCGACGGGCTCGGGCTCGCTGATCTTTTCGCATGTCAACGACGGCGGCTTCTGGCTGATCAAGGAATACTTCGGCATGACCGTCGGCCAGACGTTCAAGACCTGGTCGCTCTGTGAGACCATTATTTCGCTGATGGGTCTCGGGCTGACGTTTGTTCTGGCGGCGGTGCTGTAACTCTGGAGCGGTAAATGATTCTGATTGCAATGGGTGTGTCGGGTGCGGGCAAGACACGCATCGGCGAGTTGCTGGCCGAGCGCCTTCACTGCAGCTTCACCGACGGCGACGCTTTCCACAGCGAAGCCAACAAGAAGAAGATGCACGACGGCATCCCGCTCACCGACGACGACCGCTGGCCCTGGCTGCGCACGATCCGCGCGGCCATCGAGGAAAAGCAGCGCGCGCACGAGACGGCAGTGTTCACGTGCTCGTCGCTCAAGCGCTCGTACCGCGAGATCCTGCGCGGCAGCGACCGCGACGTGTGGTTCGTGTACCTGAAGGGCACCTTCGAGGTGCTGCACGAGCGTCTTGCATCGCGCACGGGCCACTTCTTCGATCCGTCGCTGCTGCAAAGCCAGCTCGACACGCTCGAAGCGCCGGGCGCGGACGAGGCGATCGAGGTGAGCATCGCGCTCACGCCCGAGCAGATCGTCGACGAGGTGATGAAGCAACTGGAGGCGCGCGATACCAGATGATCTGATCGCCCGGTGTGCAATCCCGCACAGATGTAAAAAAGGCGCTTCGTTCGCGATGAACGAAGCGCCTTTTTATTTGCAGCGTGTTGCCGGCGCCGACGCAGGAAAAGCCGCCGGCGCAATGCAAAGTCAAAGTGCTTACGAAATGCGCCTGGCCAGTTCCGCAGCCTTGCCGACGTACGAAGCAGGCGTCATTTCCATCAGACGCTGCTTCGCGTCTTCGGGAATCGCGAGACCGCTGACAAACGTCTGCAGCGCTTCGCGCGTGATGCCCTTGCCGCGCGTGAGTTCCTTCAACTGCTCGTACGGGTTTTCGATGCCGTAGCGGCGCATGACCGTCTGCACCGGCTCGGCGAGCACTTCCCACGTGGCGTTGAGGTCGTCGTTCAGGCGTTGCGGGTTCACTTCGAGCTTGTCGAGGCCGCGGATCAGCGCGTCGTAGGCGAGCAGCGAATAGCCGAACGCGACGCCGATGTTGCGCAGCACCGTCGAGTCGGTGAGGTCGCGCTGCCAGCGCGAGACCGGCAGCTTGTCGGCGAGGTGGCGCAGCGTGGCGTTCGCGAGGCCGAGGTTGCCTTCCGAGTTCTCGAAGTCGATCGGGTTGACCTTGTGCGGCATCGTCGACGAGCCGATCTCGCCGGCCTTGGTCTTTTGCTTGAAGTAGCCGAGCGAGATGTAGCCCCACACGTCGCGGTCGAGATCGAGCAGGATCGTGTTGGCGCGCGCGATGGCGTCGAACAGTTCCGCCATGTAGTCGTGCGGCTCGATCTGGATCGTGTACGGGTTGAAGGTGAGCTTCAGGCGCTGCTCGACGACGTCCTTCGAGAACGCTTCCCAGTCGAATTCCGGATACGCCGAGAGATGCGCGTTGAAGTTACCGACCGCGCCGTTCATCTTGCCGAGCAGCTCGACCTTCTCGATGCGCTGGATCGCACGCGCGAGACGCGCCGCGACGTTGGCGATTTCCTTGCCGAGCGTGGTCGGGCTGGCGGGCTGGCCGTGCGTGCGCGAGAGCATCGGCTGGTCGGCATGCGCGTGCGCGAGCTTCACGAGGCGCTCGTACACCGAGCGCAGCGCCGGCAGGATCACGTGCTCGCGGGCGCCCGCGAGCATCAGGCCGTGCGAGGTGTTGTTGATGTCTTCCGAGGTGCAGGCGAAGTGGATGAACTCGCTCGCGCGCTCCAGTTCCGGCTGGCCCTTCACCGATTCCTTGAGCCAGTACTCGACCGCCTTCACGTCGTGGTTCGTCACGCGCTCGATGTCCTTGATGCGCGCGGCGTCGTGCGCCGTGAAATTTTCGGCGAGCTTGAGCAGGAACTGCTCCGAGGCTGCCGAGAAGCGCGGCACTTCCGCGAAGCCGGCTTGCGAGAGCGCAATCAGCCAGTGGATTTCGACGGTCACGCGGTGGCGCATGAACGCGGCTTCCGAGAGCCAGTCGCGCAGGGCTTCGGTTTTCGAGGCGTAGCGGCCATCGAGCGGGGAGAGCGCGGTGAGCGCGAAGAGGGTATCGGGACGAGTGTCGGACATGATGGGGACGTAACGTATGGCGTTACGATCAGAAAGGAACCGGGGGGAACCGCGTATTTTATCACCACGCTGACAGGCGCCGGGCGGGAAAGCCGTGTGCGCGGGCCACCGGCGCGCCAGGCGACGCCTGCCGGGCGGCACACTCTTGCGCGGGTTTTCGAACTCGTCCGACGGACTTTCGATATGAGACGGAGATATCGTAACGAGGTCGGCGGCGTTCGCCGCCTTGCGTTTTTCCGATCGACATGACCCACGAATCCGTTTCCCCTTCGCCCGGCGCGCCGGGCAATGAGAACGCCGCGCTCCTCGAAGCTGGCCTTGCGCATCACCGCGCGGGACGACTTGACGATGCGCAGGCACTCTATCGGCGCATTCTCGAACGCCAGCCCGGCCATCCGGGCGCGCAGCACTATCTCGGCGTGATGGCGCTCGGCCGCGGAGACCTTGCAGAAGCCGCGCAACTGATGGACCGTGCGCTCGCGCAGGCGCCGGATGACGCTGAAATCCTGGGCAACCGCGGCGTTGTGGCGGCCAACCTCGGCGAGCACGCCGCCGCCGCCATGCAGCGCAAAGCGATCGAGATCGCGCCCGACTTCGCGAACGCGCACAACAACCTCGGCAACGCGCTGATGGAGCTCGGCGACCTTGCCTGCGCGGAGCAGTACTACCGGCGCGCGCGAACTCGTACCGCACTCGGCGCATTTCGCGTTCAATCTCGGTCGCGCGCTCGAAAAGGCGGGCCGTGCGCCGGAGGCCATCGCACAGTATCAGGCGGCTCGCTCCTTCGCACCGAACGATACGCAAACGCTCATGCATCTTGGCAAGCTCTTGCGCGCGGCCCGAGAGCATGCGCAGGCAGCGGCCTGCTTTGAGCAAGTCGTCGCGCGCGAGCCGGAGAACGCCAGTGCGCACTTCGAGCTGGGCTACGTTTACGACGCGATGCACCGCTATGAGGAAGCGATTCCTCTCTACCAGCGCGCTGCGGCGCTCAAGCCCGACGCAGCGGGCGCCGTGAACAATCTGGCGCTTGCACGCTACGACGAAGCGGATGGGTACTATCGCCGTGCGCTCGAACTCAACCCTGGCTTGCCGGAATCGTTGTTCCAGCTTGGCATGCTGTCGCTGCGGCGCGGCGACTATGACGAGGGTTGGCCGCTCTTCGAGAACCGCAAGACCACGACGCTCGGCAAGCCCAATTACCGCGCGCTGCCATGCGCCGAATGGCAGGGCGAGCCGCTCGAGGGCAAGCGCTTTCTGATTGCGCGCGAGCAGGGCGTGGGCGATCAGATCCAGTTCGTGCGCTATGCGGGTCTGCTTGCTGGCATGGGCGCGCAGGTCGACGCGTGGGTCGCGCCGGAACTGGCCTCGCTTGCCGCGACGGTGCCGGGCGTCGCGCGCGTGCTCGACACCACGCCCAGCGACGAAACCATTGCCGCGCACTACGACTACTGGTGCAACGTAATGAGCTTGCCGCTGAAATTTCCGGGCCGGCAATCCTGGCCACCATTTCGACGCGTTCCGTTCCGTGCCGCTCACGGCGTTGCTGCCGCTTGCCGCGCTCGAGGGCAATGCGTGGTTCGCGATCCAGAAGGGGCCCGGCGCCACGCAGCTCGCCGATGTGGCGGGGCGCTGGCCCCTGCATGCGCTCGGCGACGACCTCCACGATTTTGCGAGCACTGCCGCGCTCATCGAGAGTCTCGATCTCGTGATTACCGTCGATACCTCGGTCGCGCATCTCGCGGGGGCGCTCGGCAAGCCGGTGTGGGTGCTGCTCGCCGCGCAGCCCGACTGGCGCTGGGGTATCGGACGCTCCGATTCGGTCTGGTACCCGTCTGCGCGCGTGTTCCGGCAGTCTGCGCTCGGCGACTGGCGCCCCGTGGTGAGCGCACTGGAGGCCGCGATCGCGACCGAACCGGTCGCGCGTCAAGCTGGAGCCCGGGTCAAAGCTCGACGCCGGTGACGGTATAGCCGCGGCGCACCGTGCCTCCCCACCGCCGCGCGAACGAAGCGGGGGCGAACTGAAATAGACCCAGGCGGGCACGAGCGGGCCTAGAATGCGGACTTCTCATCCGCACTCTGGCTCCGCATGGAACTCAAATGGCTCGAAGACTTCGTTTCGCTAGCGGAAACGCATAGTTTCAGCCGCTCGGCCGAACTGCGGCACGTGACGCAGCCGGCGTTCTCGCGCCGCATCCAGGCGCTCGAAGCGTGGCTCGGCACCGAACTGATCGATCGTTCGGTCTATCCCACGCGGCTGACCTCGGCGGGCCAGGTGTTTTACGAGCAGGCGCTCGCGATGCTTTCGCAGTTTCACGAGGCGCGCACGCTGCTACGCGGCCACACGGCCACGCCCGCCGCGACGATCGAATTCGCGGTGCCTCACACGCTCTCGCTCACGTATTTCCCGCGCTGGCTCCAGCGCATCGAAGCGAAGCTCGGCCGAATTCACACGCGCCTGCGCGCGCTCAACGTGCACGACGCGGTGCTCTCGCTCGTGGAGGGCGGCTGCGATCTCGTGATGGGCTATCACCATCCGAGCCATCCGGTGACGCTCGACCCGGCGCGCTACGACACGCTCACGCTCGGCATCGAGCCGATCAGCCCGTACTCCGCGCCGCAGCGCGCGGGCCGCGCGCGCTACACGCTGCCCGGCACCACCGATGCCCCCACGCCGTATCTCTCTTATACGCCCAACGCGTATCTGGGCCGCATGACCGAGGTGATCGTGGCCAATGCGCCGACGCGGCTGTATCTGGACCGCGTCTACGAGACCGATATGGCCGAAGGCCTCAAGGCCATGGCGCTCGCGGGGCACGGCATCGCGTTCCTGCCGCACAGTGCGGTGGAGGATGCCGTCGCGCAAGGCAAGCTGATCCGGCTCGACCGCGGCACGCGCGGCGTGCCCGAAGGGCAGTTCACGCTCGACATGGAGATCCGCCTCTACCGCGACAAACTCGCTTCGCAGGGCGAGGACGCGCGCGAGGCACTCGTGCGCGCGCTGTGGGAGGTCGTGAGCGACGAGGTCGCGCGCGCTTAGTACGTGCTGAAGTGACGTGCTGAGGTCGACCTGCCTGCAGGTCCGGGGCTGCTTGCGCAAGCCTTACTGCGCTGTAACCTGAGCGCACTATAAAAGACCGACGAAACGATCGATGCGGACGAAAGCACAACAACGGTGCCGGATCCGCATCGATGTTTTTCGCGTGCGGCAATAATCGGCATGGGGCGACACGTCTGCAACGCACGCACGGGCCGCCGTCCATCCATCTAGTGGCCTGCGACATGTTCTTTCGATTTTGGAAGGGTTATGCACGAAAAGCATAACGGGATGACCAAACGGCATTGGATTTCGTGGGGGCGTTTTCTGACAATGGCACCACTTCATCGATCGCTGGAGCGTTCATGTCTTCCCAATCGCAGTCTGCAGCAGTGTCTTCGGTTCCTTCGTATCTTCACGCGGATGATCTCGGTCCGTGGGGCAACTATCTTCGTCAGGTCGACCGCGTGGCGCCGTATCTCGGCTCGCTCTCGCGCTGGCTCGAGACGCTCAAGCGTCCGAAGCGCATCCTGATCGTCGATTGCCCGATCGAACTCGATAACGGCACGGTTGCACACTTCGAAGGCTATCGCGTGCAGCACAACGTCTCGCGCGGTCCCGGCAAGGGCGGTGTGCGTTACCACCAGGACGTTACGCTCTCCGAAGTGATGGCGCTGTCCGCGTGGATGTCGGTGAAGAATGCTGCAGTGAACGTGCCATACGGCGGCGCGAAGGGCGGTATCCGCGTCGATCCGCGCACGCTGTCGCGTGGCGAGCTCGAGCGCGTGACGCGCCGCTACACCAGCGA